>DATJRX010000015.1:0-33050 GCA_035504395.1 Thermoplasmata archaeon | reverse complement strand
GGGCTACGAGGAAGAGCAGACGTTGAAGGGGTTCCGCTGCACGAACTGCGGGACGATCTCCGCGACCTGGGGCCTGCTCTGCCCGAACTGCGGCCATGCCGAGAGGGTCGAGGTGAAGCTCTCCGGCCGGGGGACCGTGGCTGCCTACACGATCCTCTCCGTTCCCGGTGACGACTTCCTGAACGACGCACCGTACGCGTACATCGTGGTCGACCTCGAAGAGGGCGGCCGCATCACCGGCTGGATGCCGTCGGTGAAGCAGGAGGGCGACGTCGAGGTCGGCGACCGGGTGCACTACGTGCCCGGCTACAAGCCCGGGGTCCAGTTCGTCCGCGACGCGGACGTCCCCGCCGGACGGTAGCCCGATGGTCGATGCGCTCCCGAACGACATCGACCGGGTCTGGCTCAAGCGCTACCCCGCCGGCGTTCCGCCGGTCGTCGAGATCCCGAACGTCCTGCTTCCCGAGCTGATCCAGCGATCGGTCGAGCGCTGGCCGGGTCGGACCGCGCTCGTCTACTACGGGGCCCGGTGGAGCTACCGGCGGTTCTGGGACGAGAGCGGGCGGTTCGCGGCCGCGCTCCGCCAGAACGGGGTCGGGGCGGGCGACCGCGTCGCGATCTACCTGCCGAACACCCCGCTCTACCCGATCGCGCTCATGGCGATCCTCCGGATCGGGGCGATCGCGGTCCAGGTCAGCCCCCTCTACCTGGGAGACGACCTCGCGCGGGTCCTCCGGGACTCCGGACCGAAGGCGCTCGTCACGCTCGAGATCCTGTTCCCCCACGTCGCGAAGGTCCGGCCCCAGTACTCGGTCCCGGTGGTCTTCGTCGCCCGCCTCCGGGAGTTCTACCCGTGGTACCTCCGGCCGTTCGTCAACTCGGTCCTTCGGCGGCAGAAGCTCCCGACCGCCCTGCCCGTCGAGGCGTGGGTGCATCCGTACGCGACCGCGGTCCGTTCCCAGGGGACGATCGACCCGTTCGCAGGGGACCCCGCGCAGACCGTCGCGGTGTACCAGTACACCGGCGGCACGACCGGCGTGCCGAAGGCGGCGATGCTCTCGCACCGGAACCTCGTCGCGAACGTGACCCAGGGGAACGCGTGGAACCTGACGCGCGTCTCGGGCGGGGACACGATCCTCGCTGCGATCCCGTTCTTCCACATCTACGGCCTCACGATCGCGCTCCTCCTGGGGCTCTCGGACGGGGCGACGATCGTGATCCAGACGCGTCCGGAGATCCGGGAGCTGCTGAAGCTCGTGGACCGATACCAGCCGACCGAGTTCCCCGGGGTGCCCGCGCTCTACCAGGCGTTCCTCCGCCAGCCCGACCTCGCGAAGTACCGGCTCCGGTCGATCCGCTACTGTCTTTCGGGGTCCGCCCCCCTCCCGGTGGAGGTCGCGCGGCAGTTCGAGGCGATGACCGGCGCGAAGCTGGTCGAGGGCTACGGGTTGAGCGAGACCTCGCCGGCGACCCACGCCAACCCGCTCGAGGGCGAGCGTCGCGTCGGCTCGATCGGTCTCCCGCTCCCGAACACGGACCAGCGCGTGCTCGACCTCGAGAGCGGCGCGCGCGTGCTGGGGACGGACGAGATCGGCGAGCTCGCGGTGCGGGGACCCCAGGTGATGCTCGGCTACTTCGGCCACCCCGAGGAGACCGCGGCCGTCCTCCGGGACGGGTGGTTCCGGACGGGGGACGTCGCCCGGATCGACGCGGACGGATACGCGTTCATCGTCGACCGGAAGAAGGACATGATCAACGTCGGCGGGATGAAGGTCTACCCGCGCGAGGTCGAGGAGGTGCTCTTCCAGCACCCCGCGGTGCAGGACGTCGCTGCGATCGGGGTGCCGGACCCCGCGCACGGCGAGGTCGTGAAGGCCTACGTGGTGCGGAAACCGGGCACGACCGTGAGCGCGGACGAGCTGATCGCGTTCGTGCGCGAGCGGATCGCCCATTACAAGGCGCCGCGGTCGATCGAGTTCACGGAGTCGCTCCCCCGCAGCGGCGTGCAGAAGGTCCTGCGTCGCGTGCTCCGGGAGGGGCCGGCCGCCCCGGCGCCGGCCGCCGCCGAGCCTACGCGCCCCGCGTGAGGAGATCGCGGGAGACGACCAGGCGCTGGATCTCGTTCGTCCCCTCGAAGATCTCGCTGATGCGGGCGTCGCGGTAGGCCCGCTCGATCGGCGTGCCCCGGATGTAGCCGAGCCCGCCGTGGATCTGGAGCGCCTCGTCGATCACCTCGCTCGTCCACTCGGACGCGAGGCACTTCAGGGTCGCCGCCTCGCGCGTCTTGTCGGCCCGCTCGAGACGGCTCCACGCCTTGGGATCCGTCCCCATCCGGTCCTGGCGAGCCGCCGCGTGGTAGACCATGAAGCGGAGCGCGTGGGCCTTCATCGCCATGTCGGCGAGCTTGAACTGGATCGCCTGGTACTCGCTGATCGGCAGCCCGAACTGGGTCCGGTTCTTCGCGAACTCGAGCGCCTCGTGCATCGCCGCCTGCATCCCGCCGAGGGAGGCGGCTCCGAGCGAGACCCGCCCCACGTCGAGCGCGGTCATCGCGACGTGGAACCCCTTCCCGACCTCGCCGAGGACGCACTCGGGTCCGAGCTCGACGTGGTCGAGGATCAGCTCCGCCGTGGACGTGCCGTGCAGGCCCATCTTCTTCTCGCAGCGACCGACCTTGAACCCCGGCCGGTTCGTGTCGACGAGGAAGGCGGTCACGCCGCCGTTCGGACCGAGCTTGACGTCGTTCCCGGCCATCACGACGATCGTGTCCGCCTCGCGGCCGTTCGAGACGTAGATCTTGTTGCCCGTGAGGACCCACCGGTCGCCGACGTGCTCGGCGGCCGTGTGGACCGCGCCCGAGTCGCTGCCCGAGCCGGGTTCGGTGAGGCTGAAGGCGAGCAGCTTCTCGCCCTTCGCCGCGGGGACGAGCCACCGGCGCTTCTGCTCCTCGGTGCCGTAGTAGAGGAGGGGCGTGGTCCCGAGGGAGGTATGGGCCCCGACGATCGTCCCGTGGGACGCGTCGACCTTGCCGAGCTCCTCGAGGAAGATGCAGTAGCCGACCTTGCCGAGCCCGAGGCCCCCGTACTCCTCCGGGATCGGGACGCCGAAGTACCCCTCCGCCTGCATCTTGCGGACGGAGTCGCGCGGGAACTCCTCCGTCTCGTCCATCGCCGCGACGATCGGGGCGACCTCGCGCTGCAGGAACTGGCGGACCGCGTCGCGGAACGCCTCCTGGTCGGGGGTGAACGAGAACTCGATCGCCATCGCTAGACTCCCTTGAACTTGGGCGGGCGCCGCTCGGCAAAGGCGAGGATCCCCTCCCCGAGGTCCTCGGTCGGGAGCACCTCGGTCTCGAAGAGCGTCGTCTCGTTCTTCAGACCGTCCTCGAGCGTACGGTCGAGCCCCTCGCGGATCGACCGCTTCGCGGCCTGGACCGCCCGCGGTGCCTTCTGCGCGATCGTGTGCGCGAGGTCCCGCGCGGCCCGGAGCTCCTGGCCGGCGGGCACGGTCCGGTTCACGAGCCCGATCCGGGCCGCCTCGGCGGCGGAGATCATCGCGCCGGTGAAGATCAGCTCCTTCGCCTTGGCGACGCCGATCAGGCGGGGGAGCCGCTGCGTGCCGCCGTACGCGGGGATCAGTCCGAGGCCGACCTCGGGGGCGCCGAACTTGGCGGATTCCCCGGCGATCCGCAGATCGCATGCGAGCGCGAGCTCGAGCCCGCCGCCGACCGCGAGACCGTTGATCGCCGCGATGACCGGCGCCCGCAGCGCGGCCAACCGTCCGTACACTTCGAGCCCCCGGCGCGCGATCTCGGGGGCTTGCGAGAGATCGAGGGTCGCCATCTCCTTGACGTCGGCCCCCGCGCTGAAGTACTGGCCGTCGCCGGTCAGCACGACGGCCCGGACGTTCCGGTCGTCCTCGAGCTCGGTCAGGCGCCGCCCGAGATCGGCGATCACGCCGAGGCTGAGTGCGTTGACCGGTGGGTTCTTGAGGACCAGGATCTCGACGCCGTCCTCCTCGCTCCTTCGACCGACCTTCTCGCCGTCCGTCATCGACCGTGACCCGACGGCGAAGACGGGGGGCGGCAGATAAACCGGCGCCCCGCCGTCGCGAAACAGGGCGCCGCCCGCCCTCCGGAAGCGCTCCTATAGCGGCGGCCCGCCTCGCAGGTTCGTGACCGGCCTCCGCGCGGTCGAATGGCTCCTCGGACCGGACCAGCCGGCCATCCGCTATCGCACCCTGACCGAACTGCTCGATCGCCCCGAGAGCGACGCCGAGGTCCGCGCCGCGCACCGGGAGATCCCGGTCCGCGGATGGGTCGCCGACATCCTTCGCGAGCGTACCACCTCGGGTCGATGGCGGCAGGACCTCTCGCTCTATCGGCCGAAGTACGTCGCGACGAACTGGCGAATGATCGTGCTCTCCGACCTCGGGGTCTCCCGCGCGCTCGCGCCGATCCGCCGGTCGTGCGAGGTCTGGATGGAGGGGTTTCCCCTCGCGAACGGGGGCTACGGCGGGAACTCGAACGGTCGGGGTCACCACTGCCTTGCGGGGAACATGGCGCGGTCGCTGATCCGCCTCGGGTACGGGGACGATCCGCGCACGCGACGCACGCTCGAGTGGCTCGTCGCCTCCGCCGACCCGAAGGGCGGTTGGTCGTGCTTCGAGCGGGGCCGCAACCTCGATTCGTGGGAGGGGTTGAGCGCCTTCGCCGCCTACCCGCGGGCGCGGTGGACGGGGGAGATGACCGCGTGCGTCGAGCGGGCCGCCGAGTTCTTCCTCGAGCGTGAGCTCCATCGCCAGGGAGGGCGCTACGCTCCCTGGTTCCGGTTCCACTACCCGGTCCACTACTACTACGACCTCCTGGTCGGTCTCGAGATCCTGACGCAGCTCGGCTACGGGAGGGACCCCCGGCTCGGTTACGCGGTCCGCTGGCTGAGGTCCAAGCGGCGTCGCGATGGCCGCTGGAACCTCGACGCGGTGCCTCCGGATGTCGGGGCGTCGATGCGCCGCTGGTTCGCCGCCCACCCCGCGCAACGTCCGATCCCCTGGGCGCTCGAGACCCCGGGCCGACCCAGCAAGATGATCACGTTGCGCGCCCTGCTCGTCGAGAAGCGGCTCGCCGCGTGACCCGCGAGCGGCCCGGCCGCTCACCGTCTTATAGCGGCCCCCGGTCGAGCGGCCGGACGCACAGCGCGATGGCGAGCGAGTCGAGCGAGGAAGGGCGCCCGGTCTCGCGCGGGGCCGAGGCGACGATCCGATCGGTCGAGTGGATGGGCCTCGCGGCCCTGCTCAAGGAGCGCGATGCGAAGCGGTATCGACCGAAGGCGCTGGACGAGCGACTTCGGCGCGAGCGCACCCGGACGGAGGCCCGCCTGCTGGTCGACGCGCGTCGACTCGGGGTCCGCACGCCGATCGTCTTCGACCTCGACCTGGCGAAGCATCGGCTCGTGCTCGAGCGTCTCGAAGGGCCGACGCTGAAGCAGCTCCTCGAGGATCCGGGCGTTCCCGCGGACCAGCTCCCCGCGGCCCTCCGCAGTTTCGGAGAGGCGCTGGGGCGCCTCCACGCCGGGGGGATCGCCCACGGCGACCTCACGAGCTCGAACGTCCTCTTCCCCACCGGCCCCTCGGGGCCGCCGGCGCTGCTCGACCTTTCGATGGGCACGCGCAACCCCGGTCTCGAGGAGCTCGGGATCGACCTGCATCTGGTCGAGGAGGATCTCAAGGCGCTGACGCCGCGCGCGGACGCGCTGCATCGGGCCTTCCTGGAGGGGTACGCGGTCGGCTATCCCTCGGGGGCGGCCGACGTTCGGGCCCGCGCGAAGACGATCAAGGGCCGCGTGCGCTACGCGTGATCCTCGGTCAGCCGCTCGCCTGCAGATGGGCCAGCTGGGAGACCATGACCGCCGGCAGCTCCTCGATCAGGTCCGAGGCGATGAGACCGTAGCCCCGACGGGTCGCGACCCGCATCCCGGCTTCCCCGCACCACCACGTCGCCAGGCGGATCGCATGCCGCGCGTAGACGCCCTGCGCGAGCAGGCTCCCGACGACGCCCGCGAGGACGTCCCCAGCCCCGGCGACGGTGATCGCGGGTGGATGATGCGCATTCTCGAACCACTCGAGGCCGTCCGAGAGCAGGTCGGGGTCCCCCTTCGCGAGGAGGAGGACCCCGCGCTCGGCCGCGATCGACCGGGCCTGCTCCCCGTCCGCCTCCGTGGGCCCCTCGCGCTTCCCACCGAAGTAGCGCGCGTACTCGCCGCCGTTGGGGGTCGCGACGAGCCCGGCGCCGCCCCGGACCCGGATCTCCTCCGCGGTCGGCAGCCCGGCAAGGCCGTCCGCGTCGACGACCATCGGCACCGTGCCGACCAGGGCGCGCTCGACCTCGCGGAGCGCCTCGACCGTCTCGGGGTGGTTCCCTGCGCCCATGCCGAGCACGACCGCCTGGGGCCGCGCGGACCGGACGAACTCCACGATCTCGGCCGCGTCGGTCGGCCGGAACCGGTCGACGCCGCGGGCCTGGACCACCAGGTTCGGGCTGAACGACTGGACCCGCTCGGCGCACCCCTCGGGCGCGACCACCGTTGCCCGCTCCGTGCCGGAGCGCAACGCCGCGAGCGCCGCCAGCCCGGGGGCGCCCGAGTACGGCCCGCCGCCGATCACGATGAGCCGTCCGATCCGCCGTCCGTGGCCGGCCCGCACCCCGCGGGGCAGGAGCAGGAACTCGCCGGGCCCGGTCCGCCGCCACGCCTCGGGCGGGATCCCGATCTCGCGCACCACGACCTCGCCCGACGCGCCCGGCACCATCTCCGCCTTGACGGTCGTGAGCGTGACGGTCCAGTTCGGGCGCAGCCCGTCAGGGTCCTCGACCCCGGTCGGAAGGTCCACGGAGAGCACCGGCACCTGGCTCTCCCGGATCGCTGCGACGGCCTCGCGGACCGGCGACCGGAGGCGTCCCCCTTGCCCGGTGCCCAAGAGCCCGTCGAGCACCATCGGGAAGCGGGCGAGGTCGGACGCCGGGGGTACCCCCACGTGGACCGGACAGGACCGCTCGGCCCGGTCGAAGCAGCGGCGCGCCGCCCGGGAGGCGATCTCCGTCGGCGGTCGCAGGAGCCAGATCTCGGGCGCGTAGCCCCACTGGTGGAGGTAGAACGCAGCGCACGTGGCGTCGCCGCCCTTGTTGCCCCAGCCGGCGACCACGGCGAGGCCCGACGGCGGGCTCGGGAGATGGCGCATCGCCTCCTCGGCGACCGCGCGGCCGGCGTTCTCCATGAGCTGGTCGACCGTGACGCCGAGCGAAACCGTGTTCGCCTCCAGTACGGCCATCTCGAGCGAAGAGAGCGGCCGGGCCGATACCGACCCCACGGCCGACCTCACGCCGGCGTCGCCGCGTCCGTCGGGGCGTCCGTTCCGAACAGGTTGACCGAGGCAGGGAGGAGATTGCGGCGCGCCAGGTACTGCGCCTGCGTCCGACTGTAGCGGAACAGGATGTCCGCCTTGCCCTCCTGGAACCCCCAGGGTCGGACGATGAGGAGGTCCCCCTCGCGGATCCACATCTTCTTCTTCATCTTCCCCGTGATCCGACCCATCCGCGAGACCGAGTCCTCGCACATCACGCGGATGCGGGCGGCGCCGAGGAGCTGGCTCGCGACGCCGAAGCACTCCCCGCGCATCCGTCGCGGGAGCGGGAGGCGGCCGACCTCCTCGCCGCCCTCGACGACCTCGACCACCGGCGTCGGCTCGTCCGGCGCCGGGGCGCCGGTCGGCTCGGCCCCGTCGGTCGGTCGCGGCGACTCCGTCACGGCGCGCCCATCGGCGCGCACTATTTCAGTTGGCAGGAGCGCGAGGGAACACGCGGAGGGGATTCTCCTCGAGGATCCGCCGTTGGTCCTCGACGGGGATCGGGAGGGCCCGGAAGGCCTCGAGGTTCTGGCGAATGTCACGGACCCCGGGGCCGGGCCAGTCCGTCCCGAACAGGACCTTGGAGGCCAGCTGCGGGAGCCGCGGAAAGTACTCGAGCAGCCGGGCGGGCGGGATCCCCGAGACCTCGAGCCACACGTTCGGGAAGCGGCGGGCCAGGAACGTGGCCGTCTCCATCCAGATCGGGCGGCCGCCGTGCGCGAGCACGATCGTGAGATCGGGGAAGTCGAGCGCCACGTCCTCGACCATCATCGGATCGGCGAACTTGTTGCGGGCACGCGGGAAGACGCTGGTGCCGGTGTGCAAGATCACGGGGAGGCGCGCGCGCTCGCACGCGGCGTAGACGTCGCGGAGCTTCGGGAAGCTCCCGTCCGTGTATCCGTTCGGCCGGAAGAGCTGGTGCGGCGGATGGAGCTTGAGCCCGCGGATCCCGAGCTCGGTCGCGAGCCGTCGGATCTCCGCCTCGGGCTCGGGATGGTCGGGCCGGATCCCCCCGACCGCGATGAGCCGGTCCGGATCCGCCCGGGCATACTCGGACACGAAGTCGTTCGCCCGCTCGGTGTACCCGATCACCTCGGGCGCGACGTAGTTGATCAGCACCGCGCGCTCGACCCCCGACGCGTCGAGATACGCGAGGAACTCCCGCGGCTCCTTCAGGAACCGGACGGCGCGCTCGTCCGAGTGGGCGAGCATCCGCACCGCGTCCGGATGCATCTCCCAGAGCGGGTTGATGTGGACGTGGCAGTCGGTCACGCCCATCGGCCCCGCGAGGCGGGGGGACCTATAAGCGTCCCCTTGGAACGAGGGTTTATCCACGGGTCCACCCCGTCTCCCGGGCGATGGCGACCACGCCCCCGCCGCGCGCGATGCCGCGGCTGCTCAAGGCGACGTACCTCGCGGATTCCGAGTTCCTGCTCGAGGAGACCCGGGCGACCAAGCTGTTCTACTTCCCGGGCCCGATCCTCTTCACGGCCATCATGGTGATCCTCCTCAGCATCTTTCACTTCAACCTCGGCTCGGTCGATCCGACCCTCCACCTGAACACGGCGGTGGGCGGGCACAACGTCCGCTTCTGGGTCGTCGCGGTGTTCGGCCTGCTGACCATCATCGGGCTCCTCTGGATCTTCCTCCGCTGGCTGCAGTGGATCCGGACGGTCTACGCCGTCACGACGCGCCGCGTGATCGTGCAGAAGGGGATCCTCGGCAAGGACTTCGACGAGATCCCGGTCGCGCAGATCCGAGGGGTCGACGTGCACCAGGGGGTTGGACAGCGGATCCTCGGCTACGGGACGATCCGCGTCAGCTCCGAGGGCGGCAGCCGCGTCGGCAACGAGGACTGGCGGGGGATCCCGAAGCCGTTCAAGTTCCAGAAGATCATCGAGAACGCCACGGTCGGCGCGACCTCGCCGACCCCCGCGCCGCCCGCGCCGTGGAGCCCGGCCCCGCCGGGCCGGTAGGGCCGTTCGCGGCCGCCGACCGGGCCCGCGCACCGTTAAATCGGCCCCGTCGCGTCGGGCGCGGCGATGGCGGACGATTTCGACGCGATCGTCGTCGGCGCCGGGATGGCCGGCGCCTCCGCCGCGATCCGGCTCGCGCAGGGCGGCGCGAACGTGCTCCTCCTCGAGCGGGGCGCCGAGCCCGGCACGAAGAATCTCTCGGGCGGAGTGCTCTGGGGGCACGACCTCGATCGGATCCTCCCGAACTGGTCGCAGGAGATGCCCCTCGAACGCCATCTGGTGCGGAAGCGGTTCGGGGTGCTGACCCCCGAGCGCTCGCTCTCGTTCGACTTCGAGGACGCCGAGTGGCGAAAGCCGCCGTACGTCGCGCACACGGTCCTGCGGGCCCGCACGGACGCCTGGCTCGCCCAGCAGGCCGAGGCGGCCGGCGCGACGGTCGTCCCGTCCGTGCCCGTCGAACGGCTGAACTGGGAGGGCGACCGGGTGCACGGGATCGTGCAGGGCGGCGAGACCATGACCGCCCCGGTGACGATCGTCGCGGACGGAGCGAACTCCCGGCTCTCCCTCGGGACCCCGATCCGGCCCGACCCGCGCCTCTCGGGCGAGGCGACCGAGCTCGGCATGAAGGAAGTGTATCGGCTCGACCCGGCGACGATCGAGGACCGCTTCTCGGTCGGGCCCGGCGAGGGGCACGCCGAGGAGTGGATCGCCGGCATCTTCCCGCCGGGCGTGATGGGCGGGGGCTTCCTGTACACGAACGGCGACACGCTCTCGGTCGGCCTCATCCTGAACCTGAAGTCGCTCTTCGGGAAGGGCGTCTACTCCCACGACCTCATGGAGCGGTTCAAGCTCCACCCGACGATCGCCGCCCGGCTCCGCGGCGCGGAGCTCGTCGAGTACGGCGCGAAGCTGATCAGCTCGGGCTGGGCGAGCCGGCCCACCGCGTTCCACGGCGACGGGTGGATGATCGCCGGGGACGCGGCGGGGTTCGTCTTCTCGAACGGGATCGTGACCCAGGGCATGAACTACGCGGTTCGCACCGGCCTCGAGGCCGCGGAGACGGCGCTCTCCGCGAAGAAGGCCGGCGCGTTCGGCGCGCCGCAGCTCGCCGAGTACGACCGACGCCTCGAGTCGACGCACGTCCTCCCGGACTTCCGCGACTTCGCGGGGCTCGACCGCGTGAAGTGGAATCCCCGCTTCTACACGGCCTACCCGCGATTCGCGACCGAGTTGTTCCACGCGATGATGACCGAGACCGGCGGTCCGAAGCGCCACCTCCGCGACCTGCTTCGGGAGGCGCGCCGGGCCGCCGGGCTCAGCTACCCGACGCTCGTGCGGGACGGGATCGAGACGATCCGCGAGCTGTAGGCTCACCCGAGGCCGCGGACGCGGCGGATCTCGGCGGTCAGGGCGGGGACGATCTGGAAGAGGTCCCCCGCGATCCCGTAATCGGCGACCCGGAAGATCGGCGCGGAACTGTCCGAATTGATCGCGACGATCACACGCGAGCTCACCATGCCGACGATGTGCTGGATCGCTCCCGAGATCCCGACCGCGATGTAGAGCTGCGGAGAGACCGTCCGTCCGGTCTGCCCGACCTGGAACGACGTCGGGCGCCAGCCCGCGTCGGTCACGGCCCGCGAGGCTCCGACCGCCGCGCCGAGCGACGCGGCGAGCTCTTCGATGAGATGGAAATTCTCCGGCCCCCGGACGCCCCGGCCGCCGGCGACCACGATCGCGGCGTCGGTGAGGCCCGGCCCGCTGCCCGCGGCCGCCGACTCCATCGCCGTGCGCTTCGGCTCGGCCAGCGGACCGAGGTCCGCCGGAGGCAGCGTCTCGACCGAGCAGTTCGCGGGCGACTCGGGGGGGACCGCGAACGCATGCGGCCGGGGCGCCACCACGGCCCGGGCGCCCTCGAGCCGACGGGTCTCGGTCGCGCGGCCCCCGAAGACCGGGCGCCGGACCCGCAGGCCGCCCTCGACCGCCGCGAGCTCCGTGACGCCGGTCGCGGCCGCGGCGTTCCACGCAACGGCGAGCCGACCCGCCAGGTCGCGCCCGAAGGTCGTACCCCCGACCACGACGACCGACGCGCCGGCCCCGGTGGCCGCGCTCGCCGCCGAGCGCGCGACGGCGGCCGGGTAGCCGGTATCAAGCCGGGGGTCGGGGGCCGCGAACGCGCGCGCGATCCCGAAGCGGCCGAACTCCGCGGCCGCGGACGGGGCGGCGCTCCCCGCGGCGAACCCGACGATCGTCGCGTCCGGGATCGATCGAGCGACCCCGATCGCCTCGCGCGTGGCCCCCGAGAGGTGGCCGTCGACGAGCTCGGCGATCACGACGACGGTCGCGCTCACGGGAACACCTTGGCCTCCTCCCGGAGGATCTTCACGAGCTTCTGCGCGGCCTCTTCCGGCGTCGCGTGGTCGATCATCTTCGCTCCCGTGCGGGGCGGCGGCAGCTCGAACTTCTCGGGCCGGCTCGCGGGAGCGTCCCCGGGGGCCGGGGGCGCCGGCGCGCGGGCGATCGGCGCCTTGCGCGACTTGAGGATCGCCGGGAGCTTGGCGGTCCTCGGATCGTTCCACGCCTGCTGGAGTCCGACGACGATGGGCGCCGGACTCTCCCATCGCTCCGCGCCGGCCTCGGCCGCGCGCTGGAACCGGAATCGGCCGGCGCCCGCGTCCCAGCGGAGGTCGGTCACGTACCCGAAGCTCGGCGCCCCGATCAGCTCCCCGAGCGCCCCGGCGAAGAGTCCGCTCTCGTCGTCCCCGGCCTGCTTGCCGCAGAGCACGAGGTCGTGCGGGAGCCCGCCTACCGACGGGCCGAGCGCGCGGGCCGCGGAGACGGGATCGGAGGCCGCGTCGCCGCTCGCCTCGACCCAGATCGCCTCGTCGCACCCGAGCGCGAGCGCAGCGCGCAGGACCTCCTCGGTGCGGGGCGCGGGTCCGTACGCGATCGCGCGGACCTTGGATCCCGGGTTCGCCTCCTTGAGGAGCAGCGCCTGTTCGACCGCCGACTCGTCGTAGCCGGCGAGCACGAACTTCACGTTCTCGGGATCGACCGTCCGCCCGTCGGCGCTGACGCGCAGCCGCGTGTCCGCCTCCGGCACCGGCTTGACGCAGACGACGATCTCCACGAACGGGTCCTCACGCGTAGCCGCGCAGGAGCTCGCGGGCGATCACCGTGCGCTGGATCTCGTTCGCGCCCTCGTAGATCTGAGTGAGCTTCGCGTCCCGCAGCAGCTTCTCGACCGGGTACGCCTTCATGTACCCGTACCCGCCGAACGTCTGGATCGCGTCGTCGGCGACCCGGAGGGCGGCGTCGGAGGCGAAGCACTTCGCGATCGAGGACTCGAGCGTTCCCTTCCCCCCGCGCTCGATCGTCCAGGCGGAGTACCAGGTCAGCAGGCGCGCGGCCCGGACGGACTGGGCCATGTTGGCGAGCTTGATCTGGATCGCCTGGTGCTCGCCGATCGGCTTGCCGAACGTGCGTCGCTCGAGGGCGTACTTCGCGGCGTGGTCGAGCGCCGCCTGGGCGATGCCGGTCGCGAGCGCGCCGATCGGGGTCCGGGTCTGGTCCAGGGTGCGCATCGCGAGGGCGAACCCCTCGCCCTCGTCGCCGAGGCGGTTGGCGGCGGGCACGCGGGCGCCGTCGAATCGGACCGTGCTCGTCGAGGAGGCGCGGTGCCCCATCTTGTCCTCGTCCTTCCCCGGGGCGACGCCGGGCGTCGCGCGCGGGACGACGAACGCGGTGATGCCGCGGTGGTGGAGCGCCGGATCGACGGTCGCGAACACCGTGTAGAGCGAGGCGTGCGGGGCGTTCGTGATGAAGCACTTCTCCCCGTCGAGGACGTAGTCGCTCCCGTCCTTCCGGGCCCGCGTGGTGAGGCCGCCGGCGTCGCTGCCGCCGGACGGCTCGGTGAGACAGAACGAGGCGAGCTGGTACTGGGCGCAGAACGGATCGAGGAATCGCGTCCGCTGCTCGTCGGTCCCGCCCAGGATGATCGGCTCGAGCGCGAGGCAGTTTGCGATGATCGAGGTCGTCATCCCTCCGCAGCCGTAGGCGAGCTCCTCGACGATGAGGCACTGCTCGACCGGCCCGAGCCCGCTCCCGCCGTGCTCCGCCGGGACGTTGAGGTTCATCAGCCCGAGCTCGAACGCCTTGCGGTAGATCTCCTCGGGGAACCGGCCGATCCGGTCGCACTCCGCCGCGTGCGGAGCCATCTCGGTGCGGGCGAACTTCCGCGCCGCATCGCGCAGGCTCTCCTGCTCCGCGGTCAAGGAGAAGTCGACCATGGCGAAAAACGCGCGTGCCACCGGCATCCGCTATATCACGGCTTGGGTCGTCCCCGCCGTGACGACACGTCGGGGCGGCCCCCGTCGGGCTCGATCGGGACCCGAGCTCGCGATCGGACGGATCGCCCGGGTCGATCGCGACCGGCCGCGCCGGGTCGGCGTCCCCGAGGTGGTCCTCGCCGAGGGGAAGACCGTCGACCACCTGGTCGCGGTGGTGCGCGCGCTCCACCGGCAGAGGCTGGGTGCCCTGATCTCGCGCCCGACGGAGGTCCAACGGACGGCGCTCGAGGCCGAACGTCGGCGGGGCGTCCCGATACGGTGGCTCGCCGACGGGCGGCTCGCGCGACTCGAAGGGCCCCTCGGCGTCCGCTATCGACGGGGGACGATCGCGATCGTCAGCGCCGGCACGAGCGACGTGCCGGTCGCCGAGGAGGCCCGGGCGGTGCTCGAGGAGCTCGGCCTCGTGACCGTGACCGCGTACGACATCGGGGTCGCGGGGCTCCACCGGCTCCTCCGTGCGGTCCCCCGCCTCGAGCGGTCCCGCCCCGAGATCTACCTCGCCTTCGCGGGTCGGGAGGGCGCCCTTCCGACCGTCCTCGCGGGCCTCGTTCGGGCGCCGGTCGTCGGCGTTCCGACCTCGGTCGGCTACGGGCGGGCCGGCGCGGGCGAGTCCGCGCTCAACGCGATGCTCCAGTCGTGCGCGCCGATCGCGGTCGTCAATATCGATGCGGCGGTCCCCGCAGCCCTGTTCGCGGCGCAGCGGTTCGCCCGCCCGATCGTCCGCCGCGCCCGACCCCGGGCGCGGCGGCCCCGCCGCCGCTGACCGATGGGCCAGCGGGTCCGGCTTCCGGCCGGTTCCGGGCTTCGGGGAAGTCCTTTTCTGGCCTCACGGTACGTCGGCGGTCGTGCCCCCGCGTCCGGTGCTCTCGGAGGACGACGAGCGGTCCGAGCGTGATGCGCGTTCGACCCTCCGCTCCATCGACGCGCGCCTCAGGAGCCTCGGGGAGAAGCGGCACACACTGATCGCCGAGATGCGACGGTTATCGGCCGAGCAGAAAGCGCTCTACGACCGGCGCCAGGCCCCCGCCGCCGAGGTCGAGCGCCTCTACCGCGAGCACGGAGACCTGGGCAAGCGGATCGCGGAGCTGCGCGCCGCCCGAGACCAGGCCCGGGGCGAGGTGGAGGCGGCCGTCATCGCTCTGCGCGAGCTCCGGCTGACCTTCGCCCCCGGGGAACGGGAGCACCCCGAGCAGATCCGAAAGGAGATCGCCCGCCTCGAGCTGCACCAGCAGACCCATGCGCTCCCGATCGACGAGGAGAACGCCCTCATCGCCCAGCTCCGGCAGCGCCACAAGGATCTCGTGGCGGCCGAGGCGCGGACCCAGGTCGTCGCCGAGCACGAGCGCCTCCGCAAGGAGGCCGAGGCTCGGGTCTCGGCGGCCCGGGACGCGGTCGCCCGGATCTCCCGCGAGGGGCTCGACGCCCGGGCCCAGCGCGACGCGAAGATGGCGGAGGTGCGCGCGAAGCTCGTGGACGCGGGCTCGGCCGTCGCCGACCTCCGCGCGAAGGGGAAAGAGCGCGCCGCGGTGATGGCCCAGATCGACGCCGTTTCGCGCGAGATGGACGGACTCGAGCGCGACGGTCGCCGCCTGCTCGGGGAGATGCGCGCGAAGCGCGACGAGGCCCGCCGGACCGTCCGCGCCTACGCCCCGGGCCGGGGGACGCCGTCCCAAGTGGTCGAGTCCGCGGCCGAGGCCAATCTGCAGGAGCTCCTGAAGCGCGGCAAGATCAGCCTCGGGGGCTGAGACCGCCTCAGAGCCCGTGGCACTCGAAGTGCGCCCCGAGACGGCGCAGGATCGTTGGGGACTCGTACTCCGGCCCGAACTCCGCGAGCTGCCGTCGGCCCGAGCGCAGCGACCAGTAGAGCGAGTCGTCGCAGTGCACGCCGATCGCGACGGCCGAGACGTACTCCCGAAGCACCCGACCCTCGGCCGCGAGCTCGTCGGCCGCCCGCCGCGCCGAGTCGATGCCCCGGTCGCGGTCGAACGGCCCCGCCGGCGGCGCCAGGGTCTCGAAGATCCGGTGCGTGCACCACGGCTCGTCCGGATGGGCGTCGAGGGTCGCCGCGATCCGCTCCTTGAACTGGGCCGGGTCGTCCGGGGCCATCCCCCGGAGGTACGCCGGTCCGTCCCTCTTAATCCTGACCCCGCGGGCCGGCGCGGGCGATCACGACGGCGGGAAGATCTGCTCGACCACGACCGCGAAGATCAGGGTCTGCCCGACCACGTCCTCGTTGAAGTCCTCGACGTAGGTCCCGGTCGCGAGGTTGACCTGGCTAACGATGAACGAGGTCGATCCGCAGACCCCGCTCCCCGAGATGGATCCCCCGACGAGGCCCGCGTTCGTCGCGGAGAGCTGGTTCGTGAGGGTGATCGTCGTGGTCGTGAGGTTGGTCACCACGACCGGCCACCCCTGGGGGGACGCCGACCATCCGAGCGTCGCGAGGTTGGAATACACGATCGAGGTCGCGTTGACGCTCACGATGTAGTCGGTCCACCGGTACGTCGGGTCCGTGAACTCGGTTCCCGCGAGGTGCGAGACCCCGGGGAAGAGCGCGCTGAACGCCGACACGGACAGCGCGGCCGTCACGGGCAGCGAGTAGCTGAGCGGCTGTGAGACGAAGCACGACTGGTTCGCGAGACCGTACCCCTGGCTCGGGGGGACGGTGATGTAGCGCGTCTGGTTGCCGGGGAGGCCGATCAGGCCCTTCCAGAAACCGGTCACGACGCTGCCGAACGTCCAGTTCTTGAACGTGTAGCCGCCCGACGGAACGTTCGGTCCGACGGCGACGGGGAGCGGGGTGTAGTTCGAGGGCGACGGGCCGCGCCCGGTGTAGCCGATCGCCTTCGGCCAGGTGAGGTTGTTCGTGGCGACCGAGTAGTAGGAGGTGTCGAACACCCGGCCGACCTGTGGGCTCGACCCGAAGATCCCGATGTAGTTCACGGTGACATTGTCGCCGATCTGGACCGTGAGGGGGGCGGAGGTCTGGTACTTGTGGTTCTCGTAGTACAGCACCCCGGCGCCGACGGCGCCGGCCACGATCACGAGGATCGCGAGCACGAGCGCGAGCATGCGGGGCGGCTTCGGTTCGGCCATGGTCCTACCGGAGTGAGATGGGGGTCAGCTCGTCGCTGGTCTCGTCACGAAATCGGAGAGACAGGTGTTCCTCATTCCCCCGGGGCTCCGAGCTTGGGGGCTATATATAGGCTGGCCGGCGCGACGTCGGTCGCGGCGCGCTACGCGCGCCGAAGCTTGCCCACGATCGGCTCCTCCACGGCCCCCTCCTCCTCGAGCCGGTTGAGGACGCCCTCCGCCCGGTCGGCGACCACGCCCTGCGACGCGAGGCGGCTCAGCACCTCCTTCAGGTCCGCGTAGCCGTCCACCGAGACCTCCGCGATCTCGTCGAGGAGCGTGAGGAATGCGGCCTCCTCCTCCCGCTCCGCGGCGGTCGGGGGCGGCGGGGGAGCCCGCGGCGGGGCCGCGCGCGTGATGACCGCGCCCGGCGGCGGGCCGCCCGGGGCGCGGACCGGCCCGCTGTCCCCCGCGACGCGCCGGGCGGCAGGGAGGAGCTCTCGTCGGAACGCGGCCCGGTCGACGTTCGGGTAGCGGCGGAGCGCCTCGCGTGCCGCGGAGATCCACGTCCGCGGGGTGGCCAGGGCCACGAGATCGGCGTCGGACGTCGCGGGTTCGCCCGCGAGGCGCTCCACGAGATCGAGCCGGTCGAGCGTCTGGCGCAGGATCTCTCCGAGGAGCGCGCGCTCCTGGGCTTCGGGGACCGCGGTCACCGACTCGGCCCGTACCGAGATGTACGCGACCCCGTCCCGGCCCCGGAACAGGTGCACCTTGCCGATCACGATCGCCGGACGGGGTTCGCCCGCGGCCCGAAGCTGGGCCATCGCGCGCGGCTGGAACGAGCCGGCCGTCACCGCGATCGCCCCGGTCGGGTCGGAGAGACGGGCCCTCCAGAACGTCGGCGGATCGTCCCGCCCTACGGGCTCCGCCGGCGAGATCGTCCCGGCCATCGCGACGCGGTTCATCCGCGCCCCGAACGGGGAGAGGAGGTAGCTCGCGGCCCGGTCCCCGGTGCCGCGCTCTTCCTCGAGCGAGCTCTCGAGCTCGCGGGCCGTGACGCGCCACGCCGGCTCGCGGCGGCTCATCGGCCGCCGGTCCCCAGCCGCGCCCCGAGCTCGGCCGCGAGCGCGTCCAGGTCGATCTCGACGGTCTCGATCTCGTCCGGCTGGATCGTGACCCCGAACTCGTCCTTCGTGCCGGCCCCGCGCACCCTCAGTCGGCGGCCCAGGAGCGCCTCCGCGAGCGCCTCCTCGAGGACGCTCGGGTCCGGCTGCTCGCGGAGCCGCGCCCGGACGTCCGCGAGCGTGAGCCCCCAGAGCCGCTCGGTGTCGCCCCGCCCGGCGTTGACCGTGACCGCGCCGGTCCCATCATCGAGCACGATCCGGGCCCGCAGGTCGGGTTGGCCCTCGACCGATCCGTGCAGCTTGCAGATCCCGGCGGTCACGGTCCGGTGGCAGGTCGGGCACCGGTAGACCAGCCCGCTCGGAGGCATGAGGCCGACCACGATCCCCTCGACCGAGATCGCCGCGCCTCCCCCTTCGTCCTCCACCTTGGCGATGGGCCGGGGGGCGGCCCGCAGGAGGGCGGCCGGTTCGGGGAGCCCCTCCCCGGAGATCCGGGTGACCGTCACCCGCTCGTCGAGCACGAGCTGCGGTCGGCCGCGGAACGACCGAACGTAGCCCCCGATGAGGCGCACCGCTTCGCCGGGCTTGAGCTGGAAGTCGCTCCAGGAGGAGAACTCGATCGCGCCGGTCGCGTCGGCGAGAAGGCCCTCGTGCACCGCCCGCCGCTCCTCGCCCACCGTGACCGACCGCTCCGCGACCCGCACCACGCGTGCGTCCAGTCGGAACCCTTCGTCGGGCGCGGCGAGCTCCCGGACCGTCCGGGCCGGTACCTCCTCGGGGGGGACCCGGGGGAGCTCGGCCTCGGACGCGGGACCGACCCGGGTCTTCCAGGAGAACGTGAGCTCGGACCGGCCGCGGAACTCGCGGACCTCGGCGCCGACGGCGCGCACGACGGTCCCCCGATCGATCCCCTCGCGCGGGGGATCCCACCAGGTGAACCGGACGGTCCCCGTGCCGTCGCTGAGCAGTCCCGAGAGGAGCGGCCGCCGCGAGCCGTCCGATCGTCGCGTGACCTCTCGGCGCTCGACCGTCACCACGCGTCCGACCACCTCGACCGGGCTCGTCCCGGCGGAGAGGTCCCTCAGTCGGACCTCGGGCGGAGAGGACGGGGGATCGGTCGGCATGTCGCGGCCGGGCCGCGGGAACCGCGGCTCTCGATAAAAGGGCGGTCCCGACGCCGGACGGTGGACCGAGCGCGGGAGGAACCTATTTGCCCTCGGCCGTTGACCCAACCTCGGTGCCCGAGAAATTCCTGCAGCGGATGGATCGCGTGCTGAAGGCGCGCGATTCCCTCGTCTGCGTCGGCCTCGATCCCGATCCGGCGCAGATGCCGAAGCCGATCCGCGCCCTGCCGGCGGGCCGCCAGCTCGACCGGTTCCTCGACGGGATCGTCACGGCCACCTACCCTCACGCGGCGGCCTACAAGATGCAGCTCGGCTTCTTCCTGCGCTACGGCCCGCGAGGGTTCCAGTCCCTCGCCCGCGTCGCCCGCAAGATCGGCGCGAACCGGATCCGCATCCTCGACCTGAAGGCGAACGACATCCCGAACGCGATGAGCGCGTTCCGCGATGGGGCCTTCCGCGAGTTCAAGTTCGACGCGGTGACCGTGACGCCGTGGCTCGGTTGGGACTCGATCCAGCCGTTCCTCGAGGACCCGGCGCGGGGGATCTTCATCGTCGCCCACTCGTCGAACCCCGGGGCGCCCGACTTCCAGGAGATCCCGACGCCGCGGGGACCGCTCTGGCTCGCGGTCGTCGGCGAGGTCCGGCGGCTCGCGCACGCCAACGGGAACGTCGGGACGGTGCTCGGCGCGACGTTCGCCGACGGGTTCCGCGCGGCGCGTTCGCTGCTCGGCAACACGATCCCGATCCTGGTGCCGGGCGTGGGCAGCCAGGGCGGATCGCTCGCCACCGCCGTGCGGGACGGGGTCGACGCCCACGGGCGGGCGCTGCTGATCTCGTCGTCCCGGTCGATCATCTACGCTTCGGCCGGGCCGGACTGGAAGAAGGCGGCGGGCGCCGAGGCCGCGCGGCTGAAGGTCCAGATCAACCAGCTACGCGCAGGCTTGCGTACAGGGTGAGCAGCTGGCCCGCGACCGTCGCGAGGCCGTAGCGCTCCTCCGCCCGGCGCCGGCCCGCGGCGCCCATCCGCCGGGCGAGCGCCGGGTCGTCGAGCAGGATCCGGATCTTCGAGGCGAGGTCGTTCGCGAGGAGCGGCTCCGCGAGGAGGCCCGTCTGCCCGGGCTCGATCACCTCGCGCACCCCGGGCATGTCGGCGATCACGACCGGGAGGCCGACGGCCATCGCCTCGGCGACGGCGAGCCCGAACCCCTCGAGGCGGTTCTGCGAGGGGAAGACGAAGATGTCGGCGAGCGACAGGTACCGCGGCAGGTCGTCGTCGGTCACCGTCGCGCAGAAGCGCACGCGGTCCGCGACGCGCAGCCGCCGCGCCTCGCCCACGAGGCCCGCCAGCCGCGGCCCGGAGCCGATCACGAGCAGCACGACATCGTTCGGGAGCTGCGTCATCGCCTGGAGGATCACGTCGACGCCCTTGTGGGGGACGAGCCGTCCCGTGAACGCGAGCACCCGCTTCCCCTCGAGCCGGAGATCGCCTCGGAGCGCGCTCGCGTCGACGCCGGGGCGGAACCAGTCGAGGTCGACGACGGACGGGATCACCTCGAGCGGTCGGCCGCGCAGGGCGGTCGAGGTGACGCCGTAGCTCCGGGTGTGCACGATGATCCGGTCGACGGCGCGCAGGGTCGGCGGCACGAAGACCCCCTGGTAGAGCGCGGCGAGCGCGCGCCCGCCGAGGCCGGGGAGGAAGAGGTCGCAGTGGTAGGTGAGGCAGACCGGGGCGCGAGCGCGGCCCGAGAGCCACCGCGTCGCGAAGAACGCGGTCAGCGGGGGCGGGTAGTGGATATGCACGACGTCCGGCTTGAGGCCGCGCAGCGAGGTCAGCGTGCCGAAGTCGAACGGGGTGTTGAGCGCGACCCCGAGGGTCCGCGCGCGCACGACGCGATAGCCCTCCATCTCCTCGGTGCGGGGCAGCGAGGCCCGGAACCGGGACGTGACCACGGTGACCTCGTGGCCCTCGCGGGCGAACTCCCGCGCGAGGCTGCGGACGTGGGATTCGACGCCGCCGGCGTGCGGGTGGAAGAACGGGGAGACCTGGACGATGCGCACGGCCGCGGAACGCCGTCCTAGCGTTTCCTCGCTTCGGTGGCCGGGTCGACCGGAGGCCGGCCTACGCCTCGGTCGGCGGGCGACGGCGGACCGTCACCTCCGACTCGCGGGACTGGAGGAGCTCCGTGCTCGGCAGCGAGGCGACGTCGATCCCGCGCATCGGCTCGCCGAGGCCCGAGGAGACCCGCGCGACCACCTCGGGGCGGTCGTACTGGGTCGACGCCTCGACGATCGCTCGCGCGACCTTCATCGGATGCTCGGACTTGAAGATCCCGCTCCCGACGAACAAGCCGTCGACCCCGAGACCGCGGCAGAGCGCCGCATCGGCGGGGGTGGCGATCCCGCCCGCGGCGAAGTTGACCACGGGGAGCCGGCCCAGCGACCGCGTCTCGACCAGCACGGCCTCGGTGACGCGCTCGCGCTTCGCCCACGCGCCGAGGTCCTTCTTCGGCATCTTGACGATCTCGGCGATCTCGCTCGAGATCTGGTGGATGTGGCGGACGGCCTCGACCACGTTCCCCGTGCCGGCCTCGCCCTTCGTGCGGATCATCGCCGCGCCCTCGTCGATCCGCCGCAGGGCCTCGCCGAGATTCCGCGCCCCGCAGACGAACGGGACCTTGAACCCGCGCTTGTCGACGTGGAAGAACGGGTCGGCAGGCGTCAGCACCTCCGACTCGTCGATCATGTCGACCGCGAGCGCCTCGAGCACGCGCGCCTCGGCCGTGTGCCCGATGCGGCACTTCGCCATCACCGGGATCGAGACCCGGTCCCGGATCTCGCGGATCTTGAGGGGGTCGGCCATCCGGGCGACCCCGCCCGCGGCGCGGATGTCGGCGGGGACCCGCTCGAGGGCCATCACCGCGACCGCCCCCGCTTCCTCCGCGATGGCGGCCTGGTCGGCGTTCGTGACGTCCATGATGACGCCGCCCTGCTGCATGCGGGCGAAACCCCGCTTGACGAGTTCGGTACCGAAGCGCAGCTTCTCGATCGGATCGGTCATCGATGGTACGCCCGTCCGGGGAGTCCCGACGACCGCTTAAGCCGTGCGGCGCGGGCGCCGGAAAGGTTATGCCGCGCGACCCGGTGGCGGCTCGGGTAAGGGGGAGCTGGCCACCGGCTGAGAGGACGAGGTCCGCCTCGTCGACCCCAGGAACCTGATCGGGGTAATGCCCGCGAAGGGAACGGAATGCACCACCTAGGGAACCTCACCGCGCACCCGCGGAGGACGTGAGCGGCCCCGTTCCCCCCGGCGCGTCGGGTCACCGCGGGCGCCGGCCCGGCCGCGTGGGCCGGGCGATCGTGGCGATCGCGATCGCGGTCGTGGTGGCGACCGCCTCCTTCGGGATCTACGAGTACGAGGTCAGCCTGCCTCCCAACGGGGAGGCGACCCTGGTGGTGTACACCTACGCGAGCCTGTTCGGCGGCGCCGATTGCGGCGCTCCGGCGTTCTCAACGGTGTTCGGCGCGTTCGGGTCGGCCCACCACGTCCGCGTGGAGGTGGAGTGCCCGCCAGGCACCCTCCTCTCGACGCTGGAACAGCAGTCGGGCTCGCCGGGCGCGGACGTGGTGATCGGGCTCGACGAGCTCACGGCCCCGGTCGCCCAAGCGGACCATCTCCTGCTGCCGTACCGTCCGCCCGCGCTCGCGAACGTGCCGCCCTCCCTGGTCGCCGAGCTGAGCCCGGACTTCGCGGCGGTCCCGTACGAGTACGGGTACCTCGCGATCGACTACAACGCGAGCTTCGCGGCGGCCACCGGCGGCGCCGTCGCGCACTCCTCGTTCCTGAACTTCACCGAGAACGCGACCTGGGCGCGGGGTCTCCTGACCGAGAATCCCGAGTTCGACATCACGGGCCAGGAGTTCCTCGTCTGGCAGATCGAGTACTACTCGCAGGTGCTCCACCAGAACTGGCAGTCGTTCTGGACGACGGTCTGGTCGGAGGGCCTGCCGGACCCGGCGCCGGACTGGGGGACCGCGTTCGGCGAGTTCTCGGCGAGCTCGGGCAACCCGCCGATGGTCGTGAGCTATTCGACCGACCCGGCGTACGCGGCGGCGAACGGCGAGGCCGGGGCCTTCAACTCGACGGTCTCGTGGGCGAACGCGACGGCCTACGGATGGCGCACGATCTACGGGATCGGGATCGTGAACGGGACCCACGAGGCCCCGCTCGCCGAGGCGTTCGAGAACTGGTTCCTCAACGGCACCGTCCAGAACGAGATCCCGTTGAACGAGTGGGAGTACCCGGCGAACTCGACGGTCCCGCTCCCGAGCGTCTACGCGGCCGCGCTCGACCCGGCGACGATCGTGCCGCTGAACGCCGATCTGCCGCCCTCGGCGGTGCCGTCGAACCTCCCGACGTGGATCCAGCAATGGCTCGCGCTCGCCCCGTCATGACGCGGGGCCGGGGAGCGCCGACCGCGGCGTTCCTCGTCCCGGTCCTGGCGTTCGTCGCGGCGTTCGCCCTCGTCCCGGTCGCGCTCCTCTTTGGGAGCTCGATCGCGCACGCCGGCGGGCTCGCGGGGCTCGCGGCGATCCTCGCCGAGCCGTCGAACGTCGGTTCGGTCGAGAACTCGCTGGAGCAGGCGTCGCTGTCGGCCGTCCTCGCGGTCGCCCTCGGGTACCCCGCCGGGGTGTTCCTGGGCCGGTACGATTGGCCCGGCCGATCGGCGGTCCGCTCGTTCCTCCTCGTGCCGTTCCTCCTCCCGAGCCTGGTGGTCGTCTTCGGCGTGCTCGACCTGTTCGGCTCCGCCGGCCTGCTCTCGGGGTGGTGGCCCGCGCTCGCGGTGTTCGGCCGCGGGGTGCCGGGGATCGTCGCGGTCAACCTCCTGTTCAACGTCCCGATCGTGATCCTGCTGACCGCCGCCGGGGTCGAGGGGAGCCCGACCGACCTCGAGGAGACGGTCGCGACGCTCGGCGGATCGCCGGGGCGCGCCTATCTCGATGTCTGGGCCCGGCCGAGCGCGGTCGGGGCGGCTGCCGGAGGCCTCCTGACGTTCCTGTTCTCGGCGCTCTCGTTCGCGCCCCCGCTCCTCCTCTGCGGCCCGGGCTGCTACACGGTGGAGGCCCAGGTCTGGTTCCTCGACACCTACGGGCTCGCCCCGACGTCCGCCGGCGTCCTCTCCGCTGCCATGGTCGCGCTGTTCGCGGTCCCGACGTTCGGGTACCTCGCGGTCCTCGGGCGCCTCCGCTCGCAGCCCGGCCGGCGGTCGGCGGCCCCGCGCCGGCCGAACTGGCGCCACCCCGCGGTGATCGGTCTGGCGGTCGAGACCGGGGCCGTGCTCCTCGCGGTCCTGGGCCTCCTCGCCGCCGTGCTCGTGCGAACGGTCGCGCCCGAGGGCGGAGGCGGCGCCGGCGCGGGGTGGGCGGCGCTGTTCTCGCCGGCCACGACCGCGCGGCTCGGGATCTCGGTCTCGGGGGCCCTCGCGAACACGCTGTTCTTCGCGACCGTCGCGGCCGCGATCGCTCTCGTCCTGGGGATCCTCGCGGGGTTCGCGACCGCGCGCCGGCCCCGGTCCCAGCGCGTCCTCGGGCTGATGCTCTTCGTGCCGCTGCTGGTCTCCCCGATCGTCCTCGCGTTCGCCCTCGCCGACGTCTGGCGCCCTCTCCTCGGCGGGGAGTCGATGGTCTGGGCCCTCGTGATCGTGAGCCAGGCGATCCTCGCCCTCCCCCTCGCGCTCCAGAGCCTGGGCATCCCGCTCGCGTCGATCGGTCCCGAGGCCCGGGACGCCGCCCGAACGCTCGGGGCGTCGCCGTGGACGGCGTTCGTGGACGCGGACCTTCCGCGGGTCCGCGACGGGCTCCTCACCGCGTCGATGTTCGCGTTCGCCCTCGGCCTCGGCGAGTTCACCGCCACCTACTTCCTGGTGACGCCCCGGTTCACCACCCTTCCGGTCGCGCTCTACGGGCTCGCGAACACACGGCTGTTCGGAGTCGCGGACTCCGCCGCGGGTCTCCTCCTGCTGCTCAGCCTCGCCGTGTTCGCCGTCCTCGCGATCGGGGGTCGACGTGTCGAGCTCTGAGCCGCTTCTCCGCGTCCGCGGCCTCTCGGCGGCCTGGGGCGGGACCCCGGTGCTCGGCACGATCTCGCTCGACGTCGGCGACGGCGAGTACTTCGTGCTCCTCGGGCCGAACGGGAGCGGGAAGACCACCCTGCTCCGCCTCCTCGCGGGCCTCGAGGCACCGGTCGCGGGCTCGATCGAGCTCGACGGCCGGGAGGTGACCCGGATCCCGGCGCACCGCCGGGGCATCGGCCTGATGTTCCAGGACCCCGCGCTGTTCCCGCATCGTACGGTCTACGAGAACATCGCCTACGCCCCGTGGCTGAAGCGGCGCGCGGCCCGCGAGGTCGACGAGGAGGTGGGACGCCTCCTCGACCTGCTGCGGCTCCGGGGGTTCGAGGACCGCGCCCCGACCGCGCTCTCCGGCGGCGAGCGCCAGCGGGTCGCTCTCGCCCGCACGCTCGCGGCCCGGCCCCGGCTGGTCCTCCTCGACGAGCCGTTCGCGTCGATCGACGTCGAGCTCCGCTCGGCGCTCCGGGCCGAGTTCCGGGACGTGCTGCGCGCGACCGGTACCGCCGCGATCCATGTCACGCACGACCGAGAGGAGGGACTGTTCCTCGGGGACCGGATCGGTCTCCTGTTCGATGGGCGGCTCGACGCGGTCGGGCCGCCGTCGACGGTCTACGCCCACCCTGCGACCGCCCGGGCGGCGAGCTTCCTGGGATACAACGTGGTCCTCACGGCCGAGGGTCCTCAGGCCATCCACCCGAGCGACCTGACCCTCGCCCCCGACGGTCCCGGCCTCCCGGTCACGGTGACGGCCGCCGGGCCGGTGGGACGCGACTTCGTGGCGGTGCTCGCGGGACCGGGCGGGGAGAGGCTCGAGGCCCGCTGGACCGGAGGTCCCGGCGCGGCGGCCGTGGGCGCCCGCGCGGTGGTCCGCTGGAGCCACGCGATCTCGCTCCGGTCCGAGCGCGCCGGGTCGCCGTCTCCGTTGGGGCCCCAATCTGAAGAAGGCAACGCCTAAAGGGGTCGGGTGCGTCGGGGCGCCGCGCGTGACCGACCGAGCCGGGAGAGCGGGGACGTGCGAACGACGCGGGCGGGCCGACGCCCGGCCGCCCGGCCTCCGAAGGGAACCGGGCGACCGGGGCCCCGAGCTCGGGAGCGGGGAGTGAACCGGCGCGATGGGGAACGGACGCGCGGCCCCGGTGGTCCCCGAGTTCCCCGGTGACGGCGGCGCGACCGGCGCTTCGGGCGACCCGGGCGCGGACGGGGAGCCGGGCGCGCACGGCCACGGCGGGTTCCTCTCCTGTCCGGCCGATCGCAAGGAGCGGATCCTCGAGGCCCTCGGGGACCGCTGGGCGCGGGAGATCCTGCTCATGCTGAGCGACGGGCCGCGCTCCGCGCAGGAGATCCAGGTCACGAACCGGATGCCCCAGAGCACGCTCTACCGCAAGCTCCACGAGCTCGCCCAGATCGGCCTGATCGGCGTCCAGCGCAGCGTGATCTCGTCGGACGGGAAGCGGGTCGAGCTGTACCGCAGCCTCCTCGAGGAGCTCACGGTCGAAATGCGCGGCACGCGACTTCGGATCGACGTGCGATTCCGCGACCTCTCGTCCGAACGGTTGAAGGAGCTGTGGCGCAGCGTTCGGGCGGAGGTGCGCCATCCGTGACCTCTCTGGTCGAGTGGATGGCGTACGCCCTCTGGGGCGTCATCGTGGGGCTCGGGGGCGCGATCGCGGCGTACGCGTTCCGCGCGAGCCGCGCGACCCGGTCGCGGAGTCTGAGCCTCCTCGGATCCGGATTCCTCCTGATCTCGGCGGCCGCCGCCTTCCTCTGGCTCGGGATCTACCTCGGGTTCCACGATCCGCTCTTGAGCGGCATCGCCGCGACCGCGTCGATGGCCGCGGGCCTCGGACTCGTGCTGCTGAGCGTGCGCATGCGCGCCGGATGAGCTCGGCTCCGGGCCCCGCAGAGCCCAAGAAGGCGCGCTCTCTCCGTCGGGTATGAGCCCCCCGGAGACCACCGCCCGCGCCACTTCCCTCGGTGCCGCGAACGCGCTCGTCCACTATCCCGATCGACTGCCCGGAGTCGACGCGGCGCGCTACGCGCGTCGTCCCCGGACCGTGCGGGTCGTGCTGGAGAACGTCGTCCGCCACTTCGATCCGGCCCGCGGCGACCTCGCGACGGTAGTGGCGATCGCGAACGGGGCCCCGACGGACCCCGAGGCGGAGCTCCCGTTCTACCCTGAGCGGATCCTGCTGCAGGACTTCACGGGGGTACCGGTCCTGGTCGACCTCACGGTCCTCCGCACGGCCGCGGCGGCCCGGGGCCTGGCCGCCGACCGCGTCAACCCGGTCGTCCCGGTCGACCTGATCGTCGACCACTCCGTCCAGGTCGACAGCTTCGGCTCCCCGCGATCGCTCTCGATCAACCTCGACCGCGAGTACGAGCGCAACGGGGAGCGGTACCGCTTCCTGCGCTGGGCGAAGGGCGCCTACCGCAACGAACGGATCGTGCCCCCGGGGAACGGGATCTGCCACCAGGTCAACCTCGAGTACCTGGCGACCGTCGTGAGCACCCGGGGGGAGAACGGGTCCGCGGTCGCCTTCCCGGACACGGTGATCGGCACCGACTCCCACACGACGATGGTCAACGGCGTCTCGGTGCTCGGCTGGGGCGTCGGCGGCATCGAGGCCGAGGCGGTCATGCTCGGCGAACCGTACTTCCTGGCCCGGCCGTTCGTGGTCGGGGTCGAGCTCTCCGGGCAGCTCCCGGAGGGGTCGACGGCGACCGACCTCGTCCTCACCGTCACGCGGGCGCTGCGGGAGAAGGGCGTCGTGGACCGGTTCGTGGAGTTCTTCGGTCCGGGCGTGACGCTCCTCTCGGTCCCCGACCGGGCCACGCTCTCGAACATGTGCCCCGAGTACGGCGCGACCGCCGCGCTGTTCCCGATCGACGAGGCGACGATCGCCTACCTCCGCGGGACCGGCCGCGACCCGGCGCACGTGGCCCGCATCGAGGCGTACGCCCGCGCGACCGGGCTATGGGGGTCGCCCGCTCCGGGATCGATCGACTACGACGACCTCGTCCGGATCGACCTCTCGGCGATCGTCCCGACGATCGCCGGTCCCCGCAACCCCGACGAGAGCGTTCGGGTCTCGGACGCCGGTCGTTCGTTCGTCGCGTCGCGCGACGCCTACCGGCGCGGTCGACCGCCCGCGCCCCCGTCCCCTCCGGCCGATCCGGCCCTCGCGGTCACGGACGGGTCCGTGGTGATCGCCGCGATCACGAGCTGCACGAACACGTCGAACCCGAGCGTGATGGTCGGCGCGGGACTGATCGCCCGCAAGGCGGTCGAGCTGGGCCTCACGGTCCCGCCGTACGTGAAGACGTCGCTCGCGCCGGGGTCGAAGGTCGTCACCGCCTACCTCGAGCGGGCGCGGCTATTGGAGCCGCTGACCCGGCTCGGGTTCGCGCTCGTCGGGTACGGCTGCACGACGTGCATCGGCAACTCCGGGCCGCTCGTCCCCGCGGTCTCGCAGCAGGTCCGTACGTCGGACCTGTACGTCGCGGCCGTCCTCAGCGGCAACCGCAACTTCGACGCCCGGATCAACATCGACACCCGGGCCGCCTACCTCGCGTCGCCGATGCTCGTCGTCGCCTACGCGCTCGCCGGGCGGATCGACATCGATCTCACGACCGAACCGCTCGGCCGGACCCCCGACGGCCGACCGGTCTTCCTGAAGGACCTCTGGCCGGCGCCCGAGGAGGTCCGCCGGCTCGTCGACGCGTCCCTGCTCCCCGCGATGTTCACCGACAAGTACCGGTCGATCGAGGTCGGGGACCCGCACTGGGAGTCCCTAGCGGTCCCCACGGGACTCGAGTACCCGTGGTCGGACGACTCGACCTATCTCGCGCGGGCCCCCTACCTCGAGCTCCCGCCGCCCTGGCTCCCCGACCACGGTCGGCTCGTCGAGGGCGCGCGGGCGCTCCTCGCGCTCGGGGACCGGGTCTCGACCGATCACATCTCCCCGGCCGGCGAGATCCCGGAGAACACGCCCGCCGGCCAGTGGCTGATCGCCCACGGCGTGCCGGTCGCGGAGTTCAACACCTACGGCACCCGGCGCGGCCACCACGAGGTGATGGTCCGCGGGACCTTCGCGAACGTGCGGCTCAAGAACGAGCTGGTCGCGCCGAAGGAAGGAGGGTTCACCGCCCACCTGCCGGACGGGGCTGTCACCACCGTGTTCGACGCCGCGGAGCGCTACCGAGCGGAGCGGGTGCCCCTGATCGTGCTCGCCGGCAAGAACTACGGTCAAGGCAGCTCGCGCGACTGGGCCGCGAAGGGACCGCGGCTCCTCGGCGTCGGGGCCGTCCTCGCGGAGGGCTTCGAGCGGATCCATCGGTCGAACCTCATCGAGATGGGGGTGCTGCCGCTCACGTTCCCCCCGGGGCGGGGATGGAAGGCGCTCGGGCTCACGGGGCGCGAGGCGTTCTCGCTCCGGATCCCCGACGGGACGCTCGCGCCCGGGGTCCCGGTCGAGGTGACCGCGACGCCGACGAGCGGCGCGCCGATCCGCTTTTTCGCGCGCTGCGAGCTCCACTCACCGACCGAGGTCGAGTACTACCGCGCGGGAGGGGTGCTCCCGTACGTGATGGAGCACCGGTTCGCGAAGTAGCCCTCCGGGCCCGGCGGGGGGACCGCCAGAGCGCGAGCCCGAGCGCCCGGTGGACCGAGATCGTCCGGTCGCCGACCCGTCGACGGGCCTCGGCGACCGCGCGCGCGAGCACCTTCGGCGGCACCTTGAGCAGGTTGCGATGGCCCCGCTTCGCCAGCCGGTCGAGCCGATCCGCGAGGGAGACCGTCACGTCGCGCTCGTCGATGACCTCGAGCCGGTCCGGGGGAAAGCGGTCGATCACCCGATGCTCCCGGCGGGGGATGTTCGAGAACGAGCCGACCGGGTAGCCCTCGCGGCGCAGGATCTCGTACAGGACCCCTCGCGGCGAGCCGGGCGACCGTCGGCGGCGGCGCGACCCGCGGCGGCGGGGATTCACGATGGCAAAGGCCCCGACCCGGCTCACGCGTCCCGCTTCCTTGAGCGCGGCCGACGGGCGCTCGAGGATGTGGAGCACGTGGACCATCAGGGTGGCATCGAACGACCGGGCCTCGAACGGCAGTCGGTACCCGCTGCCGCGCACGAGCCGGTCCACGCCCTTCGCGCGGGCCCGCGAAAGCATCCCGCGGGAGAGGTCGACGCCGGTGACCTGGAAGCCCCGGTCGATCAGGGGACGGGCGATCCGCCCGGTGCCGACCCCGATCTCGAGGACCGAGCGGACCCCGTCCGCCTTCAGGCGCCGGGCGACCCGGTCGAGGGTCGGCGCATCGAGCGGGTCGCGGGTCTCGTCGTAGACGCGCGAGATCTCGTCGAACGAGGCCGCGATCTCCTGGTTCGACACGGTTCGGGTCCCCTCACCCGCCTGGTCGCCCCGGCCCCGGTCCGGTGCGCGGACCCATCAGCGACCCCTCATGGTCGGTGCCGGGCGACGGGCATCGCGGGAGTGCCGCCGCTCGCCTCCGTCGGAGTGCCCGCGGCCCCCTTGGATCCGGCCGGGGTCTGGCCGTACACGAACCGCTCGCCCCGCAACGCCGAGATCACGGCGCTCAACCCCGTGATCGCCCCGGCGAAGAGGAACGCCTCCGAGAGGGCCGACTTGAACGCGGGCTCGATCGCCTGCGCGAAGAAGTGGGGCGCGACGAGAGTCCCTTGGACCTGCGAGTTGAGCGGAACCCACCCGGGGATCGTCGACGCACCCTGGATCAGGGTGTACATCGGATTCACCCCGAGGAACGCCCCGAACAAGGCCCCGGTCGGGTTCGTCGCGATCACGTGCGTCAGGATCGTGCTGTCCGGCGGGCCGACCTGCGCCGCGGTGAGGGCGCCTCCGACGGACCCGGAGAGGCCCGCCGAGAGGCCGACGATGATGATCGTGAAGAAGATCGCCAGCGAGACCTGCTGGCCGGCGTTCTGCAGGGTCGCGAGCATGCCGCCGGCGGCCCCGCGGTTCTCCGGGGGGACGGAGTTCATGATCGCCGCGGCGTTCGGGGCCGCGAACATCCCCATCCCGGCGCCCTGGACGAACAGGAGCACGCCCATCTCCCAGTACGGGAAGTTGATCGGCAGAAGCGCGAGGAGGAAGAACGTGAGCGACCCGATCGCCATCCCGATCGTGGCGAGCGTGCGAGGGCCACGGCGGTCGGAGAGCCATCCGCTCACCGGTCCGGCGACCAGGAAACCGAAGATCATCGGCATCATGAGGACCCCGGCCCACAGCGGCGTCTCCGCGAAGGAGTAGCCGTGCAGCGGGAGCCAGATCCCCTGGAACCAGACGACCAGCACGAGCATCACGCCGCCGCGCGCGACCGACCCGAGGAATGAAGCGACGTTCCCCGCCGCGAACGACCGATTCCGGAAGAATTCGAGCCGGAACATCGGGTCCGGGACGCGGGACTCGATGAACAGGAACCCGACGAGCAGGATGAGGCCCGCGCCGAGCGATCCAAGGACCCATGGGTTCGACCAACCCATGCTGGCGCCGCCGTACGGGAGCAGCCCATACGTGACGCCGACCAGGATGAGCGTGAGGCCGAGGGCGAAGGTGGCGTTGCCCACGTAGTCGATCTTCTGGTTGGCGCGACGGACGGAGATCTCGCGCAGCTTCGCATACGCCCAGATCGTCCCGATCACGCCGACCGGGACGCTCACGAGGAAGATCAGGCGCCACGTGGGGAGCACGAACGGGCCGAGGTGCAGGTCCGGGATCCCGGCGAGGATACCGCCGGCGACCAGCCCGACCATCGAGCCGCCGATGAACGCGACCTGGTTCACGCCCATCGCCTTGCCGCGCTCGTTCGGGGGGAAGGCGTCGGTCAGGAGGGCCGCGGAGTTCGCGAAGAGGAACGCGGCCCCGACCGCCTGGATCAGCCGGAACCCGACGAGCGCCCACGCGCCGGTCACGCCCGTCCACGGTTCGACGAAGAGGAGGACGGAGCCGGTGGAGAACACGGCGAACCCGAGATTGTACATCCGCGCCCGGCCCCACATGTCCGACAGCCGCCCGAACGTGACGAGCAGGGTGGCGGTGACGACCCCGTAGCCCAGCAAGAGCCAGATCAGGATCGGGAAGCTCCCCGGGAGGAACGGGTCGACGCCCAAGCCCCGGAAGATGACCGGCAGGGAGATCAGCACGATCGTGCCGTCGAGCGACGCGAGCAGTCCCCCGAGGGTCGTGTTCGACAGGACGGTCCACTTGTAGTCCATCGTCAGACGCTCCGGGAAGGGGCTCGCAAGGCCCGGGTCAGGGCGCCGAGGCCCTCGGAGAGGGCCCGGCGCTCCTCCGCGGACATCGCCGAGTTGAGATACCGCGCGGTCGCTCGCTTCGCCGAGTGGGTCTGGCGGCGCAGTCGGCGGCCGGCGGAGGTGAGGCGGATCCGGATCGCCCGTCGGTCGGTCCGATCGGTCGAGCGGCCGACGAGCCCCCGCGCTTCGAGCCGATCGATCGCATCCGTGGCGCCCTGCGCCGTGAGACCGAGGGCCCGGGCGACCTCGGAGGCGCGGGCCGGCCCCCGGCCGCACAGCTCCAGGACGACGTAATCGGAATAGGAGAGGCCGAACCGCGCGAGCTCCTGCGTCCACCGGCTGCGGAGCAGGAAGTGCGCCTCCCGCAGGCCGTGCCAAGGGGAGTCGGCGGCTTTCGCGACCGACCGGGCCGCGACGGAGCGACGATTCATGGAGACGAACGAACCGATTTAGTTCGGTTTGGTATATTACGATTCCTGACTAAGTGTCGACCGCTTCCCCGGCCCGACGGGCTCGGGGCACCGCTCCGCGTCGGGGGTAGGACGGGTAGCGGAATCCGCCGGAGAGCGGCCGCGCCGGCCCCCTCGGAG
>DATJRX010000014.1:0-6307 GCA_035504395.1 Thermoplasmata archaeon | reverse complement strand
ATGTCGGAGGGGGGATTTGAACCCCCGACCCCAGGATGCCTCCCGAGGCGCGCCGGATCGACGCCCCGCTATGAGTCCCGTGCTCTACCGGGCTGAGCCACTCCGACCGTGAACGGACGCGCCACGCGGCGTCCTCCTCGTCCTATGCGGCGGGCGCGTCGCCTTCGGGCACCGAGGCCGCCATCTCCGGCGCGCTCGGTCCCTCCGCCGGCGCGGCCGGCTCGGACATCGGGATCTCGTCCGAGATCACGCCGAGCACCTCGGACCGGCGGATCTCGATCTTCTTGAGCGGGTAGAGGGTCTTCAGCCCGTGGGCGAGGATCTTCGATAGCTCGCCTTGGAGCATCTCCCGGACGAACTCCGCGGACGAGCGCTTGGCGGCTTCCTCGGTGAGGATCGCGACGATCTGGTGCCGCAGCTCCGCGCGCAGGCGGGTCTGTAGGCGCTGCTCCCCCACAGCGACCGGCTTGAGGACGACCTCGACCCCGTCCTTGGTCGTGACGTGGAAGGAGGTGTCGATCTTCGAGCGCTTGCGCCGCGCGAGCCGGCGGACGTAGTCGGACGTGAGATCGTGGCCGATGAACCGCGCCTCGGCGACGCCGTCGCCGCCGAGCCGCTCGATCCGGAACCTCAGCTTGACGTGCGCCTTGGCGGCGTCCGCCGCGCCCGACAGCTCGGGGAGCGTCGTCTCGAGCGTTCGACCGACCACCTGCTCGGGCTCGGTCGCCACCGTCTCGCCGAGCTCGACGTGCTGGAAGAGGCCCGGAGCCCGGACCTTGAACCAGTGCTTGGACCGCCACTTGTCCTTGACCGTGCGGGCCAGCGCCGGCTTCTTCGCCGCGCCTTCCTTCTCCGCCATCGCTCGCGCGGCCGCCGAGCGGGGTACCCTACTTAAGCGTGGCGAGACCGCGCATCGGACTCTCGCCGGCGGTGAAGTCCCCGCGTCGCGCGCCGGCGCTCCGCGCTCGGCAAACTACATAACCCGAACCCAGTTCGCCGCGCCGTGCCGACCGTGAACGCCCCCGCGCCGGCGCCCGGGACCCGATCGACCGCGGCTGCCCTGAAGGCGGCCCAGGTGCCGGTCCTCTCGCCCGGCGAGCGGTTCCGCGCGGAAGTGCTCCGCTCGATCGAGCGGTTCCGCGCCCAGGGCCTCGATCGGGACCGGGCCGTCCGCGCCCTCTTTCCCCACACGGTCCTCACCGAGTCGACCTACGAGGACGTGATCACCGCGCTCGTCTCGGGCGCCCACGTCCTGTTCTTCGGTCCCTCGGGCGCGGGGAAGACGAGCCTCGCGAAGGACCTCTGGTCGATCTTTCCCAAGGACGTCTGGGCGATCGACGGCTGCCCGGTGCTCGACCACCCGCTGAGCGTGGTCGATCCCGCCGTCGCGGCCCGCTTCCCTCCCTGCCCGATCTGCGAGCGCCGGTTCGCGCCGCGCGGCGACCCGACCAAGTTCCAGCCGAGCGCCGTGGACGGAACCCAGGTGCCGGCGACGTTCGTCACGCTCCGGGAGGGGTACGGGTACGCCCGACTCCAGGGATCCAGCGAGGTGTTCCCCGACCACTTGACCGGGAACATCAACCTCCGCAAGCTCGAGGAGATCGGGGATCCGATGAGCCCCCTCGTTCTGGAGCCGGGGAAGCTCCTCCAGGCGAACCGCGGGTTCCTGCTCGTCGACGAGATCGGGAAGCTCCCGCTCGGAACCCAGAACGTGCTGCTCCAGGCGCTCCAGGAGGGGACCGTCACGCCGGCGAAGTCCCGCGAGAGCTTCCCGGGGCTGTTCGTGGCGGTGTGCACGTCGAACCTCTCCGACCTCGACAACATCAACGACCCGCTCTCCGACCGGCTGACCAGCCTGCACGTCGGCTACAACGACCGCCACGCCGACAACGCGCAGATCGTCGCGCTCGCGATGGCCGAGGACCCCGCGGCCTTCGTCCCCGAGATCCTGAGCGACGCCGGCGTCCGCGTGATCGAGGCCTGGCGCCTCCGGATGAGCGAGGACAATCCCGACATCGGCGAGGTCGGGTCGAACCGTACCCTCATCGACGTCGCGGAGCGGACCTCTGCGGTCAGCGTGCTCGCGGGCCACCCGCTCGCGACGAGCGCCGATCTCCGCGCCGGCCTCCTCCACGCGATGCGCGGCCGGATCCGGGCCCGCAGCGGCGACTCGTTCCGGCAGAACGAGAAGCGGGTCACCGAGTTCATCGAACAGTACCTGGACGCCGCGCTCAAGCGGAGCGCCGGCGTCTACTGGTGCCGGTTCTTCCGCGGGGTCCTCAAGGAGAACAAGGGCGAGGCCGAGGCGCTCGTCGGCGAAGGCCGCCGCCTGAAGGACGACGCCCAGATGCAGGCCCAGCTCGGGGGCGATGCGGCCGTCTTCCCCAAGTTCCGATCGTTCGTGAAGTACGTCGCCGACCGCGAGCGGCCGCCCGCGCCCCTCGCCGCGCCCGACGTCGCGGTCGGGGTCTACCGCCTGCTCGAGGAGTACTCGCTCTTCACGTGCAAGGACGAGGACGACGACGACGCCCCCCTCTAGCGGCGCGATCGACCTTCCCGACTGCGCCGAGTACGCCGACGACGTCCGCTCGGACGACCTGCTCGACGCGCTCGACCGCGCCCGCCTGATCCGCGCGCTCGCGGAGGAGGGCGTCGCGGGGGCGGAACGGCTCGTGCGCGAGAGCGCAGAGAAGGACCACGAGCTCGCCGCGCGCCTCGCCCGCCTGCGCGAGCGCCTCCGCCAGCAGGCCCGGCGTCGGGTCACCCGGATCCTGGGCGACTACGACCGCCGCCAGAGCGAGCTCGACCAGTTCGCCCGACGGAGCGATGAGGAGGTCGAGCGCCGGATCGCGGAGCTCGAGGAGCGGCTCAAGCGAGCGCGATCGATCGACTGGTCGAACCTCCCGACCGATCTCCTCGGCGAGGTCGAGAGCGCCCTCCTGCTGCCCGACGCCTCCTGGAACCGGCCGCCGCCGCGGCCCGGGTTCCTCGCGCGCCTGCGCGCGGCGTTCGCCCGTCTCGCGGCGTGGTTCCGGCGCCTCTTCGGCCGGGGGAAGACGGCGCCGCCCGCGCGCCAGGAGCGGACCGTCACCTTCGCGGTCGCCGCCCCCGGCGGCCGCCACCTCGGCGCTTCGGACCTGGGCGAGGTGATCGCCCGGCTCAGCGGCCCCCAGAAGGGAGAGCTGACGCAGTCGGTCTCCCGGCGGATCCAGCAGGAGGAGCGCGATCTCGCCCGGGAGGCGGACGAGAAGCGCAAGAGCGCGGAGGCCCAGCGCCGCCGTCTGGAAGAGGAGCGGAAGGAGGCCGAGCGCCGGGCCGAGGCCGACACGGAATCCCGCCTCAAGGACGCCGAGGCCCGCCGGGTCGAGCGGGAGCTCAAGGAGCGGGGCTTCGTCGCCGAGCGGGGAGGCGAGCTCCAGGTGACCTACGGTCTCGTGGAGCGGTTCGCCCGCCTCCTGCTCGAGGAGGAGACGCGGCAGCTGCCGGGCGACGTGCGCCTCTCGCTGCGGGGCGGGGCGTCGACCGGCGTCTACGAGAAGGCCCGCCTCGTCCGGGCCGAGGAGATCGCCCACATCGACCTGCCGAGCTCGATGCTCGCGGCCCGCCAGGCGGGTCAACGGCACATCGACGAGGCGACCAGCTACGTCTACCGCGAGGTCACGAGCGAGCGGGTCCACGTCGTGCTGGCGTTCGACCGCTCCGGCAGCATGGCGGAGGGCGGCAAGCTCGAGGCGGCGAAGAAGGCCCTGCTCGCCCTGTACGTGGCGATCCGTCGGCGGTACCCGGACGCCACGATCGACGTGTTCACGTTCGACAACGAGGTCCGGGTGCTCGACCTGGTCGAGCTCTGGGAGTGCACGGCGGGGGCGTTCACCAACACCGCCGAGGCGTTGCGGGCGGCGCACCTGCTCCTCCAGGCCTCCCGGGCCACTCGGCGGGAGCTCTACGTGATCACGGACGGGCTCCCGGAGGCGTACACGGCCGAGGACGGGCAGGTGCGCGCCGGTCAGCTGGACGTCGCCATGGAGCGCGCGCTCGAGCGCGCGCGCGAGGTCGCGACCGTTCCCGACCTCCGATCGACGATGCTCCTCCTCCGGTCCGACCACCCCGAGTACGAGGCGGCGGCGCGGCAGATCGCCCGGACGACGGGGGGCGACCTCATGGTCACCGACCCCGGTCGACTCGGGGTCGAGCTGCTGGTGCGCTGGGCGCACGGCACCGAGGTCGAGCGCCGGGTCGCCGCCCCCGCCCCGCCGCCGCCCGCGGCCCGGCCCCCGGCCGGCGCGAAGCGCCGTCGACGGGCCGACCGTCGCATGGGCGGCTAGACGACGCTGCGACTGCGCGTCAACCTTTATCTCCCGTTCCCGCAACTTTCCCCCCGGTGTTCCCATGACGGACGACCGGGAAGAGGCCCAGTTCCGCGCCCACCTCGCCGAGATGCGGCGGGCGGCCGGCGGGCTCGGCCGGGATTTTGCGAACGAGTTCTCCGACCTGGACCGTAAGATCGAGCGGATGGGCCACGTGACGGCCAAGGAGGCTCGCTACCTCGCCCTCGACATCCAGGACGATTTCGCGGCCCTCGGGAAGAGGATGGACTCCGAGGTCCGCCAGATCCCGCAGCGCATCGCGAACGCGGGCGTGGCGATCGGCTCCGGCGCCTCCCGCGCCGGCGCGGCCACCCGCGACGCGCTCGTGAGCGCGGGGAAGGCCGCCAAGACCGGCACCAAGAACGCCCTCGCCTCGGCTGCCGGGGTGCGGCGCACCCCGATGCGCGAGTGGGCGCCCCCGTCGGCGGACGCAGCCCCGTCCCCGGACGACCCCTAGGCCGGGACGGGCCGTCCCGCCTTCCGCTCCGCCCGGACGCGCGCAGCGGCGACCCGAAGGTACTCGGGGTCGAGGTCGAACCCCACCGCCCCCACGCCGAGCCGCGCCGCCGCGACCGGCGTCGACCCGATCCCCACGAACGGGTCGACCATCCGTCGCACGCGGTCCCGTCCGTGAAGGCGAACGCACCACTCCGGTAGCTCCGGCGGGAAGGTCGCGGGGTGAGGCCGTTCGCGGGCCCGCTCGCGGATGGTCGGGTACGGGAGGAACCAGGTGTTCCCCCGACAGCGGACGTCGCCGCGGCTCGAGGCCCAGCGGGCGACGTTCGACTTGTCCTGGAACGGGACCCCGATCGCGAGCCGATCGATCGGCACGTCCCCCCGCCGGGAGAAGTGGAAGACGTACTCGTGCGCCCCGTGGAGGAAGCGGTCGGAGACGAGCGGCTTGTAGTGGCCGAGCGCCAGATCGCGCCGAAGCCCTGCGGCCCGGCCCGCCGACCTTCGGTCGATCGCGATCGACTTGATCCAGTGGATGACGTTCTGCAGCTCGAACCGTTCCCCGACCGCGCGGGCGACGTCCCACGGCAGCCACGGGTCCTTCGGGCGGCCGCCGAGGTTGAGGAAGAACGAGCCGTCGTCCGCGAGGACGCGATCGACCGCCGCGGCGAGCTCGGCCATCCAGGCGACGTACTCGGCGCGGGGTCGGTCGTCCTCGTACCGCCCGTAGGGGACCCGAAGGTTGTACGGCGGGCTGGTCACGACGACGTTCGCGCCGCCGGGCGGAACGCGGCGCGGGAGCCCGATGATCGCGTCCTCGCACCAGAGCTCGACCGCGCGGCCCCGCGCGATCGGGATGCGGGCGAACGGTCGGCCGGGGGGCATCGCGCGCCGCGAGGCGCGCCGACCCTAAGGGCTTCGCCTACCGGGCGGCGGGCGCGGCGGTGTTGGAGACGACCTTCGCCTTCGCCATCTCGGCCCGGGCCTCGGCGAGCGCCTTCTCGGGCTCCTTGTAGTAGAAGGAGACGAGGCGCCCGACGTCGCGGTGGGTGAACGGCTTCATCCGGGTCGCCTGCTTGTCGCGGAAGAGGAAGTACTCCAGCATCTCCGCGCGGCTGCGGACCTCCTTCTCCATGTCCTTCATCGAGAGGTTCTTCATCAGCGCGACGCGCTCGTAGATGTACGAGTGGCCCGAGTAGAGGAACGTGTCGTCCGCCGGGTTCCACGAGTAGACCGAGTTCGTGATCAGCTCGTTGGTCTCGGGGTCGAGCCCGACGATCTCGGTGAGCGACTGGACGCGGCGGGTCATCTTGGTCCCGACCTTCACCTGCCGCTGGAGGAGCACCAGGTTCAGCGCCGAGACGAGCGAGCGGGGCAGCGAGATCGGCGGGTTCTCCATCCGGTGGACCATCGCGCTCACGCTCTCCGCGTGGAACGTCGTGTAGCAGGTCTTCCCGGTCGCCATCGCCTGGAAGACGATGAACGCC
>DATJRX010000013.1:0-3026 GCA_035504395.1 Thermoplasmata archaeon | reverse complement strand
CAGAACCCCGGCGTCATGAGGAACGATTCCCGGCGCCCGATGCCGCGGATGTCCTTGAGGACCTCCAGGACCTTGCCGGAGAGCGCCATCGGACCCACGAGGTCGGTGATCTTCCCGTTCTCGATGAGATGGCCCCGCCCGACCTTGATCTGCATCTGGCCGCCCGCCGGGTCCTCCATGCCGCTCTCCCACCGTTCGAGCACGATCCCGTCCCCGGCCTCCGCGACGAGCTCCTCGAAGGTGCGATCCCCCGGGTCGACGGACGTGTTGGTCATCCGGACGAACGCGCGATCCAGGAAGCTCGCGCGCCGGGTATTGCCCGTCGGACGCGCATGCATCGCCGCCGCGCTCTCCCGGTCGTAGAGTCCGCTCACGAACGTTCCGCGGTCGATCAACACGGTCCGCGCGCCAGGATGCCCCTCGTCGTCAAAGTAGACCGAACCCCAGCCGTTCGGGATGGACCCATCGTCGACCAGGGTGAGCGAGTCGGGACCGACCCGCTGGCCCAGCAGCGGAAGCAGGTAGGATCGCTTCCGAACGAACTGATCGCCTTCGGTCCCGTGGCCGAACGACTCATGCGCGAACGTCGCCGTGACGCCGGGATCGAAGATCACGTTCATCCGGCCCGTCGGGGCGGCCTTGGCGCTGAGCAGGGCGATCGCGTCGGTCGCGACGGCCCGGACCCGACCTTCGGGGATCCCGTCGAGGATCTCCTGACCGCCGATCGCACCGATCCCGTCGAAGTTGATCTGCGTCCGTCCCGCGTCACTGGCGATGGCCGCGATCCCCACGTGCGCCCGGAACACGCGCTGATAGCAGTTCGCCCCGGCCGTGTTCAGGTAGTGACGTTCGTTCTCGTCCCAGTCGATGCGAACCTGACCGACCCGGATCTCGGGTCGTTCCTGAAGCCAAGAACGGGCGTCGTTGGCCCATTTCAGGAGGTGCTCGGTTCCCAGGTCGCTCATCGGCCGCGCCGGTCGCGCATCGTGCGTGCCCACGGTGGTCGCGGACTCGCCGGGGGGCGGCGTAGAAGTCCCGTTGGAACGGGCGAGGGCGACGATCCCGTCGATCGCCCCGTTGATCGACGGGGCGTCGAAGCTCGACGCCGCCCCCTCGACCCAGTGGTCGCCCGCCCACGCCCGGAACACCGCGCCCGACATGAGCGCCGGCCGGCTGGTCCGCGTCGACTTGGTGTCCACGCCCACTGACTCGCCGGCTTCGGCTTCGGCCATCACTTCGGCGAACGCGGTGTGCGGCTCGAGTCGCTTCAGCCCGGCCCGAAGCGCGGCCTCGTGCTCGCGGAGATCGCTCATGACGCGTCCCCAGTCGCAGAACTGACATTAACCCTGACGCACCGGAGGACCGGTCTCGGCCCCGTCGGTTCCCCGACCGGCCTCGCGACCGAGAGACCTTATACGCGGGCGGGGTGGCCGGTCACCGTGCCGAACTCGAGACCGATCCGGGAGTTCGGGATGGTCGGATTCGACCACGTGGACCTCCGGGTGCGCAACCGGGAGAAGTTGCGCCGTTTCTTCGTGGAGCAGATGGGCATGGACGTGATCGGCGAGGGGGCCGACCACGTGTACCTTCTGTTCGGCGACCAGGTGCTGGGGCTTCACGACGCCAAGGACGGCGAGACCTCGAGCGGACTCGACCACCTCGCGTTCCGGGTCAGCGAGTGGACCGGACTGCGCAATCGTGTCGCGCGCGCCCGGGTCGCGATCCTGGGGGAGAAGGAGCGCCCCGACTCACGCTCGCTCTACCTCCGAGGTCCGGACGGGCTTCGGCTGGAGCTCGTCTGGCGACCGGATCCGACGGTCCACGTCTGCGACCACCCGGCGCCTCCGCCGGCGCCGGTCGCCGACGACGAATCGTAGCCGCCGACAACCCCGGACTACTTGCGTACTCGGGCTGTGGCCCGCGTGACGGCCGGCACCGGGGTCAACCATCCGGCGTACTTCGGTTCCTGACCTCGCACGGCCCGGCCGAACTCCGTCATGATGCTGGACGTGATCGGGCCCGGGGCGCTCGCGCCGATGGGGTAGTGGCCCACGTCCTTGATCGGCGCGATCTCTGCATACGTGCCGGTGAAGAACGCTTCGTCCGCCGTCAGGAGCTCGTTGACCGAGACCAGCTTCTCGATGACCGGGTAGCCCAGGTCGGTCGCGATCCGGATCACCGACTCCCGGGTGATGCCGAGAAGGATGTCGGACTCGAGGCCGGGGGTGTAGACCTTGCCGCCCCGCACGACGAAGATGTTCTCTCCCGTGCCCTCGGCGAGGTAACCGTGCTGGTCGAGCAAGATCGCCTCCTCGTAGCCGTCCTTCATGGCGTCGGCCCCCGCGAGGTAGCTGTTGATGTAGTTGCCGGAGGCCTTGGCGAACGACGGAATCGCATCGGAGTGCGGCTTGCGGAACGGTGAGATCTTCGCACGGATCCCGCGCTCGGACCCTTCCCCGAGATACTTCTTCGCGGGGATCGCCGCGATCGCGAGCGAAACCTTGCCCTGGAGGTTCTTGACGCCCAGGGCGGGCTCGCCGCGGTACACGAGCGGTCGGATGTACGATGGAAGGACCATGTTGGCCGCCTGGGTCTCGACAATCGCGCGCTCGATCTCGCTCGCGGAGAACGGGATCGGCATGTGGTAGACCTTCGCGGAGGCGATGAGGCGCGCGACGTGATCGCGGAGGCGGAAGATCGCGCCTCCGTCCGGCGTTTCGTAGGCCCGGATCCCCTCGAACACCCCCACCCCGTAGTGGAGCGAGTGGTTCAGCACGTGAACCTGAGCGCCGGCGAAGTCGACCAGACGACCGTCCATCCAGATCTTTCGACCCTCCGCAGCCATCATGGAGCCGTCTCTCCGAGGTGAATCGGAATCCTCCGAATTCCCAAACGAGTCCGTTGGATAAATCCCTACCCGCCCGTGCGACGGTACCGCACGCCCGGACGCCGGTACGGAGCTGTCCGGATGCGCTCCGCTTCATGACGCGCCGCGGGCAACTGACCAGAGGTAAGGACCGCGTCGT
>DATJRX010000012.1:0-3018 GCA_035504395.1 Thermoplasmata archaeon | reverse complement strand
AGCAGCAGGCGGATGACGAGGTGCCGGTAGACGGCACGCTGCGGCGGGAGCGGCATGGGCCTCCATGAGCCCTGGTCCGACCCGTCCGACATCTTAACCCCTGCGCCCGCTCAACCGAGGGTCATCCGTTCGACCTGCCGCTCGACCGTCGGAAGCTCGAGCGCGGGAACGACGGGCGGGTTCCGTCGCAGGGCGACATGCGCCGGGATGCCCTCCGCCGGACGCGCCGGCTCGCACCAGATGAGCATCGTGTGCGGCCAGGTGTTCTCCGCCGTCGCGTCCCCGCCGCCGATCCCATAGCTCACGTAGTCGAGGTAGGTCACGGTCACGATCCCGCCGTGGCGCTTCAGCGCCTCCACGAGCTTCTGAAACTCCGTCGGGCCCTTCGCCACGAGCTCGTCCCAGATGTCCCGCAGGATGGATCGCTGGCTCAGCCCGGTCAGGCCGTCGTACGCCACGCAAATCTCGACCCGCGGGTCGGTCGCTACCACGTCCATTCGCATCACGCCTTCGCACACTTTCGTCCGCATGGCTTTCCTCAAGTGTAGGGCCCCGACTTTGGGTAGGTATTTGGGTCCGAACCCCCTTCCCCGATCGTGGCCTTCTTCCAGTGGCCGGCGGGATGGGTCCCCTTCACCGTGGAGCCCGAGCGCCTCGCGGCCTTCAAACTGACCGCCGGTGGGAACCTCGAGGTCGCGATCGACCTGGGTCGCGAGATCGCCGGCGCGCGTCTCGAGTCGCCGACCCGGGGCATGGCGAGCAGCGAGGAACTCGCCGAGGCGATCGCCGGCCCCACGATGACGTATCAGGAGGCGGCGCGATACCCGCCCCGCCAGCCGGGCGCCTACCAGCTGCCCCTGCGGACCGAGGGCCGCCCGGTCGTCAAGCCGACGACCGTGATGACCGAGCGCGGCCCGCTCCCGGTCAACCCGCGGGAGTTCAGCGACGAGTACTTCCGCCGCGTCTACGGGATGAGTCGGGACGAGGCGGTCGAGGCGGTGCGGGCCGCGTCGCCGCAGCCGCCGCGGCGCGAGCCGCGGACGATCGAGCGCCACGAGTTCGCGGTCGCCCTCATCCCGGGCGCCGCGGTCCGGGCGTACCGAGACTATCTCCACCGTCTTCCGACGGCGCGCCGCCTGCTGCGGTGGTACGTCTGGGGCGCGGCGTGGGCCATCTACCTGTCGGAGATCTCCGCCCCCACCTTCGGCTACTTCGTCCAGGCCGCGGCCCGGGGCGGACTCGTCTACACGGTCCCCGGGTTCCCGCCCGCCGAGACCCTCCCGCGGACGGTGCTCCGCGCCGCCCGGCCGTCCCAGGTCCCGGACACAGTCCTGACCGACACGCGCGGCGGGCGGTTCGTGCCGGTCTACTTCTTCTCGGTGGCGGCGCTCTTGAAGTACGTGATGCAGCAGCCGCTCCGCGCGCCGGACTTCGACCACCTGATGCGGGAGAACGGGTGGCAGGTGTGCGGCCGCGTGCCGCGGGCGGGGAACGGGATCTGGTGCCCGTCGCGCGCGCCGACGCGGCGCGAGCGGGAGGAGGTCCTGAACCCCGGGCGCCAGGTCCCACTCCCGCCGATCGAAGAGACGGGCGAGGCGCCGACCTTCCAGCCGCGCCAGCGGGTGCTCGATTAGTCGCGCGGCTCGAGCACGACGGTCACGCGCGGCGTGAGCTTGCCCGCTCGGACGGTCCACTCGACCGTCACCGAGCAGACCTTCATCGGCCGCTCCGCGGTGAGCGCATTCTTGCCGTCGAGGAGCAGGACGGCCGCCTCGTTCTCGATGCGGTCCGTCATGGGAAGGGGTTGGACCCGCCACCCCTGTTCAGGGCGGCGGGTCCTGGGACGTCTCGGGGTCCGTCGGCGCGGGCGGGGTCGGCGTCGGCTCCGCCGGGTCGGGCTCCGGCTGCTCGGCCTGGGTGGACATGACTACCGATAGACACAGGGGTAGAAAAAGAGGAAGGAAAGGGTTGCGCGAAAGTGCGGTTCGTGCTCAGTGAGTCGCTCCGGCAGGGGGCGCCGAGGCCGCGGAGCTCGCGGTCGACGGCGCCGCCTGGACCGAGACGCGGAGGAACTGGCCGACCGTCGCGATCAGCGTCGCGACGATGGTCGCTCCCGAGGCCGTGGGGTCGCCCGCCCACCAGGTCAGGAAGGCGACCGCCGCGCCCGAGATCCCGAGCGCGATCGTCTCCTGCTGGCTCGATAGGACGGTCCCGCCCGTGTCGGAGACGGCCTTGTAGACGGCGCTCGCGATGCCGAGCCCCCACGCGAGGAGGGTCACGAGGTCGACGTTCTGGACGCCCGTGAAGTATCCGAAGACGCCGACCACCGCGGCCACGATCGTCACGGCGAGGTATTCGACCCACGTCGCGGGGACGAACTCATCGACGAGCATCTGGAAGAACGTCACCAGGGTAGTCGCCACGCCCGCGTAGCCGAGCCACGACGGGATCGTGTGGGTGACGAACCCGAGGGCTGCGACCAGGACCCCCAGACCGAGGATCCCGATGTAGATGTCCGTCGAGCTCAGGGTCAGGTTCAGCTGGGCGCTCGAGGTCGAGGTTGCCATCTCAGTTCCCTCGCTCCCGGACCACCGCCTTGCTACTTGAATCTGCCGAAACGTAGTGCGCGCAGCTACCGCACATCCGATACCCAAGCTTCCGGGCGGAGAGCCGTGTCGCCGTGACGGTGTGGGCGCAGCGGCACTTACAGGGCTTGTAGCCCTGACAGCGAACGCACATTATTTCTTGAGAATGCGACGGAGCTCGCCGGGGGAGAGGGACCGTCCGCCGAGCGTCCCGAGGTGCTTGCGCTCGCGGCGTCGGGCAGCGCGGGCCTTCTTGCCGCGGCGCGGGCCGGGTCCCGCTCCGGTCGTCACGGCTCCTCCCGTTTGGAGTACCAGTGCCACTTCCAGTGTCGGCGCGGGACGAGCGCGTGGAGGATGAACATGAGGTGCCCCGGGAACGTACGCGCGCAGGCAAAGCAGCGAAGCGTCACGGATCGTCGTCCTCCACGTCGGG
>DATJRX010000011.1:0-26869 GCA_035504395.1 Thermoplasmata archaeon | reverse complement strand
AGCATCTAAGCCCGAAACCCCCTCGAAAAAGAGAGACCTTGAAGGACATTCGTAGAAGACGAGTTCGATAGAGCCGGGGTGTACGCGGAAAGCCTTCGGGCGATCCGTTCAGCCCGCGGCCACTAACGTCCGCAGCTACGTTACCTGGTTATGCTTGGCAGTTACACAGAACGCGTGTGAAACCTTTTTTTTCAAAGGGTTCGCTCCCGGGCCGACCGGCCCGACTCCGGCGGCCGGCGGGCGACCACCAGCAGGCGGTGCGCCGTCGGGCGGAACGCGCCGGTGCGGCGGATCGTCCGGTCGATCCGTCGGAGGGCGGCCCGGTCCCGATGGATCGAGAACCCCGGGACCTGCCACGGCGCGAGGCGCAGGAACCACACGACGGCGGCGAGGTCGAGGAACTCGGTCCGGTAGCGCGCCTCGCGGAACTCCCGGACCTCGAGCCCGCCCGCCCCGATCTCGTCGGCCAGGGCACGTGCGCTCTCGAGCCGATTGGTCGGTGACTCCGGCGGGAGCCCGAACGCACGGTCGATCTCGGCGAGGTCGTCCGCCCCGACCTGCTGGGTGAGGAACGCGCCGCCGGGCGCGAGGACCCGACGGACCTCGCGCGGATCGAACGCCTCGTGGCGGTCGAGGACGAGCTCGACGCTCGCGTCCGGCAGGGCGATGCGAAGGTCGCTCCCGATCGGGAGGACGCGGACGCCGAGGGGCGCGAGCCGGCGCCGGGCGATGGCAAGGTTCGGCGGGTAGCCCTCGGTCGCGAACGTCCGCCGCGGCAGCGGCGCGAGCGTCGCCAGCAGCTCGCCGCCGCCCGTGCCGAGGTCGAGCGCGGAGACGACGCGGCGGAGCCGGACCCTCGCCCGCCGTCGGTACGACCACGTTGGACCGGGGTCGCGCCATCGACCCCGAACGGGTGAGAAGTCCCAGCCCGAGACCGGGAGCGCCGTGCCCTCCTCAAGCGACCGCTCGAAGGGGTCGCGCGCCCGTCGTCCCGGCATGGCCCCGCTCGCATCGCGTCCGTTGTCTTGAGCGCGCACGGGCCCGGCCCGAGCCCGGCCGGATACGCTCATAGTCCTCCCGGCGGCTGCGGCGCGCGTGCCCAGCCTCGGGGTCTCCCGCAGCCACTGGCCGGTCGTCGCGTGGATCCGACTCCGCCTGCCGGAGCCGGAGGCCCCCATCCTCCTCACGCCCGGCCCGCCGCCGCCCCCGGATCCGCCGCTCGAGCTCCTCACGGCGAACCCGGTGCCGACCGACCCCCGAAAGCGCGTGTACGCCTACGAGGAGGAGCACCCGGACTGGGTCGTCCGACTGGTCTGGGACGCCGACGACCCCGCCCTCCTCGAGGCCGAGTGCCGCGCGCCGTACTACGACCGGCGCCTGCCGCGCGCCGAGGTGCCGAAGTTCTGGGCCGCGGTGAAGGCGCTCATCGCCCCGCTCGGCCCGCTTCCGGTCGACTCGGCCGACCCGCGACCGTGAACGAGGGCGCGACGCGAAGGATTTAGAGCCGGAGCCGGTCGAGAGCGCGTGCTCCGGTCGACGTTCCTCCACTTCTCGGGCATCGGCCCGGTCGGCGAGGCCCAGCTGTGGCGCGCCGGTATCGACGACTGGAGCGCGCTCCGGTCGAGGGCGGACCGGCTCGGCCTCGCCGGGCCCGCGGCGCGCCGCCTCGAGGCGGAGATCGACCGGAGCGAGCAGGCGCTCGCGGAGCGCGACGCCGGCTGGTTCGCCCGCCGGCTCCCCGACCGGGAGCACTGGCGGGTCCATCCGGCCTTTCACGACCGCACCGCATTCCTCGACATCGAGACGACCGGCCTCTCGCCGTACGGCGGGATCGTGACGGTCGTCGCGGTCCACGGAGGCGGCGCGACGCGCAGCTTCGTGGCCGGCGACACGCTGGAGGAGCTTCCCGCGTACCTGCGCCGGTTCGGGGTCCTGGTCACGTTCAACGGCCGGCAGTTCGACGTCCCGTTCCTCGAGGCGACGTTCCCGCAGCTGCAGGCGCCCCCGCTCCACATCGATCTCCGGTTCCTGCTCTACCGGTTGGGCCACGCGGGCGGACTGAAGCGGATCGAGCATCGGCTCGGCCTGGGGGACCGGACGGGGGTCGAGGGCGTCGACGGCCTCGAGGCGGTCCGGCTGTGGCAGGAGTGGCGGCGCGGGAACGCGGCCGCGCTCGACCGTCTCGTGCGCTACAACCGCGCCGATACGGTGAACCTCGAGCCGCTCCTCGACTTCGCCGCGACCGAGCTCGCTCGCCGCCTCCGACCGACCCCGGGCCCCGAGCCCGCCGGCTGGCTCGCGTCCGTCGCCCCGACCGGGGGCTGAACGATCATGGCGCCGACCCCCGAGATCTCGGTCGTGATCGGCGCGTACCGCCGGTCGGAGTTCCTGCCGGCCGCGGTGCAGTCGGTCCTGGCGCAGACCGCTCCGCGCGACGCCTTCGAAGTGCTCGTGGTCACGGACCGGGACGACCCCGCGCTCGCCCGGGCGCTCGATCGATCGGGGGTCGCCGTGCGCACCGATCCCGAGCCCCGCATCGGCGCCTGGCTCCTCGCGGCCGTGCGCGCGACCCGCGCGCCGCTCGTCGCGCTGCTCGACGACGACGATGAGTTCGAGCCGGACCGGCTCCAGGCCGCGCTCTCGGTCTTTCGCGCGCACCCCGAGATCGGGCTCTACCGCAACCGCGTCTCGGTGATCGATCGGGCGGGGGCGCCGGTACCGATGGCGCGCTGGAGCCCGCTCGCCCGCGACAGCCGGCACGATCGCCGGGGACCGATCGCGGTCGCGCCCGGGGACCGCCGGGGCACGATGGCGCTCCTCGAGGACGCCGCCGAGCACTCGTTCAACTCGAGCTCGATGATCTTCCGCCGCGCGCTCCTCGACGGCGACGGCGCCGATGCGTTCGCAGCGACCCGTCTCCCCGATCTCGCGCTCGTCGTGCTCGCGGCGCTGTCGCCGTACGCCCTCTACCTCGACGACCGGCGCCGCACCCGCTATCGGGAGGCGGCCGGCAGCGCGACGACCCGGGTCCCCTGGCTGGGGATCGCGGCCGAGTCGCACGCCCGCCTGGGCGCGTACGCCGCGCGCCGGGGCTTTCCCGAGCTCGCGACCTGGCTCACGGACCGGTCGGTCCACTTCGACCGGATGTTCCGGGGGGAGTCCTTGGTCGAGCGCGTGCGGGCCGCCTCCAGCCGCCGCGACGTCGCCGACGGGGCGGTCGAGTACCTCCGCTTCCTCGGCCGGCACCCGCGGGAGTGGTCCGCCGCGCTCAACGTCTGGTCGGCCCCGCTCTACGCAGGCGGCTACCTGCTGCTCCCCGGGATCACCCGACGGATGGCGATCACCCGGCCGACGGCGGGCCGAGGGTGACCCGGTCCGGGGCGGTCGGCGTCCCATCGTCGGGGGGTGCCGGAATCCGCCACCGACCGGTCGGCGCCGTCGACCGGATCCGCTCCGCCGCCTGACGGCAGTACTCGGGCGAAGAGTCGATGTGCAGGTAGTGCCGCCCGAGCCGGCGGGCGACCGCCGCGACGGTGCCCGTCCCCCCGAACATGTCGAGCACCACGTTCCCCTGGTAGCTGTAGAACTTGACGAGCCGCTCGATCAGCGCCTCGGGGAACGGCGCGGGGTGCCCGCGGCGGCGTCGCTCGGGCGGGATCTTCCAGAACCCGTCCGAGAACCGCTCGAACTCCTTCGAGCTGATGTCGATCGCCGCCCGATCGCCGGGCAGCTGCCACTGCCCTTTCGAGAACACCAGCACGTACTCCCAGGAGGGGACGATGTGCGGGTTCGACGGGCTCCGCCAGGAGCCCCAGGCGGTCCGCCGCCCCATCGTCTGCTTGTACCAGATGATCTCGGTGCGCATGATGTAGCCCAGGTCGCGCAGGTCGGTCGAGAGCTCGTGGTGGAGCGGACGGAAGTCCTTGATCGACGTCGGCGCCACGTTCAGGACGAACCGGCCGCCCGGGACGAGCACCCGGTGGAGGGACGCCCAGACGCCCTTGAGCCACCGCCGATACTCGACGGGACTTCGGTCGTCGCCGTAGCCGCGGTACTCGATGCCGAGGTTGTACGGCGGACTCGTGATCGCGAGGTGGACGCTCTCGGCGGGCAGCGCGTCCAGCGTCGCCCGGGCGTCCCCGCAGACGACGCGGTCGAAGCTCCGGTCCGCCCCCGTCATCCGGGGCCACCGGCCCGGCGCCGGAACGCCTCGGAGACCGCGCTCAGGAACCCCGGCACGAGCGGCCGCGCCTCCGCGCCCGCACGGTCGACCCAGACGAACGCGTCGTGCTCGCGGGGATCGAGCCGCACGGGCGTGCGCGATCGGATCGTGCACAGGTACTTGATCGACACGACCCGAACGCGCTCGCCGCTCGCGACCTCGGTCTCGAAGCTCGAGATGTGGTACGGATCGCCGATCGCGATCGCGAGTCCGGTCTCCTCGCGGACCTCGCGCCGGAGCGCGTCCTCGAGCTCCTCGCCCTCCTCGACCGTTCCGCCGGGGAGCTCCCATCGGCCGGGGAAGTCCGCGACCCGACGGATCAGCAGGAGCTGCCCATCGTGGAAGATCGCGGCGCCGACCACGACGCCCGCGCGCAGAGGACGGCTCACGATCGCGGGAGGACCCGTCGGCGTTTCAGCGTTTGGTCCCCCGCGGGGTCCCGTACCGCCGCGGGGCCACCAACCGTATAATCTCGTCCGGTTCGACCACCGCCGGTTCGCATGCCCACCGTGCTCGCCGTCCCGAAGGAGGTCGCCCCGGGCGAGACCCGGGTCGCCCTCGTCCCCGAGGTGGTGCAGCGGCTGACGAAGGCCGGGGCGACGGTGGTCGTCGAGTCGGGCGCCGGGACGCTCGCCCGGTTCCCGGACGCCGCGTACGTCGCGGCCGGAGCGCGCATCGAGCCCGACCGCGCCGCGCTCTTCGGCGGCGCGACGATCGTGCTCAAGCTGCAGATCCCGACCCTCGAGGAGATCGGGCTCGCGAAGCCCGGCACGATCGTGGTCGCGGTGATGAACGCGGCCCGGAATCTCGACCGGGTCGCGAAGATGCGGGACGCGGGGCTCACCGCGTTCGCGCTCGAGCTGCTCCCGCGGATCTCCCGCGCGCAGAGCATGGATGTCCTCTCCTCGCAGGCGACGGTCGCGGGATACCGCGCGGCCCTGATCGGCGCCGAGCTCTGCCCGAAGTTCTGGCCGATGCTGACGACCGCGGCCGGCACGATCCGCCCGGCGAAGGTGCTGATCCTCGGCGCCGGGGTCGCGGGCCTCATGGCGATCGCGACCGCGCGGCGGCTCGGGGCGATCGTCGAGGCGTACGACGTCCGTCGCGCGGCCGGCGAGCAGGTCCGCAGCCTGGGAGCGAAGTTCCTCGAGCTCCAGATCAACGCCGAGGGGAGCGGCGGGTACGCCCGCGAGCTCACGCCCGAGGAGAAGGTCCAGGAGCAGGAGATGCTCGCGAAGGCGGTCGCGGACGCGGACGTCGTGATCACGACCGCCGCGATCCCGGGGCGTCGCGCCCCGATCCTGGTCCGCAAGGAGATGGTCGACCGGATGCGACCCGGCGCCGTGATTGTCGATCTCGCCGCCGAGACCGGCGGGAACTGCGAGCTCACGAAGCCGGGCGAGGAAGTCGAGGTCGCGGGCGTCCGGATCGCGGGGCCGCTCAACCTCCCGAGCCAGCTGCCGTTCCACGCGAGCCAGATGTACGCGAAGAACCTCGAGTCGTTCCTCGGCCTGCTGCTCGACAAGAGCGGCGCGGTCGTGCCCGAGTTCTCGGACGAGGTGCTCGCCGCGAGCCTGCTCGTCCAGGGGGGCCAGGTCCGCCACCGGCCGACGGCCGACCTGCTCGCGGGGGCAAAGTAGGATGGCGGCCGACCTCTGGACGGCGCTCTTCATCGCGATCCTCGCGGCGTTCACCGGCTACGAGGTGATCGGCCGGGTCCCGGTCCTCCTCCACACCCCGCTGATGAGCGGGTCGAACTTCATCCACGGGATCGTGCTGGTCGGCGCGATCGTCGCGCTCGGCTTCGCGACCTCGCCGCTCGAGCAGGCGGTCGGGCTCGTCGCCGTGATCATGGGCGCGATGAACGTGACCGGCGGCTACGTCGTCACCGAGCGGATCCTCGCGATGTTCGACCGCTCGAAGAAGAAGGGGGGCGGGCCGTGAGCGCGTGGATCTCCGACGCGGTCAACGCGGTCTACGTCGTCGCGATCCTTGTCTTCATCCTGGGCCTCAAGGCGATGAGCTCGCCCGAGACCGCGCGGCGCGGGATCGTCTTCGCCGGGATCGCGATGCTGGTCGCGGTCGTCGTCACGTTCTTCATCGCCGGCCTCTCGAACTTCGCGCTGATCGCGATCGGCGTGATCGTCGGCGGCGGGATCGGGTTCTACTGGGCCCGCGTCGTGAAGATGACCGCGATGCCCCAGATGGTCGCCGTCTTCAACGGGATGGGCGGCGGGGCGGCCGGTGCGATCGCCGCGGTCGAGCTGCTGGGCTCCCTCTCCGCCGGCGCGACCACGGGGCTCAGCATCGCGGGCGCGGTGATCGGGTCGACCTCGATCGCGGGGAGCGTCATCGCGTTCCTGAAGCTCCAGGGCTGGATGCGCTCGAAGCCGATCGTGCTGCCCGCCCGGCAACCGATCAACCTCGCGGTGCTCGTCGTCGGCGTCGGGTTCGGGGCGTACGCGGTCGCGACGACCTCGACGCTGTTCCTCCTCCCGTTCTTCCTGCTCCTCCTGCTCTACGGGGTCCTCCTCACGCTGCCGATCGGCGGGGCGGACATGCCGGTCGTCATCAGCCTGTTCAACGCGCTCACGGGGATCGCGGTCGCGCTCGACGGCTTCGCGCTCGTGAACGGTCCTCTCGGGGACGCCGGCTACGCGATGGTCATCGCGGGCACGCTGGTCGGGGCGGCGGGGTCGCTCCTGACGATCCTGATGGCGCGCGCGATGAACCGGTCGATCGCGAACGTCCTGTTCGGCGCCTTCGGGGCGACGGAGGAGACCGGCGTGACGATCGCCGGCCAGATGAAGCCGATCGAGGCGGAGGACGTCGCCGTGATGATGGCCTACGCGAACGAGGTGATCATCGTGCCGGGGTACGGGGTGGCGGTCGCCCAGGCGCAGCAGAAGGTCAAGGAGCTCGCCGATCTCCTCGAGCAGAAGGGCGTGACCGTGAAGTTCGCGATCCACCCCGTCGCGGGCCGGATGCCCGGACACATGAACGTCCTCCTCGCCGAGGCCGGGATCAGCTACGACAAGCTGTTCGATCGCGACGAGATCAACGACGAGTTCGCGAACGCCGACGTCGCGCTCGTGATCGGGGCCAACGACGTCGTCAACCCGGCCGCCCGTCGGGCGGGGAGCCCGCTCCAGGGGATGCCGATCCTCGACGTCGACCACGCGAAGAACGTGATCGTGATCAAGCGCGGGCAGGGCAAGGGGTTCGCCGGGATCGAGAACGACCTGTTCTACAAGGACAACACGCGCATGCTCTACGGGGACGCGCAGCAGGTCGTCGGCAAGCTCGTCCAGGCGCTCAAGAGGTCGTAGGCGCCCCGGTCGCGGGCGCCCGGCCGGCCGAGCGGTCCCACCGGACCAGGTCGTAGAGGAGGCCCGCGAGCAGGACGCTCACGAGCACGTCGAGGAGGTCGTACGGCCAGAGCACGCCGAGCCCGACCACCCCGTAGAGGTACCCCACGTAGTAGGCGGCGGTCCCGGCGACCCCGATCGCCCAGAGCCACGCCCGGGGCCGGCCGGGGACGAGCGCCGCCGGCAGCAGCCACGCGAGGATGTTGAACGACAGGTACTGGGTGGCCAGCGCGATCGCGACGAGCGTGATCGCGGCGGCGCCCACGGCGGTCGACGCCCGCCACCACACGAGCCCGACGACGATCACGATCGCCGCGGCCTGCAGGGCCGGGATCGCGAGGCCCGCGGGGAGCCATCCCTGCGCGAGGAGCGGGCCCCAGAAGTTGAGCGAGAACGACCGCCGCCCGACCTCCCCCGCGAAGACGAGGTCGAAGAACCCCCGCCCGTAGGCCAGGTACGTCCCGCCGGTCACGAGGGCGAACGCCGCGACGGCCACCGCGCCCGAGACGAACGGCCGGGAGAACCGCCCCGTCGCGCCGACGCTGGGGAAGAGGGACGGGAACCGGCCGGTCGCGAGCACCCCGCCCACCGCGCCGGCGATCGGACCGCCCCTCGCCGCGAGCGCGAGCGTCGCGAGGACGGCGAGGGGGACCAGCATGTTGCTCGCCCCGTCGATCTGCACGACGGCGAGCGGCAGGTACAGGAGCGACGTCGCGACGGCGAGCGCGGCCCCGCGACCGGCGGGTCCGGCGAGCCACCACGTCAGGGGCAGCACGAGCACCGTGACCGCGCCCCAGACGACCGCGATGCCGGCGAGGCCCCCGAGGCTGCCGAGCGCGTTGACGACCACGGTCGCGAGCCCGTACGGGATCGCGACGGTCGACCCGCAGTTGGCGACCTGGAACGGGTCGCCGCCGCTCAGGAAGGCCCGCCCCGAGGCGAGGAAGGCGAGGGCGTCGCTGGCGCCGGCCGCGCGCGCGCAGCTGTAGAGCCCGAACGCGAGGTCGTACGCCACGACCGCCCCGTACACCGCGGCCGCCCCGACCGCGAGCGTCCACCATCGCACGAAGGCGCCCAGGACCGAGGCTCCGACCCGGGCGAGGCGCCCCGGCGCGACCAGCAGCACGAGTCCGGCGCCGCCGACCCCGACAACGAACGCGACCTGTAGATCGGCGAGCCCCGTCAGCATCCCCGCGACCGGTCCGGCGCGCGCGCGGGTGCGGCGAACGGGTCGGGTCCCATCCCGAGGCGCGCCATCCGGGTCGGGGGGTTAAGACTGTTCGGCGGACGCGAGGTTCACGGAACCAGGACCGCGGCCCCCTCGATCCGGCCGCTCCTCAGCCGGGCGAGCGCCTCGTTCGCCTCCGCGAGCGGGAAGCGGGTCGTCGTCGTCCGCACCGGGATCTCGGCCGCGAGCGGGAGGAACTCCTCCCCGTCCCGCCGGGTGAGGTTGGCGACCGATCGCACGCCCCGCTCCTCCCACAGGAGCCGGTACGGGAACGACGGAAGGTCGCTCATGTGGATCCCGGCGCAGACCACAGTGCCGCCCTTCGCGGTCGCGGCGAGGGCCGTCGGCACGAGGTCTCCGACCGGCGCGAAGATCAGGGCGGCGTCGAGCGCCCGCGGCGGTGCCTCGTCGGACCCCCCGGCCCAGTCGGCGCCGAGCGACCGGGCGAACGCCTGGCCCGCCGCGTCCCCGGGGCGGGTGAAGGCATAGACCTCCTGGCCGCGGTGGTGGGCGACCTGGGCCGTGATGTGGGCCGACGCGCCGAAACCGTACATCCCGACGCGGTGCGCGTCGCCGGCGAGGCGGAGCGCGCGGAAGCCGATGAGGCCCGCGCACATCAGCGGAGCCGCGGCGACGTCGTCGAAGACCGGCGGCACCGGGAACGAGTATCGCGCGTCCGCGGTCACGAGCTCCGCGTAGCCCCCGTCGCGATCGTAGCCGGTGAACCGCGCCCGGTCGCAGAGGTTCTCCCGGCCGCTGCGGCAGAACGCGCACTCCCCGCACGTCCAGCCGAGCCACGGCACCCCGACGCGGTCGCCGCGCCGGATCCCGACCACGGCCGGTCCGATCTCCTCGACCTCGCCGATGATCTCGTGGCCGGGAACCAGCGGGAGCTTCGGCCGGGGGAGCTCGCCGTCGACGATGTGGAGGTCGGTCCGGCAGACCCCGCACGCTCGGACCCGGAGGCGCACGTCGTGCGGTCCCACCGGATCGGCCGCCCGGTCCGTCTCGAGGCGCAGCGGTTCCCGGACGGCCGAGAGGACCATCGCGTGCATGACCCGGATGGGCGCGGCCAGATTCGAACTGGCGACCTTCACCGTGTCAGGGTGACGTCATAACCACTAGACTACGCGCCCTGCGGCGGCCCACCGACGCTCGGTTCTTAGCCCTGTCGGGGCGCGCACGTCACCCGTACCCGCCGGGGAACTGGCTCGGGTCCGGGTGGTCGTTCCAGTTGTAGTAGCCCATCGATTGCCGCTGGGCCTCGGTCGTCTCCTGGCGGAGCCCGCCCTGGAGCGAACCGTACACCTCCTTGATCTGCTCCTCGATCGAGCGCGCCCGCCCGAGCGCTTCCCGCATGTGCCGCTCCTCGATGTACTCCGAGCCCGAGACGGCCGCGAGGTCCCCGGCGGTACGGATCAGACCCCCGAGCTCGCGTAGGCGCAGGGTGAGCGCGTTCCGCCGCCCGTCGAGCGCCTCCGCGCGGCGGCGGGCCTCGCGGATCACCTCGAGGACGGCCGCGCGCGTCGCGGGCCGGATGCGCCCGTCGACCGCGATCTCCTGGGCGCAGAACTGGGCGAGGCGCAGTCGGTTCGCGTCGGTGTCCGGCATCGCGGTCTCCAGCAGGACCTCGTAGCCGCTGCCGGCGATCCGGGAGCGGAGCGGCGACAGGATCCGGTGCAGGTCCTGGATGTTGGCCGCCGCGACGAGGATGAAGTCGCACGGGACGCCGTCCACGCGGACCGCCGCTCCGCCGCTCTGCGGGTTGCGGCCGGTGATCGGGAAGCGGTGCTCCTGCATCGCGGTCAGGATGTGGCGCTGGAGGTAGCCGAGGTGAGGGAGCTCGTCCAGGAACAGCACCCCGTCGTGGGCCTCGTGGATCGCGCCCGCGATCACCCGCTCGTACGGCAAGGTCCCGAGCTGGGGGTGGCCCCCGTACGGGTCGTGACGCACGTCGCCCAAGAGCTCGGTCTCGCTCGCGCCGGTCGCCATCACGAAGGTGTTGCGGTCGAGCTTCACCAGGACCTTCCGGGGGCTCTCGTGCTGCAGCGTGCGCCGGCGCTCGAGCGCGCGCTGGTCGAGGACCTTGATGTGGTCGCCGGCGCGCTCGTAGGCGACGACCTCCTCGACGCCGTTCCGCAGGCGGGTCGTGCGCACGGTTTCCTGGGGGTTCCCGCCCGGGCTCGCCGTGAGCTCGAGGATGCCGCCGACCAGGTCGCGGAACGGGTTGCCGCTCCCCGAGACGCTCGGCAGGACCTGCTTCAGATTGTTGCAGCTCGGGCAGTAGCGCTCGGTGGGCAGGGAGTAGAAGCTGCAGCGCGGGCAGCGGTAGCCGAGCCGTTCGGCGACCGACGCCGGCGCCTCGGTCGGGAGGATCATCTCGCCCTCCACGGACCGCGCCGCCTCGCGCTCCCGATACACCTCCTCGCGCGTCACGACCTCGATGCTCGGCCGCTCGGGGTTCTCGGGGTTGTGGACGACGCGGAGCTCGGTGCGGGGCCGGTCGAGGTGGAGCGCGAGCGCCTGCGCCGTCATCGATTTCCCGATCCCCGGGGGGCCGACGAGCAGGAGGTGGCGCCGTTGGTAGGCCGCGATGCGAGCGATCTCGACCGCCTTCTCCTGACCGATCACGCGCTGGAGCGGATCGGTCGGGATCGGGATCTGCGCCGTCGTCTCGATCTCGTCGAGCGAGGCGGGCAGCCGGTGGGCCGGCTCGGTCTCGGTGGCGACCACGGTACCCCTCGAACGCCGAAGGACCGTAAAGGGTTGGCCGCGGGACCTTTCGGTCCCGCGGCGGGCGGGAGAGGGCCCTAGCGGGCCATGCCGAGGTCGGCCTTGGTGAAGACCCGGACCTGCTCGGGGATCTTGCCGACCGGACCGAGGCGGCTCGCGACGACGGTGCCGATCCCCTTCTCCTGGGCGACGTCGACCAGGCGCTGGCTGACGATCCCGTCGAAGACGAGCGCCTTGGCCGGGGTCGAAAGCGCGGCCAGCGCCTCGTACATCTCCTTGATCGGCGCCTCGCCGACGACCGCGTCGTCCGGGCCGACGAACAGCGCGCGCGAGGCGTTCTCGATCCCGTTCAGGAGCTCGAAGTAGTGCGCCAGGTCCGGCGGGAGCGGCGCCGCCACGGGCGGGGGCGGCGGCGGAGGCGGGGCGCGCTGCGGCGGGGGCGGCATGCGCTCGCGGTCCTCGCGCCGGCCACCGCCGTTGCGGTCGTCGCGGCGCTCGCCGCGGTTGCCGCCGTCGCCGCGGTCCTCGCGGGGCTCGCGCGTCGCGCCCGTCGACTCGAACCCGCTCATCTCCAGGTACTGGTTGATCGGGATCTTGTTCCTCAGGCACTTCAGCAGCTGCTTCTGCGTCAGCTCCTCGACCTCGCTGCCGCGCGGAGCGCGGGCGACGAAGTCGACGTCCATGGTCTGGAGCATCTCCCGCAGGATCAGCTCGCCGGCGCGGTCGCCGTCGGTGAAGGCGGTGACCGTCTTCCCGCGCGAGAGGTCCTTCACGGTCTGCGGGACGCTCGTCCCCTCGACCGCGATGACGTTCTTGATGCCGCAGCGGAGCAGGTTCAGCACGTCGGAGCGGCCCTCGACGACGATGAGCGCGTCGGCCTGGTCGATGTTCGGGCCGGCGGGGAGGTGCTCGGTCCCGTAGGTCGTGATCTCGTCGACCTGGACCGCCTTACGGACGGCCTCGGTCAGGTCGACCCCGACCCCCTTCGACTCCTCCTGGAGCCGGCCGAGGATCTCCTTCGCCCGCTCGACGACCTTCTGGCGCTTCGAGATGCGGATGTCCTCGACGGAGACGATCTCGATCTTGGCCCGGCACGGACCGATGCGGTCGACGGTCTCGAGGCCCGACGCGAGGATCGCGGTCTCGACCTGGTCGAGCGAGGAGGGGATGATGATCTCGCCCTCGCTCTTGCCCTTGCGGCTGTCGATCTCGACCTCGATGCGGCCGATCCGGCCGGACTTCTGGAGGTCGCGCAGGTCGAGCTCGTCCCCGAGCAGGCCCTCGGTCTGTCCGAACACCGCGCCGACGACGTCGGGCTTGTCGATGACGCCCTCGGCGGCGATGCGGGCTCGGATCTGGTACTTGGCGGCGCTGGGATCGTTGGTCATGGGTTCGGTTTCTCCTTGGGGGACCCGCCCCCGCACTCGCGGGGGGGCCCGAGGAAGAACTAGTGGCGCCGGACGACGCCGGGCGATTCGCCGAGCCTACGACAGACGAGAGGGCGGAACATGAGTCGTGAGTCCGGGATCTCCGGGCGACGTCCGGAGTTGCCTCCGTTCGTCCCCTGGTGGGGTCCTTGCAACGACATGAGCCGGGCGGTGTATTTAAGCGGCGGGGGTCCGCGGGCGATGCCCCGCGGCTCAGGGCGGGGGCGGCGGAGGCGGGGGGACGGGCGGCGGCGCCCAGCCCCCCGACGGGAACGCCAGCGTCTCCGGGACCGGCGGCGCGGGGCTGAGCGGCGTCGGCGCCCGGAGCCACTCGCCGTAGGCCGACCGCATCATCAGGAAGCCGATGACCAGCAGGACTGGTCCGACGATCGCGAGCACGTAGAGCGCCGCCGTCGCGAGGGTCGCCTCCGCCAGGATCCCGAGGATCGCGCCGACGAGGATCACCGACCGCGCGCGCTCGAGCCGCGACTTCGTGCCGGGCGACGCGATTGACGCGAGCGATCGCATAAGGCTCCGGCTCGCGAAGAAGTACAGGAGGAAGGTGAGGAGGACGGTCACGACGGCGACGACGATCAGCAGGACGATGTACGCGGACAGCGCGTTGGCCGCCGCCGTGCTCGCGGACTCGTGGTTGTTCACGTCGTTGAGTAGCGTGCCCAGGATCAGGAGCACGAGCACCACCGCGAGCGCGATCCCGAACAGGAAGGTCGCGATCCACGTGTAGACCGTGAAGGAGTAGTCGCGCTCGGCTTGGTGGGCGGAGGTCTGGTGGGCGGCGCCGTACTCGGAGCTCGCGGCGTTCAGCTCCTTGACGCCGCCGCGCCAGGTGAGCCAGGCGACGATCGTCAGGATGAATCCCCCGAACGCCACGATCTCGCCCGCGATCTCGATCGCCGCGGAGCTCGACTCGATGAGGCCGCTGATCCCGCTGCCGCCGTAGTTCCCGACCACGTAGGCGCCGGTCGCGAGAACGATCGTCGCGGCGAGGGCGGTGTACACGAGGGTCAGGAGGGGCACGACCGTGTAGATCGTCAAGCTGGTCTGGATGCGCTGGACCGCCCGGTACGTGCGCGACCGGAGGGGGTCGGTCGGCAGCGCGGCGGCCCAGGCCGGGGGCGGCGGAGGCGGCGGGGCGTACGGGACTCCCATGGGGGCCTCGCCGGTCGGCACGTCCCCGCCGGATACTAGTACCCTTGGTCCGAGGTGCAACGGGTCGCGCGAGCGAGCCTCCCCGGCCCGGTCGACGCCCCATTTCGTCGGATCCGCCGCCGAGGCGCGTGCTCTCGAACCGACACTCTTTATATCGGGCTCCTCTAGGCCGCCTCGGAGCGAATCCTCAATGCCCCGTCGCGCCCGCAAAGCCGCGCCGGACCCCGACCCCGATGTGCCCGCGACCGAAACCAAGCCGGAGGACGACTTCGTCTCCGCGCTGAAAGGCGACCTCGCGCGCACGCAACAGGAGGCGGATCAGAAGAACGCGGGCGAGGACACGAGCCGCCGCGCGAAGCTGAACCGCCGGCTCCTCCAGGACCTCTGGGAGGTCCACAACCAGTTCGAGGAGGCGGGGATCCACCTCGCGATCGATCCGTCGCAGACGCTCTTCGCCACGTTCGTCGAGTACCCCACGACCTGGATGTTCAAGGACAACTTCGACTTCGGCGCGGTCAAGACGGTCGAGCTCGCGGACCGGGCGCAGGGCTGGCTCGGGTTCACGCTCCGCACCTGGTACTACCGGACCCCCGAGGGGAAGACGCACCTCCGGTCGATCTTCGAGTGGTGCGACGGCGAGAGCTACCACCGCTACTCGGGATGGATGCGGATGATGAGCCAGGCGGTCCTCTACGACGCGGCGGAGGACGACGTCGACCTGAAGCAGGTCCACCAGGTGCTCCGGGACGTGGTCGTGCACTGGTACGCCGCGCATCTCGAGCGGACCCCCGAGGCGTTCGTCGCGCACCTCAAGGAGAAGTATCCGAAGGGCGCGTCGTACGCGAAGGAATCGTACCGCTGAGCGGACGGCCCGTCGGAGCGCGGCGCTCCGGCAAGCCTTGAAATAACCGGCGCGGCCTCGGACGCGCCCGACGGCGGTCCGGGCCGGGCGACGTCCCGTGGGGCCCGACGACGTCGAGGGGGGACCGGTTGGCCCAGGACCTGCGCGAGCACCTCGTCTCCTACTTCGAGGCGCACCACGCGCTGGTCGAAGCGTCCGCCCTCCAGCTGCTGCTCACCGACCGCCAGCCCCTGCTGCTCTCCCGCGAACTTCTCGAGCATCGTCCCTCGGACTCTCCGTTCGTGACGCGCGAGATGGTCGAGGCTGCCCTCGCCCGCCGGCGGGGGTCGGCGGCGTCGGCTCCGGTCGGGCTCCGACCGGCGGCACGCCCGGAGGACGTGCTCGCGCCGGTGCCGTTCGCGATCGTGCGCGAGGGGTTCACGGGCCCCCCCGTCGCGTCGGACCCCCTCGCCGCGTACTCGACGCTCTTCCAGTCCCGCTACCGCGAGCTCGCCCGGCTCCTCCGGGGCCGGCCCGACCTCGGCAACCTCCGACCGGTGCGCGACCTTCGGGCCGGGGACGGCGCCGCGAGCGTGATCGGCCTCGTGCGCGAGGTGCGCACGACGCCGAAGCACCATCTCATCGTCACGCTCGACGACGAGAGCGCTTCGCTCACCGTGCTGGTGCCGCGCGACTCCCCGATCGCGCGCACGACGATCCTGCCGGACGAGGTCGTGGGACTTCGGCTCGAGTTCTCCCGGGAGCGAGGGCGGATCCCGCGCGCGGTGCACCTCGAACGCCCGGAGGTCCCTGTGGCCCGGACTCCGCGCCGGGCGTCGCGCGCCCGCAGCGCGCTCTTCCTCTCCGACCTCCACATCGGCAGCCGGTCGTTCCTCGCGGAGAGCTGGGCGCACTTGGTCGAGTTCCTCCACGGGCGCGGACCGCGCCCCGAGCTGGCGGCGGCGATCGACCACGTGGTCGTCGCGGGCGACCTCGTCGACGGGATCGGGATCTATCCGCAGCAGGAGCGCGACCTCGCGATCGCGGACGTGGTCGAGCAGTACGCCGAACTCGGCCGACGCCTCGCGGAGCTGCCGGCGCGCCTCACAATCGTCGTCGTGCCCGGGAACCACGATGCGGTGTGCCCCGCCGAACCGCAGCCCGGACTCCCCGCCTCGCTCGCCGCGTCGCTCCCGCCCAACGTCCGGTCGCTGGCGAACCCGTCGACGTTCGCGCTCGAGGGGGTCGTCGTGACCGCGTACCACGGGCGCAGCTTCGACGACCTCATCCCCGCGCTGCCCGGGACGAGCTACGCCCGCCCGACCGAGGTGATGAAGCGGATGCTCGCGATGCGCCATCTCGCGCCGATCTACGGCGATCGCACCCCTCTCGCCCCGCTCCCGCGCGACGGGCTCGTCCTCGACCCCGCGCCGGACATCCTGGTCACCGGCCACGCGCACACCTACGGCGCGGACCGGTATCGCGGCGTGCTCCTGCTCAACGCGTCGACCTGGCAGGCCGAGACGGAGTACCAGCGGATGCGGAACATCAGTCCCGTCCCCGCGCACGCGGCCGTGGTCGACCTCGCGACGCTGGAGCTCACCTCGCTCGACTTCTCCGCCGGCGATCCGGTCCTGGCGGAGGCGGGCCGATGAGCCCGTACCCGGCCGACCCCGAGTGGGCGCGCGGACCGATGCGCCTCGTCCTCACCACGTACCCCAGCCGGTCCGCGGCCCTCGCGGCGGTCGCCGGGGCCGTCGACCGTCGGCTCGCAGCCTGCGGCAGCCTCGTGCCGATCGAGTCGAGGTTCGTCTGGCGCGGGGCGGTCGAGACGCAGGCCGAAGCGCTCGTGATCTTCAAGACCGTCCCGAAGCGCGTGGGGGCGCTGTTCCGCTTCCTCGAGACCGGCCATCCGTACGACGTGCCCGAGATCGTGGAGCTCGACGTGCCGCGGGTCGCCCCGGGATATCTTGCCTACCTCGCGGACGCGCTCGATCGGTCGTCCGGTCCGCTCGCGGCGGAGCTGGTCAGGCGTCGGGCAGGACGACCAGCCCGGGGAGCTCGAGGCCCTGCACGAACTCGAGCGCGGCCCCGCCCCCGGTCGAAACGAACTGGAACCCGCCGATGACGCCCAGGTCCTGGGCGATGCGGGCGGAGTCGCCGCCCGCGGCGACGTGGTAGCCGGGGATCGCGGCCAGGCTCCCGAGCACCTCCCGCGTGCCGCCCGCGAACCGAGGGTCCTCGGCCCGGCCCAGCGGCCCGTTCCAGAAGACCGTGCGCGCGCCCTGGAGGGCCTCGCGGAACCGTGCCCGCGACGCGGGCCCGATGTCGTAGGCCCGGGCGTCCTCGGGCACCGCGCTGATCGGAACGACCTCGACGGCGCCGCCGGGCCGCTCGACCACGAGGTCGGTGGGCAGCTCGATCTGGGTCCCGGCCGCGCGGGCCGCGCGGCCGAGCTCGTCGACCGCGGCGACCAGGTCGGACTCGACCGGCGTCGCCCCGAGGTTCGCCCCCGCGGCGACGAGGAACGGATAGCAGAGGGCCCCTCCGATGAGCAGGGTCGTGGCGCGTCCGCAGAAGCTCGTCAGCAGCGGGAGCTTGTCGGCGACCTTCGCTCCGCCGAGGATCGCGACGTACGGGGTCTCGGGCCGTTCGACGAGCCGCGAGAGCTCGCGGATCTCCCGCTCGACCAGGAGCCCGGCGACGGACGGAAGGCGCTGGGGCACGCCGACGGTCGACGCGTGCGCGCGGTGCACGACGCCGAAGGCGTCCTCCACGAACAGCTCCCCGAGGCGCGCGAGCTGGCCCGCGAACGCGGGGTCGTTCGCCTCCTCGCCCGGGTGGAATCGGAGGTTCTCGAGGAGCAGGAACTGGCCGTTCTCGAGGCGCGACACGAGGTCGAGCGCGCGCATCCCCACGATGTCGTCCGCCAGCGGCACGGGCTGGCCGAGGATCGCGCTCAACCGGTGCGCGATCGGTTTCAGCGAGAGCTTCGGGTCGTGCCGGCCCTCGGGCCGGCCCAGGTGGCTCATGAGGATCGTCCGGGCTCCGGACGACCGAAGGTGGTTCAGCGTCGGAAGGGCCTCGCGGATGCGCCGGTCGTCGGCGACCTGACCGCTCGCGTCCTGGGGCACGTTGAAATCGACGCGGACGAGGACCCGACGCCCGCGGACCGCCGCGGAACCGATCCCCCGCTTCGCCGCCATCCGGACCCCGGGGAGGTCGCTCGCGCTAAGAGGGTTGTGCTGGGGAGGGCGCGGTGCCGGGGCGACCGCTGAGGCGCCGGAGGACGGCCCGCGTCGCCGGCAGGTCGACGCCGTGCGCCTCCGCGGTCCTCAGGATCTCGCCCGAGATCGCGTCGATCTCGGTCGGCCGTCCCCGCTCGACGTCCTGGAGCATGCTCGAGCGGTTGTCGGCCGTCGCGCGCACGACCCGGTCGAGCGACCGGTCCGCCTCGTCGTCCGAGAATGGGAACCCCGCGAGCCGGGCCGCGCGCTGGGCCTCGCGGAGAAGGGCCCGCGCCTCCTCCCGGTAGGGGGACTCGCCGAGCCGCCCGTTCGGGATGCGGTTCAAGGCGGTGACCGGGTTGATCGCGGCGTTCACGAGCGCCTTCCTCCAGAGCTCCGGCCCGAGGTCCGCGACCGTCCGCACCGGGAGCCCCGCGGAACGGAGCGCCTCGATGAGCCGTTGGGCGGCATCGGCCGACGGGCCGCCGCCCGAGGGGTCCGCGACGACGAGCTCCCCGTCGCCCGGTTGGCGGACGACCCCGGGGCGGACGAGGGTCGCCGGGATCGAGTTCACCGCGCGCACCAGGATGGTCCCCGGCCGGTCCCAGCCCGCGCCGGCGAGCGCCTGGATCACCGGCCGCTCCACGTGGAGCCCGTTCTGCGGCAGGAGCACGGGAACCGGCGAGCGCAGCGCGGCCCCCAGGGCGGCCGCCGCGCCCGGCAGGTCGAACGTCTTCACCGTCAAGAGGACCAGGTCCGGCGGCGCGCGGGGGTCGAGCGCGGTCCGGGCCTCCACGCTCCAGCGTCCCGGTTGCCGTCCTTCGACCGTGACCCCGTCGCGGCCGAGCGCCGCGACGGACTCGGCCCGACCGATCATCACGACCGAGGCGCCGGAGGCCGCGAGCCGGGCCCCGAAGAGGCATCCGACGGCGCCGGCGCCCACGACCGCGATCCGCACGGCCGACGCGCCTAGCCGAAGCGGCGGACCATCGCCGTCAGGCTCGGGTCCTTGCCCCAGTCGCGCTTCAACAGCTCGAGCAGCCGCTCGTAGTAGCGCACCTGCTCGCGCGCCTGCCGCACCTTGAGCGCGAGGTACTCCTCCTCACGGCGGAGCCGGCCGACCTCCGAGAGGAGGTCGCGCTCCGTCGAGCGCAGGACCTCGTACCTATCGGCTGTGGAAGGGAGCACTCGGGGCGGCACGGGCCATCTCCAGGGCAGCGGTCGGCGTCAGGTGGCGGACGGTCGCCTCGCCGGCCTCGCGCAGCCGGACGAGCTCGCGACGGATCCGGCGGAGCCGGGTCTCGATGCGGCGGCGCCGGTCGCGCACGTCCGCGAGCGCGCGCTCGAGGACCTCCATCCGGCGCCGCCAGTTGTCCCGCTCCTGCACGCTCATCAGGGCGGACTCGACGTCGACCATCCCGGGCGGCCACGGGCCTGCCCGAGAATCAAGGTTTCGCCCGAGCGGACCGGCGCCGGGCGCGGCGTTGACGTTTAAGCCGCCCCCGCGGTGGGCGCGTCGGACGTGGTCCTATGAACCGTCTCGACAAGATCGCGGTGCTCGGCGCCGGGAACATCGGCGGGTCCCTCGCCCAGCGCCTCGCGGAGATGAATCTCGCCCGCGAGGTCACGCTCGTCGACATCGTCGACGGCCTGCCGCAGGGGAAGGCCCTCGACATCCAGGAGTCCGCGCCGATCCTGGGCTTCACGACCCGGGTCACGGGCTCGACGTCGCTCGACGCGATCGCGGGGGCGGACGTCGTGGTCGAGACCGCGGGCCTCGCCCGGAAGCCCGGCATGAGCCGCTCGGACCTGCTCGAGAAGAACGCCGCGATCGTCCGCGGCCACGCCGAGGCGGTCCGCCAGTCCGCCGCGAGCGCCGTGGTCGTGGTCGTCACCAATCCGGTCGACGTGATGACGCACTACTTCCGCGAGGTGAGCGGTCTACCCGAGGCCCGGGTCTTCGGCGAATCCGGCACGCTCGACACCGCGCGGTTCCGCACCTTCGTCGCGGAGGCGCTCGGCGTGGCCCCGCGCGACGTGACCGGGTTCGTCCTCGGCACCCACGGCGACACGATGGTGCCGATCCTCTCGCTCACGAGCGTGAGCGGCGTCCCGCTCTCGAAGCTCTTGCCCGCCGACCGGATCGCGCAGATCGTCCAGCGCACGAAACAGGGCGGCGGCGAGATCGTGAACCTGCTCAAGACCGGGAGCGCGTTCTACGCCCCGACCGCCTCGCAGGCCGAGCTCGTCCACGCGATCGCCACGGACGCCCACCGCTTGCTGCCGGTCGCCGCGCACCTCGACGGCGAGTTCGGGGAGCGCGACGTGACGATCGGGGTCCCCGTGATCTTGGGACGGGCGGGCGTCGAACGGGTCGTCGAGGTCGATCTCACCGCCGACGAGCGGGCCGCGTTCGTCGCGAGCGTCCAGGCGGTCCGGGAGGACCTCGCGATCCTGGCGAAGGGTCCCGCGCCCGCCCGGGGAGCGTCCGCGCCGTGAGCCCGTCCGAGGCGACCTCCGCACCGGTCGAGTTCGTCGAGATCAAGCGGCGGCTCGGGACCCTCCGGTTCACCACGGACTCGAAGGAGCACGCGCACATCACGACGAAGCCCGAGATCTGCGCCCCCTGCCCCCACTCGTTCTGCACGTTCGCGTGCCCCGCCCAGTGCTACCAGCGGATCGACGGCCGACTGGTCTTCCGCTACGAGGACTGCGTCGAGTGCGGCGCCTGCGCGATCGCCTGCGACCAGGGGTCGGTCACGTGGACGATGCCGCGCGGCCCGTACGGCGTGCGGTACCGGTACGGCTGAGAGCCCACCGGGGCGCTCGATGGCCGCGGACCCGCCGATCTCCCCGCTCACCGGCGAGCCGCTGCCTCCGCTGCCGCCCCCGCACACGCGCCTCGGGGTCGGAGGGGTCCTGGTGCGGGCCGGTCGGGTGCTCGTGAACAAGGCGTTCTACCGCTCGAAGTTCACCCTCCCGAGCGGCTACGTCGACCCCGGCGAGACGCTCGAGGCCGCCCTGGTCCGAGAGTTCGAGGAGGAGACCGGGGTCCGGATCCGGGTCGGGGCGCTCCTGCTCGCCCGCCACAAGGTGATCTCCCCGACGGAGTCGGACGTCTACCTCGCTTTCACCGTGGAATGGGTCGCCGGCGCCCCGTCGGCCCGACCCCCCGAGATCGAGGCGTTCCGCGAGGTGCCGCTCGAGGAGGCGGTCATCGCCCCGTGGATCTCCGAGCTCTCCCGCCGCGCGATCCGGTTGGCGGCGCGGGGTGCGGGTGCGTGGCCCCGGAGCGACGTGAGCGGGGTCGACCCGGGCGGGATGCGGACGGAAGGGTACCATGCGCGGGAACCGGACGTGGGAGCGCCGACGACCCGCCCGGTCGGGGCGGAACCACCTTCCACTGAACGCGCATCTTAAAACCCTCCTCCCGGGCTCGCTCCGGCGGAGCGACCACGACGCCGTCGGCGACCACCGCCCCGGAGCCCCCCGCGCTCTTCCCGTATCGGGTGCGACCGGGGCAGGAAGCGATCCTGCGGGAGGTCGTCGCGCTCACGGACCGCGGCGGCCCCCTGCTGATCCACGCGCCGACCGGGTCGGGGAAGACGGTCGCCTCGCTCGCCCCGCTCCTCGAGCATGCGGAGCGGGCCGACCACCGGATCCTGTACCTCGTGCGGACCCACTCCCAGGAGGTCCAGGTGCTGCACGAGGCCCGGACGATCGCGCACCGGCTCGAGCGCCCGCTGCTCGCGGTCGGACTCCAGGGCCGGGCCGGCCGCTGCTTCCTCCTCGAGAACGTCGCGGAGGTCAAGGGCGCGACGGCCGAGGAGCACGGGAAGCTGTGCGCGGACCGCAAGCGCGCGACCGAGCGCGCGATGCAGGGGGAGGCTCCGATGGCCCCGCCGCCCGAGCTCCCCGAGGGGGGCGAGATCGACCTCACGGACCTGGACGGCTGCCCGTACTACGCGCGGGTCCTCCAGTCGGATCTCGAGATGCTCGTCGAGCGGTTCAGCGCCAAGCTGCCGAACCCGACCGAGTTCGAGGCGTTCTGCCGGGACGAGAACCTCTGCCCGTACGAGCTGTCGAAGAAGCTCGTCCCGCTCGCGCGGCTGGTGACGGCGCCGTACGCGTTCTTCTTCCATCCGCACATCCGGCGCTCGCTGTTCCAGTGGCTCGGGGTCGAGCCCGACCGGATCGACCTCGTGATCGACGAGGCCCACAACCTGCCGAGCCACCTGCGCGACCTCACGACGGTCGCCCTCCCGCAGGAATCGGTCCGGCGCGCCCGCGCGGAGATCGACGAGCGCGGCGACTTCCAGCTCCCCGACGGGCCGAGCGCCTCGCGCTTCTTCGACATCGTCGGCGCGGCCGTCGAGGAGCTGATCCAGGCGCTCGCGCGCGACGACGACGCCATCCTGCCGCCGGACGTCTTCGAGGACGCGCTCCTCACCGCTCTCGGCGGGACGAGCCACCGGCTCGACACGTGGCTCGGGGCGCTCGCGACCTGGGGGGAGAACCTCCGCGAGGAGCGGCGGCGCGAACGCCATCTGCCCCGCTCGTGGGTCCACACCGTCGCGCTCACGCTGCTCTCCTGGCCGCAGCTCGCGCCGCCGGGCTACGTCAAGGTCGCCACCCGGCGTCCCCGGCCCGCGCTCGAGGCCTACGCGCTCGACGCGGCCGCGCCCGCCCGGCCGATCCTCGACTGCCACCTCTCGGTCCACATGTCCGGCACCCTCGTGCCCCTCGAGGAGTACCGGGACGCCCTCGGGCTCGGGGCGGGGGCCCGGCTCCTCGACGTGCCGTCCCACTTCCCCGCCGACCACCGCAAGATCCTGTACGACCCGAGCGTCACGACCCGGTTCGAGGAGCTTCGGTCGGACCCGCGCGCGGTCGCCCGGATCGCCGACCGGCTGGTCGAGGTCCTCGAGTGCCTGCCGGTCAAGACCGCCGTGTTCTTCCCGTCGTTCGAGCTGATGCAGCGCGTCCTCGAGGCCGGACTGCAGTCGCAGCTCCCGGGGAACGTGTTCATCGAGTACGCCAAGCTCCCGATGGGCGACCTCTGGCGCTCGATCGAGGGCTGGAAGAAGGACCCCGAGGGGACGGTCCTGATCGGGGTCGCGGGCGGACGGCTCAGCGAGGGGATCGACTATCCGAACCAGGAGCTCGAGGCCGTGGTGCTGGTGGGGATCCCGTACCCGAAGCCGACCGCGAAGCGGGAGGCGCTGCGGCGCTACCTCGACGCGACCACGGGCAAGGGCTGGGAGTACACGGTCGAGGCCCCGGCGACCCGCGCGATCCTCCAGGCGTGCGGGCGCATGATCCGGTCGGAGCACGACCGCGGCATCGCGATCCTCCTCGACCGGCGCGCGGTCGCGTTCGAGAAGAGCCTCCCGGGACTGGAGCCGATCGGCGATCTCGCGGCCACGACTCGCCAGTTCTTCGGACGGCGCGCCCGATGGTCCCGGACCTCGGAGCCCGCCGCGCCCCGCCCGTCCGCGCCGGATCCGGCGCCGGCGGAGCGGAACGATTTATAGGCCGGCCCCGCGGTCGGCCTTCCGTGATCATCACCCGGACCCCGCTTCGGATCAGCTTCGTGGGCGGCGGGACCGACCTCCCCGGGTTCTACCGGACCCACGACGGGGGCGCGGTGGTCAGCGCGGCGATCGACCGCTACATCCACGTCCTGGTCAACGAGAAGTTCGACCGGTCGATCCGCGTCGCCTACTCGCGGACCGAGAACGTCGACCGGCTCGACGACCTCCAGCAGGAGCTCGTGCGCGAGGCGATGCGCCTCACCGGCGTCCACGAGAAGATCGAGATCCACACGATCGCCGACATCCCCGGCGAGGGGACCGGCCTCGGCTCGTCGTCGACCCTCACCGTCGGCCTCCTGAACGCCCTGTATGCGTTCTCCGGACGCCTGAAGGACCCGGAGGAGCTTGCGAGCGAGGCGTGCCGCATCGAGATCGAGATCCTCGGGGGCACGGTTGGGAAGCAGGACCAGTACATCGCGGCCTACGGGGGGGTCGCGCAGTTCGAGTTCCGCCCGGACGACTCGGTGCGCGTGACCCCGTTGCCGCTCTCCCGGCTCGACCGGGACGGGCTCGGCGCGCACCTCTCCCTGTTCTACACCGGGATCACCCGGAAGGCGACCGGCATCCTGAAGGACCAGAACGCGCGGACGCAGGAGAACCGCGACGCGCTCCTTCAGATGCGGGCGATGGTCCCCGAGGCGCGGCGGGCGATCCTCGCCCACGACTACGCCACACTGGGCCGTCTCCTCGACGACGGCTGGAAGCTCAAGCGGGGCCTCTCGGCCGGGATCTCGACGGCGGAGATCGACCGCTGGTTCGAGGCGGCGAAGGCCGCCGGCGCCTACGGCGGCAAGGTCACCGGGGCCGGCGGCGGCGGGTTCCTCCTGGTCGTGCACCCGCCCGAACGCAGCCGTCAAATAGAGACCGCCCTCTCTCCGATGACGCGCGTACCGGTCGGGATCACCGCCGAGGGCTCACGCATCCTGGTGAACCATCGATGACCGAGCTCCCGGGCCTCGACGCGTACGCCCGACGCTACCTCGCGGAGGCGCGCGATGCCCTCGCGGAGCCGTACATCCTCGAGGGGCTCCGCCGCGCGATCCCGCTCTTGCTCGACGCGCGGGCCGCGCGCCGCAACGTCTTCCTGTTCGGCAACGGCGGGAGCGCGTCGGCCGCCTCGCACTTCGTGACCGACCTCGCGAAGGTCGCGAGCCGGGGGGACGGACCCCGGCTGCGCACGATCGCGCTCAGCGACAACATCCCGAGCATGACCGCGATCGCGAACGACCTCGACTACGCCCGGGTCTTCTCCGACCAGCTTCGGGTCCTCGGCCTGCCCGGCGACGTGGCGATCGCGATCTCGGGGAGCGGCAACAGCCCGAACGTCCTCCAGGCGGTGACGGTCGCCCAGGAGCTCGGGATCCGCACGATCGGGCTCACGGGGATCGGCGGCGGGAAGCTCAAGGGGATGGTCGACGTCCCGATCGTCGTCCCCTCGAACAGCATGCAGCACGTGGAGGACGTCCACGTGTCGATCCTCCACCTCGTCACCGCCTACCTCCGCGACGAGGGTCCGGTCTCGACCCGATGATCGTCCGGGTCGAGGACTACATGGTGCTCGAGGTCGAGCACCTGAGGGACTCGGCGACGATCGGGGAGGCGATCGACCGGCTCTCCCGCAGCCGCCACCATGGGCTCCCCGTGACCGATGCCGGCGGGCGGCTCGTGGGCTTCGTGAGCGCGAAGGAGCTCCTCCGGCACTCGGGCGAGCGGGAGACGGTGCTCTCGCGGATCATCCGGCCCGGGACCTACACCGCGACCCCCGAGACCGGCCTGGACGACGCGGCCCGGATCATGTTCCGGTACGGGCTCCGCGATCTCCCGATCATCGACCGGGACGGCCGGCTCTGCGGGATCCTCTCGAACCTCGACGTCGTCCGTTCGCACTTCGAGCGCGCGTCCCCCGCGAAGGCGGACACGCTGAAGCACCTTCTCAGCGAGCGCTACGCGCTGCCGTTCTCCTTTCACCGGGGCCTCGTCCCGATCGAGCGCCTCACCCCGACGCAGTGGAAGGTCTTCGAGGACGAGCTGGAGGGGCGGCGGTACGAGCTCGAGCGCGGCTTCGCCGAGCCGGCCCTCGTGGTCCAGAAGGGCGAGCAGTGGATCCTGGTCGACGGACATCACCGCGCCCTGGCGGCCCAGGAGATGGGCCTCGCCCAACTGCAGGCGTTCATCCTCACCTGCGACCGGCCCCTCGAGTTCGCCAAGAAGGAGATCGGGCTCGAACGGATCGCCCGGGAGCACCACCTGGAGCACCTGTCGGACATCGAGGTCGACCGCTCCAGCCACCACCCGCTCCTGGAGGTCACGACGCAGCTGCTGCGGAGGATGCCGGACCCGAGCCGGGACCAGGACGACGGGGCCTGACGGCCCGAACGCTCCCCTCTTGAACCCGGGCGTCTCCTCGGGCCGTGGACGCGCCGCCCGCGGAGGTCCGCTCGAGTCCGGTCCGGTGGACCCGGTCCCTCGACCTCGCGGTCTGGGCCATCGGCCCCTCCCTCGTCGCCCTCGGCGCCCTCATGGCCGTCGACTCGACCTCGGCGCTCTTCCCCGACCAGGGCCTCGCCCGGGCGGTCCCCGCCCTCCTCGTGGCGACGGGCCTGCTCGCCTTCGGCCTCCCCTGGGCGTACGGCGGCCGGGCGTTCGTCGCCCGCGTCGGGGCGGCCGTCCCGCGGGGCTATCCGTTCGGCCCCGCCTGGCTGCAGGGCGCGATCTTCGTCGTCCTCATCCTCAGCGGGGCGGCGGTGGTGAGCTCGCTGGCGAGCGACTACAGCGGGGCGCTCAACGGCGGTTCACCGACCGGCCTCGCGGACCCCGGGGCGATCAACGAGCTCTACCTCGCGGCCTCCGTCCTGCTCTGGCTCTTCGCCCTCTGGGGGATCGCGCTCCTCGCCCGGGTGCTCCGGCTCGGCCGGGCGCTCGACCGCCGTCGCCCCGGCACCGCCGCCCGCGCCCGGCCCGCGGGCGACGAGGAGGCCCCGGTGGTGGGGCTGCCCTCCCCGCCGATGACGCCGGAGGGGCGACGGGCGGTGCTCCTGGTGGCGATCGCCTGGGGGTTC
>DATJRX010000010.1:0-33286 GCA_035504395.1 Thermoplasmata archaeon | reverse complement strand
GCCAGCTGGGCGCGCATGTCGCGGAGGGTGAACCGGCCGCTCATGAGGTTCTTCGCGGCCTTCTCGGCGGCCTCCTTGTCGGACAGCTCCTCGAAGCGCTCGAGGAGGGTCTGGATGTCGCCCATCCCCAGGAGCCGGGAGACGAACCGCGTCGGCTCGAAGTGCTCGAGCTCGTCGAGGTGCTCGCCAGTACCGAGGAACAGAATCGGCGCCCCGCTCGCCGCGACCGCCGAGAGGGCCCCGCCGCCCTTGGCCGAACCGTCCATCTTGGTCAGGACCACGCCGGTCAGGCCGACGGCCTTGTGGAACGCCTCGGCGCTTCGGCCCGCGCTCTGCCCCATGGCGGCATCGAGGACGAGCAACGTCTCCTCCGGCTCGAGGGCGGCCCGGACCCGCTGGAGCTCCGCGATCAGGTCCGGATCGATGCCGCTGCGCCCGGCAGTGTCGACGATGATCGCGAGGTGCGGGGGGAACCGGGCGAGCGCCTCGCGGACGATGACCTCGGCGCGGCGCTCGCCGCGATCCGCGTAAAACTCCGCGCCGACCTTCTTCGCGAGCTGCTCGAGCTGGTCGATCGCCGCCGGGCGGTGGACGTCCGCCGCGACCAGCCCCACGCGCACGCCTCGCTTCTGGAAGTAGCGCGCGAGCTTGCCGGCGGTCGTCGTCTTGCCTTGGCCGAAGAGTCCGGCGAGCAGGATCTTCTTCGGCTTCAGCTCGAACGGCCGTTCCTTCCCGAGGATCCCGCGGATCTCCTCGTAGATGATGCGGATCAGGAAATCGCGGAGGCTGGCCCCGGCGGGCGGCTTCTCCTCGGTCGCCCGGCGCCGGACGCGCTGCGTGAGCTCGAGCGCGAGCTGGACGTTGACGTCCGCCTGGAGGAGGGCCCGCTGGATGTCCCGGACCACCTCCGCAAGGAGCGCCTCGTCGACCGTCGAGCCCCGGGCGATCTTCTGGAGCACGCCGCGGAGCGACTTGCCCAGCGAATCGAGCACCATGGTGTACCCCGCCGCGCGAACGGCGGCCGCCTAGGGTCCGGTGAGGCACCTATAGTTTTCTCCCGCGGCGGGGCCGTCGCCGGGGTCCGGCGCCGAGCTCGCCAAGCGCTATATCGGCGGCGCGGGCTAGTTTCATCGTCCATGCCGCCCGAGGTCGCCGTCGCGCCGAAGGTCGTCCCGCCCAAGCTCAACCCGGTGCGCGTACCGGTCCCCGAGGCCCCGGTGGAGGCGCGGACGGCGGACTTCCGGGAGGTGCTCCACGCCTACTCGAAGCAGGACGCGGTGCTGGAGGCGAAGCGCTGCATCCAATGCCGTCGGCCCTGGTGCGTCGAGGCGTGTCCGATCTCGCAGGACGCGCGGGAGTACATCCGGCTGATCGCGGTCGAGGACTGGGACGGCGCGGCGCGCGTGACCCTGCGAGAGAACCCGCTCGCCACGTGCCTCTGCAAGGTCTGCTACCACTACTGCGAGGATGCCTGCGTCGTCAAGAAGAAGGGCGTCCCGATCGCCATCCGTCACCTGAAGCGCGCGGCGCTCGACTTCGGGGCGAGCGACCTGGCCTACGTCGCCTCGCGACCGAAGGACCAGCGGGTTGCTGTGGTCGGCGGGGGTCCGGCGGGAATGCAGGCCGCCTGGGAGCTCGGGGTACGGGGCTACTCGGTTACGGTCTACGAGATGGAGGATCGGGTCGGCGGTCTCATGCAGACCATCCCCGCGTACCGGATGACCGACGCCGACGTCGAGGTCGACCGGGCGCGCTACCGCGACCTCGACGTGACGTTCGTCCGCGACACGAAGATCGGTCACGATGTCCCGCTCGATCACCTGCTCCAGGACGGGTACCAGGCGGTGCTCCTCACCGTCGGGACCCCGCGGCATCGATCGCTCCGCGTCCCGGGCGAGGAGCTTCCGGGAGTCCTCCATGCCCTCGAGTTCCTGAAGGACCTGAACCACGGGCGCGCCGTCACCGTCGGGAAGAGCGTCGTGGTGGTCGGGGGTGGGGACGTCGCGATGGACTCGGTACGCAGCGCCCTCCGGGAGTCTCACGGCGGCCACGTGACGCTCGTTTACCGGCGCGGGCGCGACGAGATGCCGGCGGACCCCGAGGAGATCCACGGGGCGGAACAGGAAGGGATCGAGTTCCGGTTCCTCAAGTCCCCCGTCCGGATCATCGGGACCGGTCACGTCGAGGGCCTCACGGTTCAGACGATGGAGCTGGGTCCGCCGGACGCCGGCGGCCGCCGGACGCCGGTGTCGGTGCCCGGTTCCGAGGAGACGATCGCGTGCGACACGGTCATCGTGGCCGTGGGCCAACAGGCCGACCTCGAGGGGCTGGGCCCCGAACTCGCGCTCAAGCTCACGAGCCAAGGGTGGCCCGAGGGCGGAGGGCCGGGGTTCGCCACCGCGGTCCCGGGGATCTTCGCCACCGGGGGTCGCTCGGTGGTCTACGCGATGGGCAACGCGACCACGGCCGCCGACGCGATCGACCGGTACCTCTCCGCGCGGCGCCAGGAGGCCACCGGACCTCGACCCGACCCGTTCGGAGGTCCCGAGTCGTTCCACCTCCCCGCCGGGTACACCGCGCCCATCCGAAGCTGACATGGCCCGACGCTGGGCCAAGCTTTTTGACGCCCGAAGGGCCCCTCACTCCGGGATGGCTCCCCGTCGGGCGCCCCCGCGGCTCGGGGTCGGAATCGCCGTGGCCGTGGTCGCCGTCCTGCTCGGTTCGGGACTCCTGGTCACGGTCACAGGGACCGCGCGCGCCTCGCCCGGACTGACCTGGGAGGACGATCCTGCGCTGGCGCCGTTCGCCACCCGCGCCGGGTACTCGGCCAGTCTGGCCGCCGGGGCGACGGACGTCGTGCCGTTGACCGGGTCCGTCGAGGTCGTCGTGACGTTCGAGTCCCCCAACGCGTCGTTCTACGACCCGGTCGACACCGGGGCTCCGGCGATGACCGAGGCCCAGGTCGGAGCGGCGTACGGCCTGTCGGCGAGCGCGTACGGGGCCGCCGAACAGTACTTCGAGTCCCGGGGCCTGTCGGTCCTCCACGCGTGGCCCAATCGGCTCTCGCTGAGCCTCACCGGGACGGCGGCGGCCGTCGGCGCAGCGTTCGGCACGACGCTCCTCCAAGGCGTCTACGAGGGTCGGGCCGTCAGCTATCCGGGCTCGGCACCGTCGCTCCCCGCGCCCCTCGCCGGCGAGGTCGCCGCCGTCAGCGGCCTCGAGACCGGGCTGACCGCGTTCTCGCTTCCGTACCTTCCGGCCGCGAGCCCCCGCGCCGCCGCGGTCGGGCCCGATCAGAACCCCGCGAACCTGGTGACCCCGACCGATGCCCGGGACATCTACGATGTGTCGGGGCTGTACAACCTGACCGCCTCCCCGACGTACGCGACCGGGAAGGGAATCGTCCTGCTGCTCTGGGGTTGGGGGTACGATCCTTCGGACCTCTCGACGTTCTTCGCCGACGATTACCCTACCGAGTTTCCGACCGCGACCGTGGTCCCGTACCCGATCGACTCGGCCCCCAGCCCCGGGCCGAGCGCGGTGAACGACCCGAGCAACGGGTCGCGGGAAATGACGCTCGATATCGAGTGGTCCGGCTCGATGGCGCCCGGAGCGACCCTCGACGCCGTCTACGCGCCCCCGGGGCCGGCTGAGGACGGATACTCGCCGACCGATGCGGCGATGGAGGACGCGATCGACACCGCGGTCGACCCGCACGACGTGCCGAACGTCGCGGTGATCTCGATGTCGTTCGGCTCCGCGGACGGTCAGGACCCGAGTTACCAGATCGCATTCGAGAGCGCGTTCCAGACGGCCACCGACGAGCACATCTCCCTCTTCGCCGCGACGGGCGACACGGGCGGCGACGCGCCGAGCTCGGGCGGGGGCTGCAGCGGCACGGCCCAGCCGGAGTACCCCGCGGCGTCCACCCAGGTCGTCGCCGTTGGCGGCACCTCCGTCACCCTCGATCGCAGCGTGCTGGGGTCGATCAGCGGCTTCAATGAGACCGGTTGGTCCGAGAGCGGCGGTGGATACTCGGTCGATTACAAGGCCCCCTCGTGGCAGCTCGTCGGCTCCGCCGCCGCTCCGATCGAGGCCGCCGGCGGATACCGCGGGATGCCCGACGTCGCCGCGACCGCGGCGTACAACTTCCTCTACTTCGACGGCCAGATGCTCGCCGGCGCGGGGACGAGCTTCGCCTCCCCGCTCTGGGCGGGCACCGTGGCCGAGATGGACGCGCTCCATGGCTCCAATTTCGGGTTCCTGACCCCGGCGCTCTACTCGATCGCGACCGGCACGACCTCGGGTCATCCGTCGTTCCACGACATCACGTCGGGCGCCAACTGCGTCGCGACGGCCGGCCCCGGCTGGGATGCGGTCACCGGCTGGGGATCGCCGGACGCCACGAACCTGTACGAGCACCTCGTCGCGTCGTTCGTCGATGTGTCGATCGGCGCATCGCCCACGTTGATCGCGCCCGGCGGCTCCGTCTCGATCACGGCCGTCGTGACGAACGCGTCGAGCGGGGCGGCGATCGCGTCGCTCCCGGTGGTCGTGTCGCTCGACTCCACGGGGCTCGGGGGACCGTGCTCGGGGACGTTCGGGTCGTCCACGGTCCGCTCGAACGACTCCGGGTCGGTCGCCGCCTCGTTCTCGGTCCAGGCGTGCTATCTCGGTTCGTCCGCGGTCGCGAACGTGGTGGTCGAGAGCGACGGCTACTACGGCTCGGCCGCGACGACGATCTCGGTGAACCTCCTCGGGTTCGCCCCGTGGCTGGCCCCCCTGGCGCAGTACCCGACGAGCATCGTACTGTATGCCGCGATCATGGCCGTCGCGATCGTGGTCGGAGCGGCGCTTGGGCTCCCGCCGGCGCCCCCGGTGATGCCGCCGGCCGCGGTCGCCCCGCCGGCGCCTCCCGCGCCGGCCCCGCCGCCGGAGTCTCCCGGCCCGCCGCCGGACGACGCGGCGGCCCCCGCCGCGGCCGACCCGGCCCCGCCGGAGCCGGACCCGCCCGACGCGCCCGAAACCTGACGAGCGGGACCGCGGCCCGTCCGCCGCCGGCGAAAGTCTTAATCGGATTCCGACCTCCCACGCCTCCGTGCCCGATGCATCGACGCCGGATGCGTCGGACGGCCCGGTCGGCCTCACCCTCTCGGCTCCGGAACGCAGGGTCCTGCAGGCCCTCCGCGAGGCGAAGGGTCCGCCCGTCGAGGAGGAGGCGCTCGGGTCGGAGCTCTCCCTCTCTCCCGAGCAGGTGCGGGGAAGCCTCCAGCGGCTGCGCGCGAAGCACCTCGCGACCGTCGAGGAGGAGCACCGGGTCGCCCTCCACCTGACCCCCCGGGGCGAGTCGGCACGGCGCGATGGCCTGCCCGAACGCCGATTCCTCGCGGCGCTCGCCCGGGCGGGCGGCGAGCTCACGCCGGACGCCGCGGCGTCGATCGGGCTCGACGAGACCGAGCGGTCCGCGGCGATCGGGATCCTCCGCCGTCGACGCGTGCTCGCCGACGGCCTTCCGTTCCGTCTCGCGGGGGCGACGACCGCCCCCGACTCCCTTCCGGAGGAGACCGTCCTCGCCCAGGTCGCGCGGGGGGACGACGACGTCGACGAAGCGATCGTCGCGGCGCTCGAGCGCCGCGGGCTCGTCCGCACGGAGCGTCGATCGATCAAGCGCTGGGCGCCGTCCGAGGAAGGGCGTCGGCTTGCGCTGGAGGCGGACGACGAGGTCCTCCTCGGATCCGTGACCCCGGACTTGCTGGCGTCCGGCGGCTGGAGGGACCATCGGTTCCGTCCCTACGACGTGCGGGCCCCCGTGCCCTACCGGGGCGGCGCGCGTCCGAATCCGTACTCGCTCTGGCTGGAGGAGTTCGAGGAGATCCTGGTCGGGTTGGGATTCGAGCAGGCGCTCGGACCGCTGCTCGAGACCGAGTTCTGGAACAACGACGTGCTGTTCATGCCGCAGGACCATCCGGCCCGTTCGATCCACGACGCGCTGTCGGTCGACGGGGTCCGGGGACGAGCGCCCCCGGCCGAGCTCCTGGCGCGCGTGGCGGCGGTGCACGAGGGCCGGGCGATGCCGGGGGACGACCGGCCGATCGGCCCCGGTTGGGGGACCCCGTACGATCCCGCGGTCGCGGCCCGGCCGGTCCTCCGGTCGCAGACGACGGCCGTCTCGGCGCGGTTCCTGGCCGCCCGCCCCAAGCCGCCGTTCCGGATGTACTCCCTCGATCGGAACTACCGGCGCGAGGAGGTCGACGCCCGGCACGGGATCGAGTTCGCCCAGTGCGAGGGGATCCTCGGCGAGGAGGGCACCTCGATGCGCGAGCTCATCGGGATGTTCCGCGCGCTCGCGGAGGCGATCGGGATCCGCGAGATGAAGATCCGGCCGAGCTACTTCCCGTTCACCGAGCCGTCGGTCGAGGGGTACGTCCGTCATCCGCGCCTCGGGTGGATCGAGATCTTTCCGGGGGGCCTGTTCCGGCCCGAGGTCCTTCGCCCCCTCGGGGTCGAGGTCCCGGTCGCCGCCTGGGGGATCGGCATCGGCCGGCTCGCGCTGGTCGCGCTCGGCCGGAACGATCTGCGGGAGCTGTACGACGACGACCTCGAGCATCTCGCCGGGGGTGCCTGACCTGCCGCAGTCGGTCCTGCGCCGGGCGCGCGTCGACGGCCTGCTCCCCCGACCCCTCTCGGACCGCGAGCTCGAGGAGATCCTCTTCCCGTCGAAGGCGGAGCTCGAGAGCCGGGACGCGGAGACCCTGTCGGTCTCCGTGACCCCGGACCGGCTCGACCTATTGTCCGAAGGGGGCCTCGCGCTGTGCCTGCAGGGCCTCTCGGGAGCCGCCCACGGACTCCCCCGGATCCCGATCGTCGACGCTCCGGACCCGGCGCTCGCGTTCGACGTCGACCCCTCGGTCGGCCGCCTCCGCCCGGCGATCGCCGGGCTGGTCGTGACGGCCCCGACCGACGCCGGGATCGACGCGGGGACGCTCGAGGAGGCGATCCGGTTCCAGGAGCTGTTGCACGCATCGGTGGGTCGCGACCGAAGGGCGTCGAGCCTCGGCCTCTATCCGCTCGACCGGTTGACCGCTCCGTTCCGGTACACGCTCGAACCGATCGAGGAGGTGCGCTTCGTCCCGCTCGACGGAACCGAGGAGATGCGGGGGACCGACTTCTTCGATCGGCATCCGATGGCCGCGCGCTTCGGCGCGCTGGGTCGCGACGGTCCCCGGTGTCTGACGATCCGCGACGCGGTCGGGACCGTGCTGAGCCTTCCGCCGATCCTCAACAGCCGGGCCGGCGGCGAGGCGCGGGAGGGCGACCGTCGTCTCCTCCTCGAGTCCACCGGGACGCGGGAGCGGGCGGTCTCCGAGGCCCTCGGGCTCTTCTCGGTCGTGTTCCTCAGCCGGGGCTGGAGCGCGACGCCGGTGCCGGTCCACGGCGGGGGACCCCTCGCCGGCGACGGCCGGTCGATCGTCGCGCCGCGCTCGGTGGTCTTGGCGTCCGCGACCCTGCGCTCGCTCGCGGGCGTCGGGTTCCCGGCCGACGAGGTCGAGCACCGCCTCGCCCGCGCGCGGCTATCGGCGCACCCGCATCCCGGCGGCTGGCGAGTCGACGTTCCTCCGTGGCGCCCCGATCTCGCGACGGAGGTCGACGTCGCGGAGGATGCGATCCTCGCCGAGCCGCTACGCCCGGAGGACGGGGTCGTCCCGCCGAGCCGGACCCGGGGCCGACGGCGCCCCGAGACGGGGTTCCGTCGCCGATTCGCGATCGCGCTCCTCGGGCTCGGCCACGTTCCGCCGTACACGTCGCTGCTCGTATCGGACGAGGCGGTCGCCCGCGTCGGGGGCGCCCGACCCCTTCGGCTGACGAACCCGGTCTCGGCGGAATTCTCGTCGATCCGTGACCGGCTCTTGCTGTCGCACCTCGAGGTGCTCCGCCACAACACGCGCCGCGGATACCCGCAGCGGATCGGGGAGGTCGGTCCGGTGGTCGTCCCGGACCCGGATGCCGAGCCCGGCGCGTCGACCCGCTACCACGCGGGGGCGCTGATCGCCGCCGAGGGGGCCGGATTCGCCGACGCCGCGGCGCTCGTCGATGCGCTGCTCCGGCCCCTGGACGTCCGCGCGGTCCGGGAGCCGGCCGAGATCCCGGGCACGATCCCGGGGCGGGCCGCCCGCGCCCGGCTCGCGGGCGAGATCGTCGCCGAGCTCGGCGAGGTGCACCCGGCGACGCTCGTCTCGATCGGGGTGCCGGTGCCGGTGGCGTGGGCCGAGGTCGACCTCACGGCGCTCGCGCCGCTGGTCGGGGTGCGCGAGGGTTAAGAGCGCGCTCGAGTCGAAGGCACATGGCCCGGTCGCGTCGGCCGTCCCTCCCGCCCACGGGCCGCGAGCGGTGGGAGCGCGAGGCCCGCGGCACCCTCGGCGAGGCGCTCGACGCGGGGCGGCTCCCGCTCCTCGTGGGACCTCCGGACGATCCGGATTCCACGTTCCTGGACACGATCGGTTTCCCGGGCGAGTACCCGTACACCCGGGGCATCCAGCCGACGATGTACCGCGGCCGGCTGTGGACGTTCCGCCAGTACTCGGGCTTCGGGAGCGCCGCGGCCACCAATCGCCGCTTCCATTTCCTCCTGCGCGGCGGTCAGACCGGCCTCTCCGTCGCGTTCGATCTCCCGACCCAGAACGGCTACGACTCCGACCACGCGCGCGCCGTGGGCGAGGTCGGTCGATGCGGGGTCCCGATCGCATCGCTCGGGGACATGCGCACGCTGTTCCACGGGCTTCCGCTCGACCGGGCGACCGTGTCGATGACGATCAACGCGACCGCTCCGATCCTGACCGCCCTCCTGGTCGCGGTCGCCGAGGAGAGCGGGGTCCCGCGGGCGCGGCTCGGGGGGACGGTCCAGAACGACATCCTCAAGGAGTACGTCGCGCGGGGCACGTACATCTACCCGCCCGCGCCCTCGATGCGGCTCGCGGTCGACCTGATCGAGTTCGCGACGCGCGAGATGCCGCAGTGGAACTACATCTCCGTGTCCGGTTACCACCTGCGGGAGGCGGGCGCGACCGCCGTCCAGGAGGTCGCGTTCACGATCGCGAACGCGATGGCGTACGTCCGCGCCGTCCGCGAGCGCGGGCTCGACCTCGACGAGTTCCTCCCCCGGCTCTCGTTCTTCTTCTCGGCGGACCGGAACTTCCTCGAGGAGATCGCGAAGTTCCGGGCCGCGCGGCGCCTCTGGGCGTCGATCGTGCAGGGGACGTTCGGCGCCCGGCAGGCCCGGTCGAAGCAGCTGCGGTTCCATACCCAGACCGCCGGCTCGAGCCTGACCGCGCAGCAGCCCGAGCTCAACGTCGTGCGCACCACGCTCGAGGCGCTCTCCGCCGTGCTCGGGGGCACCCAGTCGCTGCACACGAACGCGCTCGACGAGGCGCTCGGGCTTCCGACCGAGTCCTCGGCCCGGCTCGCGCTGAGGACCCAGCAGATTCTGGCGGAGGAATCCGGCGTCCCGTCCACGGTGGATCCCCTCGGCGGCGCCTACGAGATCGAGTGGCTGACCGACGGGATCGAACGGGAGGCGCGCAGCTACCTCGATCGGATCGAGGCGATGGGGGGCGCTCCGGCCGCCATCGAGCGGGGGTTCTTCGCCGCGGAGATCTCCCGGGAAGCCTACCGCATCGCCCGGGCCCGCGAGGCGAAGCAGGAGCGGGTCGTCGGGGTCAACGCCCATACCGAGGGGAATCCCTCGTTCACTCTGTTCCCCGGCGACGGACGCCGCGGGGTCGCCGTGCAGCGCGTGACGCCCGCCGAGGAGCGGGCCCAGGTCGCGGGGTTGCGCCGGTGGCGCTCCCGTCGGGACCGCGCCCGGACCGAGACGGCGCTCGGCGCGCTCGCACGGGCGACCGACGCGGGCGAGAACGTGATGCCTCACGTCCTCGCCGGCGTGCGGGCCGGTGCGACGCTCGGCGAGATCGCGGACGTGTGGCGCCGCGCGTTCGGCGAACAGCCTGCGTCGAAGGCGTTCTAGGGGCGGTGACGATGCAGCTGGATCACGTGGGGATCGCGGTGCCCGACCTCGCCGCGGCGATCGAGCAATGGCGACCGGTCGTCGGCGCCCCAGAGGCGAATCCAGAGGTCGTGCCGTCGAACCGGGTCCGGGTCGCGTTCGTCTCGGTCGGCGACACGCACATCGAGTTGCTCGAGCCGACCGAGTCCGGGAGTCCCGTGGCCCGATTCCTCGAGAGCCGCGGGGCCGGCGTCCACCACCTCGCCTTTCGCGTACCGAGCGTCGACGCGGCGCTCGCCGACGTGCGGTCGCGCGGCGGACGCTTGGTCGACGAACGGGCACGGCCGGGCGCCCGCGGTCGGCGCGTCGGGTTCGCGCATCCGTCGACGTTCGGCGGGGTCCTGGTCGAGTTCGTGGAGGGGTCGTGAGCCGGATCACCTCCGTCGTCGTGGCCCCGCTGCTCGACAGCAGGGGCCGGGCGACGGTCGAGGCGACGGTCGCGCTCGATTCCGGCGCCCATGCCCGAGCGGGCGCGCCGAGCGGGGCGAGCACCGGCGCGACCGAGGTCCGGGCATTCCCCGCGGGGGGCGTGCCCGAGGCGCTGACGACGGCCGCCCAGCGGGTCGCGCCGGGCCTCCTGGAGCTGGACGCGGCGGATCAGCGGTCGGTGGACCGGGCGCTGCACGAGGTGGACGGCACCGCGGATTTCTCGCGGATCGGGGGCAACACCGCGACCGCGATCTCGGTCGCGACCGCGATGGCGTTCGGGGCCGAGGTCGGACGGCCGCTCTGGAAGGTGCTGGCGCGGCCGGGGGTCGACGGGCGCTCGTTCCCGGCGATCGTCGGCAACTGCCTCAACGGCGGCGTCCACGCGATCGGTGGGCCGGAGTTCCAGGAATTCATCGCCTATGCCGAGAACCCCGATCCCGCCGACTCCGTTCGGGCCGCGCTGCGGGTCCACGGGCTTCTCGGGGAGGAGCTCCACCGGCGGTTCCCGACCGCGGCGCTCGGGCGCGGGGACGAGGGAGGATGGGTCGCGCCGCTCGGGAGCGTGGAGGCGCTCGAGCTGATGGCGGCGACGTGCGACCGCGTCCGGGACGAGCTCCATCTCTCGGTCCACCCGGGGTCCGACCTCGCGGCGAGCGAGTTCTTCCGGGACGGCCAGTACCGCTACCGCGACCGGGCGCTGACCCCCGACGGACAGGTCGCGTTCGTCGGAGAGCTGGTCGACCGGTATCGCCTCGCGTACCTCGAGGACCCGCTGGACGAGCGCGCGTTCGACGACTTCGCCGCGGTGACGCGCGCCGTGGGATCGAAGTGCCAGGTCGTCGGCGACGACCTCTACACCACGTCCGTGACCCGGCTCGCGACCGGCCTCGAGCACCGGGCGACGAACTCGGTGCTGATCAAGGTCAACCAGGTCGGCACGCTGACCGACACCCTCGCGACCGTCGACCTGGCCCGCGCGTCGGGGCTCTCGACGATCACGTCCCACCGATCCGGTGAGGTCCCCGAGGGGTGGCTCGCGCACGTGGCGCTCGGGACGGGCGCCCGGGGCCTGAAGTGCGGCGTGGTCGGCGGGGAGCGGGTGGCAAAGCTAAATGAACTCCTTCGGCTCGCCCGCGCCACCGAGAGGTAGACGGGTTGGCCGACGACGAGGTCATCGCGGACGAGCGGGTCGCCGCCACGGACGGCCAGGACATCCGCCCGGGCGAGCTGCTGGTCCCCGAGGAGACGTACCTCACCGCGGGGGTCCACATCGGGACCCAGCAGAAGTCGGCGAGCATGCGCCGCTTCATCTACAAGGTCCGGTTCGACGGGCTCCACGTCCTCGACGTGCGGGAGACGGACCGGCGGATCCGGTTCGCGGCGAGCTTCCTGAACCGCTATCCTCCCGAGAAGCTCCTGGTCGTCTCCCAGCGCCAGTACGGGCAGAAGCCGGTCCGGGTGTTCGCGAAGACGATCGGCGGGGTCTCGTTCGCCGAGCGGTTCGTCCCCGGATGCCTCACGAACCCGAACCTGGCGGAGTACTTCGAGCCGCACGTGCTGTTCGTCACCGATCCCGCGACCGACCAGCAGGCCCTGAGCGAGGCGGTCTCGATCGGGATCCCCGTCGTCGGGCTGTGCGACGTGAACAACGAGACCCGCAACGTCGACCTCGTGATCCCGGCCAACAACAAGGGCCGGGTCGCGCTCGCGACGGTCTACTGGCTGCTCGCGCGCGAGGTCCTGAAGGCCCGCGCCGGCGGAGCCGAGGTCCCGTACCCCCTCACGGTCGAGGACTTCCAGGCCGCCCTCTGAGTCGGCGCGGCGCTCCGGGCCCCTTTTAACCCGCCGTCGGCTCAACGAACCGTGGGGCGGCCGGGGTCCGACCTGCTCGAGCTCCTGGGGCAGCACGGGATCCCCGAGAAGGCCGCCCGGGTCTACCTCGGGGCCTGCCGCGCCGGATCGCAGACCGCGAGCGAGCTGGGACGGCTGAGCGCGGTGAGCCGCGTCGAGTCGTACCGGATCATCCGCCAGCTGACGCAGGAGGGGCTCCTCCGGGCGACGGGCGGGCGGCCGCAGCGGTTCGAGGCGACGCCCCCGGTCGAGCTCCTGGACCGGTGGATCCGGCGCGCCTCGGAACGGGTCCGGCGGCTCGAACAGGACAAGGGCAAGATCCTCACCGATTGGGAGAACGTGCAGACGGAGTTCGAGGAGCGCGACCCCCGCAAGTTCGCCGTCCTCGAGGGCCGGGAGGCGATCCATCGCTTCCTCCTGAAGCGCCTCGGCACGGCGCGCTCCTCGGTCCTGCTGAGCGCGAGCGGCCGATCGCTGATGAGCATCATCGACAGCGGAATGGACCGGGCGCTCGGCGAGGCGCGCCAGCGCGGCGTCAAGGTCCGCGTCGTCACCGAAGTCGTGGCCCCGAACCTCGTCGACGCGAAGCATTTGGCCTCCCTCTCCGAGCTGCGCCACGCGCACCACCCGGTGACGAACCGGTCGGTCGTGATCGACCGGTCCGGCGCGCTCGTCTATGTGTCGAGCGAGGAGGGGTTCGGTCGAACGGGCGAGGAGCAGGTGGCGCTCTGGTCGTCCGCGCCGATGTTCGTCCAGCTCGCGCGCGACTACCACCGCCGGCTGTGGACCCCCGCCGAGCGCGCGGAGGCGCGGTTCGTGGAGCTCGAGAGCCCGCCCGCCGCCGTCCTGCCGGTCGCCGCGGGGCGGGAAGCAGTCCCGTTCCAGCGCCTCAAGGAGATTGCACGGCTCGGGATGCGCGCCTCGGGCGTGAAGGAGTTCCGGCTCCACCTCCCCGAGCTCATCGAGGTGATCTCCCGGCAGCTCGGCCGCGAGATCGCGGAGAAGGTCGAGGGGCGGACCCCCGAGGAGGTCGCGCGGTCGCTCGCCCAGTACTACGACGCCCACACGATGGGCCACCTCGCGGTCCTCAAGGAACGCCCCCTCACGCTGCGGGTCACCGGGTGCTTCGCCTGCACCCCGGACTCGCCCGAGATCGGCCGCATGATCTGCCCGCAGCTCCTTCGGACGGTCTTCGAGACGCGGCTCGGTCAGCGCTGGGAGGTCTCGAAGCCCGACCCGACCAAGCACGCCGCGCGCGGCTGCCAGTTCACCGCGACCGCGGCGTGAGCCGGCCCTCCCCCGCAGGGGCTCACGCCGTCCGGGCCGACGGGTCGTAGCCGTACTGGCGGAGCTCGCGCAGGAAGAGGGCCCCCACGCCCGCGGCCAGCGTCGCGAGACCGACCGCGAGGAGCGTGGGGCTGACCCCGTAGAAGGCGATCAACACGCCCCCGACGATCTGGGCGAGCGGGATCGCGGCGTAGCTCAGCGCGTTGTCGATCGCGAAGTAGCGCCCCTGGAGCCGCTCGGGGACGGTCGCCTGGACCGAGCTCAGCCAGGTGACGTTCGCGAGCCCCTGGAGCACGCCGAAGGCGAGGAAGGCGGGCAGGGCTACCGGCACCCGCGCGACGAGCACCATGAGGACGAGGAGGGCTCCCTGGGCGAACGTAGAGTAGATCCACACGGCCCCGGTGTGCCGCGTGAGCCCGAACCGGCCGACGAGGAGCGCACCCACGCCGTAGCCGCCCGCGAGGCACGCCTCCAGCAGGCCGTAGACCACGGCGGAGCCGTGGAGGAGGCTCGTCGAGTAGACGACGATGAACGTGAGCAAGACGGAGATCAGGAAGTTCAGGACGAGGGCGAGCATCGTCAGCTCGAACAGCGCGACCGCGTTCCGGAGGTAGGCGAACCCTTCACGGACCTCGTCCCACATCCGAGGCCGGGAGCCGCCGTCCGACGGGCGGGGGCTCGCGGCGGCGACGGCGATGAGGGCGACCAGGATCGCGCCGACGAGGTACGAGGCGGCGTCGATGCCGAGGGTCGGGACGGCCCCGACGGCCAGGACCAGTCCTCCGCCGAGACCGTTCCCGGCGATGCCCGCGATCGCCTCGGTCGACTCGAAGAGGCCGTTCGCGTTCGCAAGCGAGCCCCGGTCGACGATCTCGGGCAGCAGCGCCTGGCTCCCCGGCGCGAAGAACGTCGCGCAGGCCGAGAAGACGAGGGAGGCCACGAGGACGAAGGCGAGGTGGAAGCCCCCGACGTAGAGGAGGAGGACGAGCGCCCCCATCGCCGCGCTGCGGCCGAGGGTCGAGAGGACGATGACCCGGCGGCGCTCGAACCGGTCGACCAGCGCGCCGCTGAAGATCCCGACCACGATTGTCGGGACGAAGCCGGCGAGCCCGACGTAGGCGACCGCCAGCGCGGAGTTCGTCTCGGCGAACGTCAGCCAGAGCAGCGCGACGTACCCGAGCGACGAGCCGAACCGGGAGATCGCCCGCGCGGACCAGAGCCGGTGGAAGTTCGGGTTGTGGGCGAGGGGTGGCGGCGCGGACATGGCCGAAGGGGTGCCGGTACGAACGGGACCTAATGGAACTGCCGGAATGGTGAACCCCGCCGTGCCGAGGCCGCGAGAGGCGCCCCCGGGCGGGGCCGCCGACCCCGCCGGGGCGTGCTAGGCCTCGGCATGGTGTAGCGTATGTAACCGACAAGCGTGACAACGGCTGGCTTAAGTTATATATACGAGCCATCGGTTAGGCGCCGTACAAAACCATGACGCCCACCACCCCGTCCACGGCGCGTCCGCGCACCTCGAACTCCAAGCCGGCCCGCAAGCCGGTGACCGCCTCGACCCCGTCGTCCCCGGCGGCGGTCTCGCCCCCCGATTCCGACGTCTGCCCGAATTGCGGATCCAGCCACCTGATCCGCGACGACATCCGGGGCGAGATCGTCTGTGCCGACTGCGGGCTCGTGGTCGACGCAAGCGCGCTCGTCAGTGACCGCGGTCAGCGCGGCTCGAAGGAAGACACCGGCCGCGAGGCGCGCGGCTGGGGGCCGGTCATCTCGCCGCTGATGCCCGACAAGGGCCTGTTCAGCGAGATCGGCGTTCCGACCCGCGACTTCCAGGGGAACTCGCTCTCGCGCAACACCTCGCTGAAGTTCTACCACCTTCGGAAGCTCAACCACCGGCTGCGCGCGGCCCGAACCCATCAGCGGAACCTGGTCGTAGCGCTGGGCGAGCTCAACCGGCTCGCGGGCGTCCTCGGGCTCTCGCGAGAGGTCAAGGAATCCGCGACCTACATCTATCGGCGGGCGCTCGAGCACAAGGCGACCCGGGGGAAGAAGATCGTCGCGCTCGTCGCGGCGAGCGTCTACGCGGCCTGCCGTCAGTGCCACGTGCCCCGCACGATGAAGGAGATCATCGCGCACTCCAAGGCGACCAAGATCGAGGTCGGCCGTGCGTACACGCTCCTGGCGCGGGAGCTCAAGCTCGGCCTCAAGCCGGTCGAGCCGCGGGACTACCTCGTCCGGTTCACGCAGGACCTGAACCTCTCGAAGGAGGTGCGCCAGAAGGTGCTGTCGCTCCTGGAACAGGTCGAGCAGGTCTACTCCACGAGCGGCGTGCTCCCGAACGGGATCCTCGCGACGATCATCTACATCGCATCGAACCTGATGGGCGAGCCCCGGAGCCAGGACCGCATCGCGGCGGTCGCGAACGTCACGCCCGTGACGATCCGCAACCACTACAAGGAGCTCCTCGACCTCCTCGGCCTCCCGAAGAACCTCACGAACCCTCAGGCGAGGACGAACCTCACGCCCGAGGCGGACGTCAAGGACGTCGCGGACATCGCGGCCGCCGGCCACTGAGGCGCGGGGCGCCGGGGGCCTTGGCCCCCGGAAACCACTTGAACTCCCGGGCGGCTCGGTCCCCGTGGCGGTCGCGGCCCCGCTGAGCTACTCGTCCTACCGGACGTACCTCGAGTGCCCCCTGCGCTGGAAGTACCTGTACGTCGACCGGCTCCCCGAGACGCCGCGCGGCTACTTCACGTTCGGGCGCGTCGTGCACTCGGTCCTCGAGGAACTTCTCCGTCCCCTCGTCGTCCCGGCCGCGCGGCGCGCGAGCGCAACGGAGTCGCAGCGAACGCTCGACGATTGGGGCGCGGCCGGGCGGGGCCGGACGGCCGCGCCGATGTCGCGCGACGAGCTGCTCGCCGCCTACGACCGCTCGTGGACGAGCGAGGGCTACACCTCCCCCGAGGAGGAAGCGCGCTACCGCGCGCTGGGCCGCGAGCTCCTCGATCGCTACTACACCCGCCTCGAACGCGAGCGCCCGACCCCGGTCTCGGTCGAGGAACATCTCGAGGCCCGGTGGGATGGCATCGCGATCCACGGTTACATCGACCGGATCGATCGGACCCCGGGCGGCGGACTCGAGATCGTCGACTACAAGACGTCGCGCGAGCTCTCCCGCGAGGACGCGCGGGAGTCGGAGCAGCTCTCGATCTACCAGGTGCTCGTCGAGAGCAACTACACCGAACCGGTCGAAGGCCTGACCCTCTACCACCTCCGCTCGCTCACGCCCCTGAGGTCGGCGCCGCGCCCCCGGGACGTGCTGATCGGGCTCTACGACCGGCTCGGGACCGTGAGCGACGGCATCCGGGCCCAGGCGTACGAGCCGACGCCCGGCCGGCACTGCAGCCGGTGCGACTTCCGGGCGATCTGCCCCGAGTTCCGCACCGTGCCCGAGACCGACGCCACCCGGCTGCGCGATCTCGTCGACCGGTTCGATCACCTCCGGCGCGATCAGGAGCGGGTCGATGGCGAGCTCCGCGACGTGGCGGAGCAGCTCCACCACGCCGCGGAGGAGCTGGGGATCCACCGGTTCGCGGGCTCCCAGACGACCGCGGTCCGTCGCCGCGAGGAAGCCTGGCAGTACGCGCTCGAGGGCCTGCGGCCGGTGCTCGAGGAGTCGGGGTTGAGCGACCGATTGCCCACCGGTCGACCGGAGGAAGTGCGTCGTCTGGTGCGCGACGCCTCCGTCGATCCCGAGATCCGGCGACGGGTCGCCGAAACCGGCGCGCGGAGGGTGAAGTGGTACTGGGACCTCGAGTCCCCCACGGCGTCCGGCCGCTCCGGATAGTCGGCCGCGGCGCAAGGGCTATCTCGGGGTCGCGATACTCCCCCATATGGGGAGAGTTCTCGCCTCCCAGGAACGTCTCGCCTCCGTCGAGGGGCGGACCCCGACCGTCGCGACCCTGTGTTCGCACTCGTCGCTCCAGATCTTCCACGGCGCGCGCGCCGAGGGCCTGCCGACGCTCGGGATCTGTGTCGGGCCGCCGCCGAAGTTCTACGACGCCTTCCCGCTCGCCCGGCCGGACCGGTTCCTCTCCGTCCCCCGCGTAAAGGACCTGCCGACCGCGACCGAGCGCCTGCGCAGCGAGGGGGCGATCCTCGTGCCGCACGGTTCGTTCGTCGAGTACCTCGGGCCCGAGGCGTTCAGCGCGATCGACGTCCCGGTCTTCGGCAATCGCGCGGTCCTCGGCTGGGAGTCCGATCGGCGCAAGGAGCGCGACTGGCTCGAGTCGGCCGGGGTCTCGATGCCGCGGCTCTACGAGGACCCGAAGGAGATCACGGGTCCGGTGATCGTGAAGTACTACGGCGCCAAGGGCGGCAAGGGCTTCTACCTCGCGAAGAACCGCGAGGCGCTCGAGGAGTTCCGCCCGACGGGACCGCACGTCATCCAGGAGTACGTGCTCGGGACGCGCTACTACATGCACTTCTTCTACTCGCCGATCACCGAGCACGGCTACCGGCTCACGAACGGCGCCCTCGAGCTCCTCGGCATGGACCGGCGGGACGAGGCGAACATCGACGAACTGTACAAGCTCGGCGCGCAGGAAGAGCTCCTGAAGGCCGGGATCCGCCCGACGTTCGTCGTCACCGGCAACGTCCCGGTGATCCTGCGCGAGTCGCTCCTGCCGAAGGCGTTCGACGTCGCGGCGCGCATCGTCGAGCGCTCGATCGAGCTCTTCGGCGGCATGGTCGGACCGTTCTGCATCGAGGGGATCATGACCGAGGACCTCGAGTACAAGGTGTTCGAGATCTCCACTCGGATCGTGGCCGGCACGAACCTGTTCATCTCGGGCAGCCCGTACTCCGATCTGATCGAGCCCGGCCTCTCGACGGGTCGGCGCATCGCGCGCGAGATCCGGCATGCGCAGGCGGACGGTCGGCTCGCCGAGATCCTGAGCTAGCCGGGCGGTTCGTTCCCGGTCGTTAAGAGTCGACGGCCCCTCGGGCGCGCTCGTGGCGAACGCGATCCACACCGATCGCCTCTCGAAGGTCTATCCGGGGTCGTCGGGCCGGGTCCCCGCGCTCGCGGAGCTCTCGCTCGACGTTCCCTCCGGGCGCGTCTTCGGGGTGATCGGTCGGAACGGCGCCGGGAAGACGACCTTCGTCCGGATCGCGGCGACCCAGCTGGAGGTCACGTCCGGTCGCGCCGAGGTGCTCGGCTACGACGTGATGGACCAGGCCCGGGAGATCCGGTCGCGGATCGCGTGCGTGCCGCAGGAATCGCGGCCCCTCTACTTCCTGAACGTCGAGGAGGTCGTCTTCCTCTACCTCAAGCTCCGGGGCCTCGACCGGGTCGAGGCGCGTCGGCGCACCGTCGCCGCGCTCGAGGAGCTCTCCCTCACCGAATACCGGAAGCGGCCCGTGCAGCGGCTCTCGGGAGGACTCCGTCGTCGGACGCTGTGCGCGATGGTCCTCGCGTCCGACGCGGACCTGTTGTTCCTCGACGAGCCGACGACCGGCCTGGACCCGATCGCGCGCCGCCAGGTGTGGGACGCGGTCCGACGGGCGACGCAGGAGCATCGGACGATCCTCCTGACCACCCATTACCTCGACGAGGCGGAGGCGCTGAGCGCACGACTCGCGCTGTTCGAACGCGGGCGGCTCACGCTCTCGGGGACGCCCGAGGACCTCCGGTCGCGGGTCCGGTACCCGTTCCGCGTGACGGTGCAGGGCGCCTACTCGGCGGAGGAGCTCGCGTCGTACGGGAAGGTGACCCCGATCGAGGGCGGCGCCCTCGTCTTCGCCCGGGAGCCCGAGGCGCGGGACCTCGCCCGCACCGCGCTCGAGCGCGGGCAGCGGGTCTCGATGGGACCGGTGACACTGGAGGACATCTTCCTCGAGGTCGTCGGGCGCGCGATCGACGAGGAGACCCCGGGCGCGGAGGCGGAGTCGTGAGCGAGCGCAACCGCCTCCGCTCGATCGGCACGCTCGTGACGATCAACGGGCTGGTCCCGATCCGGACGCAGCCGTTCTACCTCGTGAGCATCATCGCCCAGCCGCTCTCGTTCCTCTTCTTCATCTGGATCGTCTCGCGGGGCGCGGACCTCGCCTACGGACTGATGGGCGGGATGGTCCTCACGATGCTCTCCGTCGGCACGGGCCTCCAGTCCGACCTGACCCACTATCGGCACGACATGAAGTTCCAGGACGTGGTCATCGCCTCGCCGGTCGAGGCGCCGGTCTACGTCGCCGGGATGGCGCTCTCCGAGCTCGTCTACTCGCTGCCGGCCCTCGGCGTCTTCGTCCTCCTGTTCGTGTACTACGGCTACGCGACGCCGTCCTCGATCGTGATCCTCACCGGCGTCCTCCTGCTGGTCTGGTCGTTCGGCTCGGCGTTCGCGTTCACGCTCTCCACGTACTTCCAGGACATCCGGGAGACCTGGGCGTTCAGCCCGATCTTCTCGCTCGTCCTGACGGTGCTGCCCCCGGTGTACTACCCGCTGAAGTACCTGCCGTCCTGGGCGCAGTTCGCGGCGCGCTTCTCCCCGACGACCTACGCCGCCGAGCTCGTCCAGGGCGCGGTCGGGCTCCAGCCGCTCTCGTTCTCGACCGCGGTCCTCGACTGGATCGTCCTGGTCGCGTTCACGGTCGCGCTCTTCCTGATCGCGGCGGTCAAGGCCCGCTGGCGCGACCCCTGAACCGTTCCGGAGCGGCCCGCGCGTCGCGCGCTCGGCGAGGGCTTATGTACCGGACGGAAAGTGGAGCGGGCCGATGCTTTCTTTCGCGGACGTTCGAGCGCTCGACCCGTCCGAGGAACGCGTTTCCCACTGTGTCTTCTGCGGCAAGGACTTGGTGCTCCTGCCCGACGATCGGCGGCAGGGGAGCTGCTTCGACTGCCTCTCGCTCTCGGTCCCGACCCCGATCCCGTGCCCCGAGTGCGGCGCCGAGATCCCCGGCGAGGCCCGGGCCGTCGGGTGCGGCCGGTGCGGCTGGTATCCGGTCGGCGGCTGACGCCGCCGCCGCGCCGCTAACCTTATCGCCCGACCTCCGTCCTTGACGCGAGGGCGTGCCGAGGTGGCTCAGTCCGGTACGGCGCGAGTCTGGAAAGCTCGTGGCGATCTTCGCCTCGGGAGTTCAAACACCGGGAACGGCCGACCCGTCCCGGGGGAAAATCTCCCCCTCGGCGCTTCCCTTCCGCGCCGCGGAGCGACCGCCCCGTGACCGTCCCGTCGCGGGCGGTCGCCCCGTCCCTCCTCCAGATCGACGCGATCCTCGGGCGTCTCGCCGGGCGCGCGGCGCTCGCGGAGACCTGCCGGTTCCTGCGCGCGACGTTCCCGCACTACCGGTGGGTCGGCGTGTACCGGGTCGACGGGAGCGACCTGGTCCTCGAGGCGTGGGAGGGACCGGCCGCGACCGAGCACACTCGCATCCCGATCGCCCGCGGGATCTGCGGGCAGGCGGCCCGGGAGGACCGCACGGTGATCGTCGACGACGTGACGCGTTCGCCGGAGTATCTCGCCTGCTTCGCCGAGACGCGCTCGGAGATCGTGGTCCCGATCCGGGACGGACCCGCGGTCGTCGGCGAGATCGACATCGACGGGGACCGGGTGGCGGCGTACGACGCCTCCGACCGCCAGTTCCTGGAGCGGATCGCCCCGAAGCTCACGCCTGCGCTCACGCGCGCGGCCGCCGAACCGCCGCCGGACTCCTGAGCCGGCGGCCGATGGTCGCGAGGGCCGCCCGGAGCAGGGCGTCCCGGTCGACGGGCACGAACGCCGCGGGTCGGGGGCGGGGGGGACCGGCCGCGAGGTCGAGGGCGATGCGGTCGAGCGCGCGGGTGAGCTCATCGACGATCGGCAGGTCGGCGACCCGGCTGGTCCGGGAGAGCGGGTTCAGGTCGATCGAGATTACGCGCTTTCCGAGGCGGCGGAGCGCCTCGGCGCGGTCGCCGTCCTCGAGCGGGATCACGCAGACGTCCGCGACCGCGATCCCGCGACGGTCGACCCGCGCCCGGTCCGAGGGGAGGCCGGGGATCCGTGCGGTCGGACGGACGCCGAGGACCTCCCGCACGCCCGCCGCGCGCAGCCGGCGTGCGATCGCGGCGGCCCGGGCCGGCGAGCGGTGGAAGAGGTTCACCTCGACCCCGAGCCCGGGCCGGGCGCGCGCGACGCGCGCCACGCCCTCGGCCGCGAGGGCGGCGACGTTGCCGTTGACGCTCAGCACCGGCCGTTCCGCGGTCCAGAGCCACGTGGCCGCGACCCGTTCCGCTCGGCGGGCGCTCGGGCTGGTGCGCTCCCCGAGCAGGTAGTCGAACGCCTCGCCCCGGCCGTGCGCGATGAGACCCTCCGGGACGACGACCCCGCGTCGGGCGAGCTCCGCCAGCTCGGCACGGACACGCAGGCTGCGGTACCGGGGATGGCGCGGCGAGAGGCGCATCGCAGCGACCGCGGCGGGGCTAGGCGCCCCCGGACGACTCGGTGCGGCCGTTGGCGGCCGCGTCCCCCTCTGCCGGGGCGCCGAGCCGGGCCTCGAGCGCGCCGATCCGCTCCTCGAGCGGCTGAAGGCCGTCCTCGAGCACCTTGGCGAGGGCCAGCTTGAGGGAATCCTCGAGCGCGACGATGTCCCGCCCGAGGTCGATCATGCGGCGCGCGTTCTCGTTGAGCAGGAGCCGGCTCTGCGTCGCGACCCGGTAGGTGTCCGAAAGGTCCTTGGTGAGCTGCCCGGAGGCGGTGGAGAACGTCTCCACGGAGTGGCCGATCGGCTTCCAGCGCTCCTCCAGGTTGGCGAGCATCGCCTCGTTGAGATGGCCCGACGCCGCCTCGAGCCCGTGGCCGACCTCCCGGGTCACCCGATCGACGAGCGTGGCCTCCACTCCCTCGAGGCGGGTCTTCATCTCGTCGCCGAGGTTCTGGCTCACCGACTCCACGCGCTGGACGCGATCCTCGATCGACTGGAGCCGGGCGAGGAGGTTCGAATAGGCGGTCCCGACCAGGAGGTCGATGTGCGCCTGCTGGGACTCCTGGGCGCGCAGGAGGAGGTGGAGGACCCAGTGCTCCCGCCCCTTGGTCTCGCCGATCGGTCCGCGATCGAGGCGGTCCCGGACCTCCCGGTCGTCGATGAGGCTCTGGAGCTCCTTGAGCACCTCCACGCGCAGGGAGGAGGTGCCCGCGGCGGGGGCCGACGGGGGTCGTCCGGCCATCGACCGTCGCAGGGGTTCCGGCACCTATATACGCTGCGTGCTGAACCCGCGACCGACCGGGGGCGCTCCGCGAGTCGCGCCTCGGTCGCGGGCCTCAGTCGTCGAAGCCCGGGCCGAGGAGCTCGCGTGCCACCAACAGGCGGCGGATCTCCGACGTCCCCGCGCCGATCTCGAGGAGCTTCGCGTCGCGCGCGAGCCGCTCGAGCGGAAGGTCGCGCATGTAGCCGTACCCGCCGTGGAGCTGGATCGCCGAGAGCGCCGCCCGGGTCGACGCCTCGGAGGCGAACGTCAGGGCCGCGGCGGCCGGCGCCATGCGACGGGGCTCGGTCACGACCGATCCGAGCGCGGCGTACATCAGGAGGCGGGACGCGTCGAGATCGGCGCTCATGTTCGCGAGCTTCTCCTGGATCAGCTCGAAGTGGCCGATCGTCCGGCCGAACTGCTCGCGCTGACGCGCGTACTCCAGGGACCGGTCGAGGCACTCGGCCATGATCCCGACCGGGATCGCGGAGAGGACGGCGCGCTCGACGTTCAGGCCGCTCATCATGACCCGGACCCCGTCGTTCTCGGACCCGACGAGCCGGTCGGCCGGGATCCGGCACCGATCGAAGGCGAGCTCGCCCGTGGGCGAGCCCCGCATGCCCATCTTGTCGAGGCTCTTCGCGACGGCAAAGCCCGGGTCGTCGCGCGCGACGAGGAACGCGCTGATCCCGTGGGCCCCCCAGTCGGGGGACGTCTTCGCGTAGACGAGCAGCGAGTCCGCGACCGGCCCATTGGTGATGAACTGCTTCGTGCCCGAGAGCACGTAGTGCGACCCGTCCCGCTCGGCGCGGGTCCGAAGCGACACCGCGTCCGACCCGGCGTTCGGCTCGGTGAGCGCGAGGGCTCCGATCGCCCGCCCGTCGGCGATGGGCGGAAGGAACCGTCGACGCTGAGCGTCGGTGCCGTTCCGCGCGAGATTGTCCGCGAAGAGGTTCGAATGCGCCCCGACGCTGAGGGCGAGGGCCGGGCTCACGCGGGCGATCTCCTCGAGGAGGATCGCCTGCGCCATCGGTGCGAGTCCGAGACCGCCGTACTCCGTCGGGACCGTCGGCGCGAGGAAGCCGAGCTCGCCCATCCGGCGGAACAGATCGCGGGGAAAATGGTCCTCGCGATCCATCCGCTCCGCGACCGGGGCGATCTCGTCCCGGGCGAACCGCCGCGCCGCGTCCCGGAGATCGCGCTCCTCGGCCGAGAGCGAGAGGTCCATGGACGCACGACCGGGCGCCGGGCTTAACGCTTGTCCGTGCGGCGCGGGGGGCGCTCCGCCCCCGGTCGGAGGCGTACGCCCACGTGGAGGCGCCACGCCGGCCGGGAGCGGGGGTGGTCCGCCCGGTAGTGGGCCCCCCGGCTCTCGGTGCGGGTCAGCGCGGACCGGGCGATGAGCAGCCCCGCGAGCGCGGCGTTGGCGACGGGCCCGGGCGGGCTCCCCGGCCGATTCGGCTGGGCCGCGGCCGCGATCTCCGCCAGTCGCTCCACGGCGGAGCCGAGCCCCGCCCCGGTCCGCACGATGCCGACCTCGTTCCAGAGGATCGTCCGCACCTCCTCGAAGAGCGACGGCTCCTCGGACGAACCGCCGCCGGCCGGTAGCGCCGTCTCGATCGTCCGTTCCGGCGGGGCGGGGCCGCCCGGTGCGGGGTGCAGCAGCTGGCGCGCGACGTGCTCGCCGAAGACCAGCCCCTCGAGCAGCGAGTTGCCGGCGAGCCGGTTCGCCCCGTGCACGCCGGTCGCCGCGACCTCCCCGCAGGCATAGAGGCCATGGAGCGACGACCGGCCCTCCAGATCGGTCGCCACGCCGCCGATCATGTAGTGGGCGACGGGCGACACCGGGATCGGGTCCCGGGACGGGTCGAGGCCGTAGGTGGCGAGGAAGTGGCAGATCGACGGGAACCGGGCGAACAGCAGGTCCCGGGGCAGCGCCGTCGCGTCGAGGTAGACGCACGGATGCTGCGAGCGCTGGATCTCCCGGTCGATCGCCCGGGAGACGATGTCGCGGGCCGCGAGCTCGGCAGCGGGGTCGACCGCGGGCATGAACCGCTCGCCGGCCTCGTTGCGGAGCACGGCCCCCTCGCCCCGGAGGGCCTCCGTGATCAGGAAGCGCGGGGCGCCCTCCCGGTGGAACGCGGTCGGATGGAACTGGACGAACTCCATGTCGGCCAGGAGCGCGCCCGCCCGGAAGGCGATCGCGACGCCCTCGCCGGTCGCGATCGACGGGTTCGAGCTCTGGCGGAACAGGCTGCCGGCCCCGCCGGTGGCCAGGACCACCGGGCATGGGGTCGCGAACTCGAGCTCGCGGCCGTCGGCCCCCGAGAGCACGGCCGCCGGCCCGTCGCGCGACCCCGGTCCGAGCGCGCGGAGGACGACCTGCTCGCGGGCCTCGATCCCGGCGGCGAGGACGCGGCGCCGCAGCGCCTCCTCGATCGAGAGCCCGGTCGCATCCCCCCCGGCGTGGAGGGTCCGCATGCGCGAGTGTGCCGCTTCGAGCCCCAGCGCGATCCGGCCCTCCACGGTGTCGAAGGGAACGCCGTAGCGGACGAGATCGGCGATCCGGGCCGGAGCCTCGTTCGTCAGCTGCCGGGCGGCGGCGCGGTGGACGATCTCGTCGCCGGCCTTCAGCGTGTCCTCGAAGTGGAGGCGCGGGGAGTCGTCCGGTCCGATCGCGGCCGCGATGCCGCCCTGCGCGTAGCGCGTGTTCGACTCCTCGAGCCGTGACTTCGTGACGATGGTCGGGCGCAGTCCGAGCTCGTGGCAGCGGAGCGCGACGTACAGTCCCGCGATGCCGCTCCCGACGATGAGCGGGCGCCGCGCGGCCTCGGTCACGGCGTCGCGAGGGGAACGAGCACTAAAAGACGGCCGACCCCTCCCGACCGCGGTGCCCTGTGACCGGCGAACCGCGCGTCCCCGATCCGTCGGCCGGGGACGGGTCCGACTGGCGCGCAGCGGTCGAGGTCCGGGAGGATCGCGAGCTCGCCGAGGAGCTCCGACGGCGCCTGCCGCCGGAGGGCGCGCCGCCCGCCCTCTCCGTGACCGACCTCCTCGCGCCGCGCCGGGCGTACTGGGAGGCGGTGGCGCCGGTCCCGATCGCGCCCGAGCGGGTGGCCCGCATGCTCCTCGGGCGCACGCTCCACCGGCGGCTCGGCTTCGCGCTGGACGCCGCCGGGCCGCGCGAGGTCCGGCTGCGCCGCGATGGCATCGCGGGTCGGGTCGATGTCCTCGCCGACGTTCCGGTCGAGCTCAAGACCGGCACGGTCGTCGTGCCTCCCGCCGATCTCATCGGGGCCCGCCCGGACCAGGTCGAGCAGCTCGCGATCTACGCGAGCCTCCTCGACCGGCCGGCCGGGCGGCTGATCGCGGCGGCGGTCGAGGGGGAGGCGGTCGCCGGCATCCAGGCGGTCGACCTCGAGCTGCGGGACCTCGCGGCGATCCGGTCCGAGGCCGGGCGACGGCGGGACCGACTGCGCGCGGCGTGGACGGCGCGCAGCCCCGACGGGCTGCCGCGCTGCCCCTGGTTCGGGCGGGGCTGCGACTTCCTCGAGGCGAACGTCTGCGGGTGTACCGGGACGGAGCCGACCGAGCCGTCGGTGATCCTGGCGGAGGTCAACCGAGTCCGGGATCGGCCCGAGGTCGCGGAGGAGATCGCGGCCCGGCTGGCGCGCGTCCCGGTCGTCCCTCCCCGGGTGGGTCGGTTCCGCGACCTGCTCTACCTGCGGCGGACGTACTTCGACCGGACGATGGGGTCTCCGCCCGAGGAGCGGCCGCCCCGCGACCCGAACGCACCGGCCGACCTGTACGAGCGGATCCGCGCGGGAGTGGAGTCCGGGCCGGTCGGGGAGGTCGCGAGCCTCCCGCCGCGCTCGGACGAGATCGAGGAGGAGGTCGCCGGCTTCCGGGGGGCTCCCTGGATCGAGCGCGTGACGCGGGCGTGGGAACGGCCGAACCCCGGGACGATCCTCGAGCGATTCCCCCAGTACGTGCTCGAGCTCGGGCTGAGGTGCGTGGCGGTCGGGGCTCCGAGCGGATGGGTCTTCCTCGGGTGGGATCGGGCCTCGCTCGGCTCCGAGCGCGTCCTCGTCTTCGAGGTGCGACTGACGTCCCCGACACGGTTCGCCCGCCTCTGGCGCGATCGTCTCCATCGCCTCGAGGGAGCGCTCGCGGCGTCGGCGCCCCGCTCGCTCGATCCGTGCCCGGGCTGGATGCCCGCGACGTGCCCCTACTCCGCCGAATGCGGCTGCGCCGACGACGCGGGCCGGTCCCAACGGTAGATCGTGGTCGTGTGGGTCGCCGCGAAGCCGACCGAGTCGTACAGCCGGCGGGCGACGGAGTTCGACTCGCTCACCCAGAGCCGTACGCGGTCGTAGCCGAGGGCGCGGAGCGCCCGGAACCCCCATCGGAGCAGATACCGGCCGTGGCCGTGCCCCCGCTCGGCGGGGTCGACCAGGAAGTCGAGGAAGGTCGCCTCGCGGGGGGATCGCTCCGACGTCAGGATCGCCCCGACGAGCGCCGGCGGATCGGGCCGGTAGAGCGCCGTCGAGGCCTCGTCAACGAACCGGCCGGCCTCGCCGGCGAGCAGCGCGTCGAGCACGCGGCGGTACTCGGCCGCGTCCGGCCCGATCAAGAGCGCATCGGAGCTGCCCCGGAACGCACGGAAGTCGAGGTCCGCGAGCGCCTCCATCGTGACGTCCCGGATCGGGACGAGACGGAGCCCTCCGGCCGGAGCGGCGAGCGCCGCCCCGTCCTCGGGGCGGATCGTCCGTTCGAGCGCGAACCGGCGGATGACCGACGACCCCGGCCGCGCGCCGAGCTCCCCCAGGACCCGCGCTTCCTCCTCGGGCGCGAGTCCGGTGAATCCGAGGCTCAGCGTGCGGATCGACTCCGGGAGCGAGTCGACGATCGCCCGCGCGAGGCGGAGCGCGCGGTCCGACGCCCCGGGGGCGGTCTCGACGTGGACGTGGCCGAACGCGTCGCCGTGGCGATCCGAGCGGAAGGCGAGCCCGGCGCCGGCGCCGGTCGGATAGTAGGAGCCGGGCCGGGTCCCGGCCCGAAGCTCCGCCGCCACCGTCTCGACCCAGGCCCCGGTGGGGCCCTCTCCGAGGAGCGCGAGCTCGCGCCGGATCTGCTGGGCGAGCTCCTGGAGCTGGTCGGCCGGTGCGCCGCGCGCGGGGAGCGGCTCGTCCATCCGACGCCCCGCGTTAGGGACCCGCGATCCGGACCAGGATCTGCGCGATGTCGGGGGCGACCGACGCCTTCTCCGCCGGGTTGCCGAGCGTGTCGGTCGAGAAGACCTCGTCCGTCACGGCCTTGATCCTCTCGAAGGCGTCGCGCAGGAAGAGCCCGTGGGTGCACGCCGCGCTGATCGCGCCGACCTGGTGCTTCTTGAGGAGCTTCGCCGCCTCGACGATCGTGCCCCCGGTCGAGATCACGTCGTCGACGATGACGAGGTGCTTTCCCTGGATCGGCACCTCGAGCGAGGCCGGCAGCGAGAGCTCGACGTGCTCGCTGTCGATCCGCTTCTTCTCGAGCGCCATCCACGGCTTGTCGAGCAGCTGCGCCATCCGCCGCGCCCGGTCCACGCCGCCCCGATCCGGCGACACCAGGAGGTCGACCGGTCGCTCCCGGAGCAGCCGGGCGATCGCCGGGATCCCGCTCGCCTCGTACGCGGGCTTGGTGAAGTGGCTCAAGGTCTGGCTGGAGTGGAGGTCCACGGTCACGACGCTGTCGGCGTCGAGCTCCACGTGATGGCAGAACGCGCGGGCGCTGACGGGCTCGCCCGGGAAGAATCGGCGGTCCTGCCGGGCGTACCCGAAGTACGGCACCACCACGAAGACCCGCTTGGCCCCCGCCTCGCGGACCGCATCCTCGAGGAGCAGAAGCTCGACCAGGTCCTGGTCGGTCCGCGTCGACTGGACCACCACGACGTCCTCCCCCTCGAGCCGGCCCCCGACGCGGACGTACATCTCGCCGTCCGGGAACCGCTTGGTGAACGGGATGGCGAACGGGGCGTTGCCGAGCTCGCGCGAGATCCGCTCGGCCAGGGCGGTCGACGCCGTACCTCCGATGACGTGCATCGCGCGGGCTCCCCGCCGACGGACGGGGCTCGGGACTAAAGGTTTACGTCGGCGGGGTCGAGCGTGATCCGGGTCTAGTCGTCCGGGTCCCGGTCGGCGTCGCGGGGTTTCGCCTTCTTCGGCCGGCGGACCCGCGGGGCCGGTCGCCCCCGCCGGCTCGGGGCCGAGCTCCGGTGGGCGGGGCGCGAAACGGGGCGACGCGGGGGCTCGTCCGGCTCGTCATCGTCCTCGCGGTGCCACGGTCGGATCCCCTGGAGGAACCGACGGGCCCGACCCGGCGGACGGTCGTCCTCGTCCTCCTCGTCGTCCTCGGCCCGGCGCCGGGGATCTTCGATCCCCTCCGCCCGGAGGGCGTAGTGGATCCCGAAGGCGAGGAGGATCAGCCCGACGACCGTGAGGCCGAGGAATTGCCACGACTGGGGCGGAACCATGCCCGCGTTGCCCTCCAGCAGGAGCTTCAGCGACCCGAACCACGGGAGCATCCCCCGCGCCACCCCGACGATCCAGCCGGGTTCGACCAGGGTGCTCCGACCGATGTTCTGGTCGGGCTCGCCGACGCACGTCCGCCCCGGCGTGCACCCCTCGTTGTAGTTGTTGTCGCCCATCGTCACGAAGCCCGAGTGCGACCCCAGGACACCGGACCCGAGATCGAGCGAGAACGTCGCCTGGCGCCAGCCGATGTCGTAGAGGGTGAGCGTGCCCTTCAGGTTCTCGAGGTCCGACGGGGTGGAGCACGGCCCGGGCGTGGTCGAACCCGGGTCGGTCACGTTGAACACCGCCCCCTTCTCGTCCCCGCACGGGAGCCCAGCGAGCTCGGTCGCGTTGTACCCCTGGACGGACGGGTTCCACTGGAGATAGAGGATCGCGCGATGGATGATCGGGGTGCCGCCCTGGCCGTTCGCGTAGTAGAGCACGACGTCGCCGAACTCGCCGTAGGTGGAGTAGCCGGAGGTGATGCCGTCGACGTAGGGCGTGATCTGGGTCCACGGGATCTTCTGAGCGAGCACGAGGTCCCCGGTGTTGATCAGCCCGAGGATGTCGGTGTCGCCGTGCTGCATGCTGTCCGACTCGACGACGTACACCGGGGGCCAGTTCTGGGTGTACGCGAACAGGCCCACGATCAGCAGGACGATGATCGCGACCGCGACGAGCGGCTCGAAGTAGAGCGAGTCCCGGGCCCGCCAGTAGACCGGATGGTCCTCCCGGCGGAGCCAGCGGCGTCGTCGAGGCCCCTCTTCGGCCCCCTCCTCGGTCTCGAGCTCGCCCGCATCGTCCGAGCCTTCCGACTCTGAGTCCCAGCGCCGCACCGGTCGCGACGAGGCATGCCGGGGGACCGAGCGTCGCCGGGACCGGGCGGATCGGGATTGCGGAGACTCGTCGGGTCCCGATTCCGGGTCGTCCGGGTCCTCCGCGTCGCGGGCGCGGGGCATCGGGACGGCCTTCGGCCGGTCCCGCATAACCCTTCGGCTCGACCCGCACGCCGAGCGCGCCTCGGACCCGGCCCGGGTTGTGCGGCGCCTCGACCGAATGGTTTAGGGCTCTCCGTCGCCTCGGCTCCGGTACCATGGCCCGCATCGACATCTCGATGCCGCTCTTCGCCGGCATGCCCTCGTTCCCGGGCGATCCGGAGTTCGCGGGAGTGCCGACCCATTCGATCGCGAAGGGCGACCCGTACAACGTCTCCCGGCTCACGCTCGGATCGCACGCCGGAACGCACGTCGACCCGCCGATCCATTTCGTCGTCGGGGGGGCGACGGTCGATCGGCTGGACCTGGACGTCCTGGCGGGACCGTGCTCGGTGGTCGAGGTCCCCGACACGGTCGCAAAGATCGGGGCCCGCGAGGTGGCGGGGATCTCGGCCGGCACGACACGCGTCCTGTTCCGGACCGCGAACTCGGTGCGGTGGCAGCGATCGCTCACGTTCTTTCCGGACTACGTGGCCCTCGCGCCGGACGCGGCGACGGCCTTGCTCGCCCAGGGCGTGCGGCTCGTCGGGATCGACTCGCTGTCGATCGAACGCGACCCGAGCGGCCGGTTCCCCGTCCACCACGCCCTGCTTGGCGGCGGGGCGCTGATCCTCGAGGGGCTGCTCCTCCACGGGGTCGCGCCGGGGCCGTACCGGCTCGACTGCCTTCCCATCAAGTGGCGGGGCGGCGACGGCGGTCCCGCGCGCGCGGTCCTGTTCACCGACTAGCGCGCGCATGAGGATCCCGCTGCCCGGTCCCGGGCCGTACCCGCTGACGCTCGAGTCGATCGCCTTCTACCTCCTCGTTGGATCGCTCGGCCTGCTCGTCGTGCTCCTCCTCCTGCTCCGCGGCCGGCACCCGAACGGACAGCGCGCGCTCGCGGGCTACCTCGACGCCGCCGGCGTCAGCCTCGCCTTTCTCGGGTTCTCGGTGGCGCTCGTGGTCGCGCTGGTCGACCGGTACCCGCTCGGAAACCGCGCGTCGCTCGCGCTGTACTCCACGGTGCTCTCCGGCTACTGGCTCGCGTTCGCCATTCCCCTCGTCACCGTGGCGGCCTCGGTGCAGGCCCGTTCCCGTGGGTCCGTGCGCTGGCTTGCGCCGGCGGTGGCCGCGGCGGGCGCCGCGTTCCTTCTCGTCGCGGTGTACTACTACCGGGGCGGGTAGCCCGCGCCCGGGCGGTCAGTCCCGCTCGTCCGGCGGCAGCAGGTCCGGGATCCCGTCGGCGATCGGATAGTCGACCCGGCACTTCGCGCAGGTGAGCGTGCCCTCGAGGATCTCGCCGCGCTCCTCGCGACGGGTCACGAGCGTGAGCTCGCCCCGACACACCGGGCAGCGCAGGATCTCCATCAGATCCGGCCTCATTTGGACCCTCCCTCGACGATCCCATAGCCGATCAGGCGCCAGGCGTTGAGACGGCGGGAGATCGCGACCCGGCTCCCCGGGAACACGGTGACCGGACGGTTGAGGGCGATCTCGACCTCGTCGCCCCGCGCGCTCGTGACCTTGCCGCTCGCGATCGTCGTGCCGACCGTAATCGCGAGCATCTCGCTGGTCCGGATGCGCTCGACCTTAATCTCGCGCTCGGCCCCGAGGACCCGGTCGAGCAGCGTCGCGCGGAGCCGGATCCTCATGCTGACCGGGGGGAGCGAGCCCGACGATCCCACGAGCCGTCCCGTGAGGCCGTCGCCCTTCGCGAGCGCCGGATCGAGCTTGGTGCCGATCGCGGCGAGTCCGCCGGGCCGGAGCTCGGGCCACTCCTGGCCCCCGGAGACGATCGACGCGACCGTGGTCGTGAGCGACTCGGCCCGCCCGTTCGCCGCGCCGGCCGGTCCGGGCCGGATCTCGATCTTCTCGCCGAGCGCGATCTTGCCCTGGAGCAGCGAGCCGCCGAGCACCCCGCCCTTGAGGTCCTTCGGCCGTGTCCCGGGGCGGTTGATGTCGAACGACCGGGCGACGTACATGAGCGGCGGCTTCGTCAGATCGCGGGCCGGCGTCGGGATCGTCGCCTCGATCGCCTCGATCAAGGCGTCGATGTTGACCTTGTGGTTGGCGCTGATCGGCACGACCGGCGCGTTGGCGATCGGCGAGGTCTTGAGGAACTCGACGGTCTCGCGGTAGTTCTCCTCGGCCTCCGACTCCGGGACGAGGTCGATCTTGTTCTGGACCACGACGACCTTGCGCACCCCGATGATGTCGAGCGCGTAGAGGTGCTCCCGGGTCTGCGGCTGGGGGACCTTCTCGTTCGCCGCGACGAGGAGGAGCGCCCCGTCCATGATCGCCGCCCCCGAGAGCATGGTCTCCATCAGGGTCTCATGGCCCGGGGCGTCCACGAACGAGACGGCGCGCAGGAACTGGGCCGGCTTGCCGCAGTTGGGGCACTCGGGGCTCGTGGAGTAGCAGGTGGGCGGCGGGCAGTCCGGGCACTTGTAGAACGCGGCGTCCGCGTACCCGAGCTTGATCGAGATCCCGCGCTTCAGTTCCTCGGAGTGGCGGTCGGTCCACTCGCCGGTGAGCGCCTGGGTGAGGGTCGTCTTGCCGTGGTCGACGTGACCGACCAGGCCGATATTGACCTCAGGCTGCCGGGGGACCTTCATGACGCGGCGAGGAGCTCCGCGAGCGGCTTCGCGCCCTTCTGCTCGACGATCAGGTTGATCTGGACCGTGTCCTCGCTGACCGTGTTGCCGCGGAAGGTTCGCCGCTTGCGCATGCCTCGCCGGGGGGCCGCGAAGCCGAACCCGTCCCCGACGTAGAGGCGCGTCTGGCGCGCCCCGGGTAGGTCCGGCCGGAGGGGGAACCCGCTCTTGTCCGTGCCCCCCGTGATGCGGAAGGTGTAGCCCGTCGCGCCCAGGAGCTCGCCGCCGATCGTCTCCCCGATCCGCTTGCCGAGGAA
>DATJRX010000009.1:0-4141 GCA_035504395.1 Thermoplasmata archaeon | reverse complement strand
CGCTCGATGAGCTGGGCGGTCTCGCTCTTGACCTGGCCGACGCGGCTCTTGATCGCGGCGGCGCCGTCCTCGAGCTGCTTGACCCACAGCTGGGTCGCGGCGACGAGGGAGTTGTAGGTGTCCGCGCTCGGGCGCTCGTCGAACGAGCGGAGGGCGGCGCGGTAGGCGTCCTCGCCGGTCTCGAAGAAGCTGCCGAGCTCGTGGATGGAGTGCGGGGCGGGCATCAACGGACCGTCCCGGAGGCCTCGAGGTTGCGGATCTGCGTCCGCACCTGGACGAGCTCGCGGTTGAGCTTGGACGCCTGCGTGCGGACGGCGCCGAGCGTGGTCGAGGCATCGTGGATGTAGCGGTCGATGCGCGACTTCTCGAGGTCGAGCTGCTGGAGGCGGGCTTCGGCCGCGCGTCGGAGTTCCTCGACCTGCTGGTTCCTGCGGCTCAGTTCGGTCTCCCGCGTGCGGAGTGCGGCGAGCTGCTGGCGCGGGTCGGACGTGTACGCCATCAACATCAGAACCTCCGTCCGCCGACAACCTCGGACGCGGGGACGCGTCGGTAGCTCAGGTAGGGCGCCACCTCGGGCGGAGCGAGGACGCACGCGCGCGCTCGGAGGAGGTTGTTGCGGGCGTAGCCGACCTGGGTGCCGGCGCGCTGGATGAAGACGCCGCAGGTGTCGATGACGGGGGCGCGGAGCGCTTCGGTGATGGCGGCGCGGGCCTCGTCGAGGGACTTGATCGCGTCCAGGAGGGCCTGTCGCACGCCGGGGGCCTCGCGGGGAGGAGGCGCGGTCCCCTGCTGCCGGTTCCCGATGGGACCGAGGTAGAGGTCGGAGGCGGCCACGGTCGGGCATCGTTCCGGCCCTACATGGACTTTCGCACGAAGGTTCTTGAGTCGGGAGGCTACTCGGGTGGGCGTGAGCGCCGGGGCGTTCGTGCGCGACCACTGGCGCGGACTGGCGCTGGTGACGGTCCTGATCGGGGGCTCCGCGGCGGTCGGGGCCTACCTCTTGGGGCAGGCGCGCGCCGCGGGGCTCGCGATGACGGTGGACGGCTCGACGGACCCCGGGGAGGAGCCGTGCGGGAGCTCGCACACCCTGGCGGCGGTGGGCGGGACGGCGGACGGGGCGCTCGAGTTCGTGATGAGCACGACGCCGAGCCCGTCCGGCGTGGTCGACTGGCCGGCGTGCCCATCGTGCTTCGCGGGGTCGTTCGACAAGAACGGGAACGCCTCGATCGACATCATCTTCGTCACGGGAGCGAGCGCATCGACGTTCTACGTGGCGGTCCACGACCTTTCGAGCGGCGAGTACTCGGACTGGATCCCGGTCACGGTGCTCCCGTCCTGCTGAGGGGTCATGGCGTCGACGGGAGCGAAGATCGCGGCGGCGGTCGGGCTTGCGACCGGCGGGATCGCCGCCCTGGCCTGGTGGCTGTCGCAGGCGCCGCCCCCGAGCGGCTCGTGCCCTACGGGCGAGACGGAGTGCGGCGGCGGGGTCTGCTGCCCGGGCACGGATGTCTGCGAGACGGGCGGCACGTGCCCCGACGGCTACGCGCCGGACCCCGACAACGCGGGGTGCTGCGCGCCGAGCTCCCCGGAGACCTACGAGGTCATCGTGCCGTCGGACGAGGCCGTGCTCATCGACGGACTCCCCGAGCCCGCGTCCGGATACTTCACGCTCACGGCCGGCACGCACACGCTCGAGTACCCGGACGAGGTCGGCGCCTGCGGTGCGGGGGTCGGCGGCTGCTGGGAGGTCGAGAGCGACGAGCTGTTCGTCGCGGATGCGACGGATCCGACCACGGTCCTCACGGTCCAGGGCGGAGGGACGATCTTTTGGTCGTGCGGCGGACAGGGGAGCGGCTACTGCGCGCCGCCCCCGCCGTAGCCGGAGGACCGATGGCGAAGGGGGACGCGCTGCTCTACGGGGTCGCGGCGGCCGGGGTCGCGGGCGCGGTCGCCGTCGGGATCTACTTCGCGACGCAGGGGGGCGGGTCGCCGCCGCCGAACTGCGCGCAGGGATCCTTCCCGTGCTCGAGCGGCGTGTGCTGCCCGGACGGGGACTCGTGCGCCGAGGCGGACGGATCCTGCCCGACGGGGTCGACCCCGGACCCGGACAACCCGGGCTGCTGCGTGAACGCGTGCCCGGAGAGCTGCACGGAGGACTCCGATTGCTCGGCGTGCGGGTCGGGATTCGTGTGCGAGGGCTCGGAGTGCACGAAGCAGACGCCGGCGTATCTGACGCTGAGCGAGTCACAGGTCACGTATCTCGAGGAGTTCCAGTACACGGAGACGTGCTGCTTCTACCTGGTCGGCGAGTCGTGCGAGAAGTGCACGGGGAACTACACGCTCGGGAACGCGACCCTGACCGCGACGGTGGTGGACGCCTCGGGCCGCGGGGTGCCCGGGGTCGATCTCGACGTCTCCGCTCCGAGCGGGTCCAGCTGGGTCGCGTACTCGGACGGGACGGAGTACACGTCGAACCCGGTGCCGACCGGGTCGGACGGGACGATCGACATCTACCTCACGGACGAATCGGCGCCGACCGGCTACGACGACCCGGACAACGACGCCTACCCGTGCAGTGCGTGCGACGGGAACGGGGACACGGGAACGCTGAATGTCGACCGGGGTGACGTCACGGTGAGCGCGCCCGGCTACCCGGGGCTCGGTAGCCCGCAGGCGCTCGTCCTCTCCTCCATCTACTATGTCGGCGCGGACACGTCCATCGGGGGGTGCAGTTGTCTTTGAGCGCGCCCAATCAGTACGCGGTCAATCCGCCGCCGCGGGGCAACTGGTTCAGCCGTCACGGGAAGACGGTCCTCGAGGGGACGGCGGTGGTCGGCGGCGCCGTGGTGATCGCCGGCATCGCGTACTTCGTGGTCGACTCGCTGCTGGGCGGGTCGCAGCCGCCGGCGTGCACGGCGCTCCAGAACCAGCTCTACTCGCTCCAGCAGCAGATGCTCGCGATCTACCAGCAGGCCGCCGCGCAGGGCGGGACGTTCACGAGCTCGCAGCAGAGCGAGGTCCAGAGCCTCCAACAGTCGATCGCGAGCACGGTCAACCAGATGTCCGGGGTGTGCGTCGCGAGCCCGGGGCAGACGCTCGAGACGACGCTGGACCAGATCATCTCCTACGGGCTGTGGGTGGCGGCGGGCGTCCTCGGCCTGGTGGCGAGCGCGTTCTTCATCCGGTGGGCGGTCCAGCGGTGGGGCGGGTCGGGGTCCGACCCGGGCAACCCGCCGAGCTCCCCCGAGGACGTGGACCTCCCCGCCGGCTTCGATGGCGGGGCGACCGGGGGCGCGGACCTGGCGAACGGGGAAATCGCGGCGGAGTACGAGGCCGGCCAGATCACCTCGGAGGAGGCGGAGTCGGCGGCGGCCAACCTCGCGGCGAGCGACCCGGCGATCGGGGTCGCGTCGACCATCAGCGACTACCTGACCACGGCCGCGGAGACGGCGGGCGAGGCGGCGGCGGCGCTCCTGGACGCGCTCGCGGCCCTGTGGGCGACCCTCACGGACCTCCTCAGCGACATCTATACGGCCCTGCTCGCGTTGCTGGGGATCTGACGATGCCGCAGGAACCGACGAACGGGGAACTCGCGGTGATGATCACGGGATTGCGCGACGAGCTCCAGGAGGACCACGAGGAGCACACGCAGTTCCACGCGAAGATCGAGGGGAAGCTCGAGGCGGTGACGACCCTGCTCGCGACGCTCCAGCAGCGCGTCGCGGTCGAGCGCGCGCAGGCGGACGCGAAGCACGGCGAGCTCGAGCACGAGATCGACGCGCACGAGAAGTGGCACGAGCGCCAAACCCAGTCGGAGGAGCGGCGGAAGAGCCTGAACTCCAACGTCGCGCTCGTGATCGTGGGCGCCCTGGGCGTGGGCGCGACCCTGCTCGGGGTGTTAGTCCACTGACTTCCGCGTCCACCACCGACGCTCGGGGTGGCGCGCGTCGGCGTAGGACACGATGACGGTGGCGAGGTTGCCGACCAGGTCCTCGGGGAGCGGGTTCTCCATCCAGGACTCGACGGTGCGGACGAAGTTCGGGCAGAACGCGAAGGGCGGTTCCCCGTGCTGCGCGTTGCGGTCGGCGCCGGCGCCGGGCTGGTTCGACTTCGCGAAGGGGGTGGCCGTGACCTGGACGAA
>DATJRX010000008.1:0-18901 GCA_035504395.1 Thermoplasmata archaeon | reverse complement strand
GCGTGGCGAACGATCTTTTGCGCCACCTCGTCCGGATCCCCAACGAGCAAGGCGCCGTTGGGGCCGTTCTGTGCGTCGAAATCTTCTCTGCGGATGGGGGGCCATCCCCGCTCCTGTCCGATCTCGTTCATCGCCCGCGCGTACCCGGGGAAGAAGTCCTCGATCGCCTCCTTCCTCGTCTCGGCCACGTAGCCCATGCTGTGGACCCCCACACGGAGGCTCGCCGGAGGGACTCCCGCGGCACGACCGGTCTCGCGGTACAGATCCACGAGCGGTCGGAACTGGCGGGTCTCGCCGCCGATGATCGCGACCATGAGAGGTAGGCCCAGCGATCCAGCGCGCGCGAACGAAGCGGGAGTTCCTCCGACGCCGACCCAGATGGGAAACGGATTCTGAACCGGTCGCGGATAGACTCCCTGCCCGGTCAGCGGCGGTCGGAACTTGCCGGACCAGGTCACGTGTTCGTGATCGCGGATCTGCAGGAGGAGGTCGAGCTTCTCCGCGAAGAGCGCGTCGTAGTCCTGGAGCCGGTACCCGAAGAGCGGAAACGACTCGATGAACGAACCGCGCCCGGCGACCATCTCGGCCCGACCGCCCGAGATGAGGTCGACGGTCGCGAACTCCTGGAAGACCCGGACCGGATCGGCGGCGCTGAGGACCGTGACCGCGCTCGTGAGCCGGATCCGCCGGGTCCGGGCGGCGGCCGCCGCGAGGATCACGGCCGGCGCGGAGTCCAGGAACCCCTTCCGGTGGTGTTCCCCGATCCCGAAGACGTCGAGCCCGGCGCGCTCCGCGGCCTCGATCTGGGCGAGCAGCTGCTGCATCCGGTCCGCCGGGGGCCCGCTCTCGCGGAGCTCGTCGAACGCCGCGACGAAGCTGTCGATCCCCACCTGGAACGGCATGGAGCGCCTTGGGCGAGATTGGCGAACCGTATGAAAGCGCGCGCCGGCCGCCGCAGCGACTCCCGCTGAGGGCCGGTTCCGAAGCACCGGTTAAATTATCGGGTAACGCCCGTGGTATCTGCATGGATCTGCGCCGTTGCCCCTATTGCGGCCGGGGCAACCCGCCGACGAGCCGGTTTTGCGGAGCGTGCGGCCGGCCGCTCGCTGCCGAACCGACCGCGCACGAGAGCGATCCGTGGGTGATCGGCCGGTACTCGGGTTGGCGACTCCAGATCGATCCGTCGGATCCGCCCCCGGTGCGCGACGCGCGCTGGCTGCTGGTGGTCCTCGGCCTCGGGCTCGCGGTGGCAGGCCTGCTGCTGCTAGTCCTCGATTCGCTCGTCACCGGGGCCCTGTCGCTCGCGATGGGCGGCTGTTCGGGAGCCTGCGTCGGTCCGTTCGTGTACCTGTTCTTCTACCCCGGAATCGCCTTGCTCGGGAGCGGGATCGTGCTGGCCGGAGTCGGGCTGTCCCGGACGCTGTGAGACCGCCTCGAAGGCACCGTCCCGCGAGCTCGGGTGTCCTCACGTGGCCACGGTGGAACGCGCCGGGCGGGGACACCTCGACGGGGACAGGTTCATGGTGGGTGGGGCGATTTCGGCACGCGCATGCCGAGCGATCGTCCCCTGATGTTCCACGAGCTCGCGCCGATCTACGACGCGACGTACGAGGCCAAGGACTATCGGAAGGAGTGCCGCGTTCTGCGCGGGATCGTCCGCCGCTACGGACGGCCCGGCGCTGACCGGTGGCTGGACGTTGCGTGCGGTACGGGTCGGCATCTGGAGTATCTGCGGCGCGACTTCTCGGTCGAGGGCGTCGACCTGAGTCGCGACATGCTGCGTCTGGCGCGGAGGCGGCTGCCGGGCCTACGGCTGACCCACGGCGACATGAGGAACTTCGATCTGGGCCGCCGGTTCGATGTGGTGACCTGCCTGTTCAGTGCGATCGGCCATCTGGGGAACGAGCGGGATCTCGAACGGACGTTCGCCAATTTCGCCCGGCACCTCCGCCCCGGCGGGGTGGCGATCGTCGAGCCGTGGATCGATCCGGCGGAGTTCCGACCCGGGCACGTCCATGTGGTCACCCATCGAGGGACGACCGGGACGATCGTGCGGCTCGCGACCTCCCGCCGGCGAAGCACCCACTCGCTGATCCACTACCACTATCTGATCGCGGCGCCGGGACGGCCGGCGCGCTATCTCGACGAGGAGGACGAGGGACTGATGGTATCCCCGGACCGGCTGGTCGCGATCATGCGGCGGGCGGGCCTTCAGTCGCGGTTCCTGCGGCCGGGACTGGTCGCGCGACGCGGCCTCCTCGTGGGGCGCCAACCGATGAGCCCCGCCCGGAAAGCGCCGCGAGGAACTCCGCGCGGCTAGTTCCGCGGCCGATCGCGGCTAGGGCGGATCGCCGCTGGGCCTTAGGCGCGTGCTACCAATCGACCGTGGTGCGCTCGCCCCACTCCCGCACCGCCACGCGGCCCTGCTCCGTCAGTTCGAACGGGACGTCCGGGCCGGCGGCGTGCACCAGGCGGTGCTCGCGCGCCCAACGGAGCTCGCTCCCGAGCTGCTTCGGCAGCTCGGAGGGCGTGCCGAAGACGAACAGCTGCAGCAGGCGAACCGCGGGTTCGGGGGAGGAGGAGAGCACCACGTGCGTGTGGTGTCGCCCCAGATCGCGCAGCACGTCGGGCGCCACATCCGCGGGGACCCGGCGCAGGTCGTACGGGCAGAGGAATCGAGACCGGTCCCGCGGCTGCTCCTGGAACCACTCCTCGTACTCCAGGTGCTCGGGTACCGACTCGAGGTCCCAGAAGAGCGAGATGGTGTCGGCGGCGGCGGTGACCCCGTCGGGGTGCTCGCGGACGAACTCGGTCACCTCGCCGACGGGACGCAGCCTGCCCTCGTGGTCCTCGACCTGCTCGTGCCCTAGGGACGCGACGCAACCGACGCGTTCGGGGAGATCCGAAGCGAGCCGCTCGTTGTACCGCTCGGCGATCTCGGGCGTCGCGACCCAATACGAGGCGGCCGCTTCCTTCGGGGCTCCCGACAGGAACCGAACGGCGTGGTCCTGGGCTTCGTTGGAGTCGCTGTGAAAGCTGAGCCCGTGCGCACCCGGCGGCAACTCGGCCAGGTCCTCGAGGACCTGCGGCATGGCCTAGTGAAAATGGACGGCACCCTATTTGAAGGGGGTAGGTCCGGGACCGGGAAGGGTCGGATGGGCCGGCGCGTCCCACGACACATTCCCCCGGAATTTCGGCGGCCGTGGGTGAGGAAAACCGATGGGGGCCGGTTGGTGCCTCGGTCGGATAAGCGAGGGCGAACGTTCCGGGCGGAGCGACGATTCTCTCGCCTATGGAAGGGCCGGACCGCCGGGCATCCCTCAGCGGAGCGGAAGGCCAGAGCGTCCCGGTCTTCCAGCAGCCCCCCGCCCTGATCCAGTTCCTCGACAACACCGAGGACGCGATCCGCCTGCGGCTCGCGAAGCTGCGGCTGTTCGATCGGATCTTCTTGCTCCAGCGCGACTGGATGACCCGCATCACGATGCTGATGCTGATCTGCGGACTCCTCTGGGGCGCGATCGGCGGCTTCGACGCGTTCGGGTTTCAGACGCAGGTCGTCGCCTACACGACCGGCTCCGCCCTGCACCTTTCGAACGTCGAGATCTACTCGTCGGTCACCCTGCACGGGATTCGGGAGCTGTTCGGCTTCGCCCAACAGCTCGAGATGGCCGCGATCGGCTTCCTCGTGGTCAACGCGCTCGGCCTCACGCCCCGGCACAAGTGGACGCTCTACCTCTCGGTGATCCTGATCAACGGCTCGATGCTCCTGCTGCAGGGGCCGGTCTACCTCACGCCGTTCAACGACAACTACTTCCCGGCCGTCGGGTGGACGTTCACCTCGCCGCTGGGTCTCCTCGGGCACAGCTCCTACGTCGTGAGCCCGCTCTGGTTCCTCGGCTGGCTCGCGCTCTGCGCGTCGGTCCTGCTCTGGGCGGGGTGGATCATCGTCCACATGGTCGACTGGTACCGCAAGAACCGGGCGACCGCGATCGGCCGTCAGTTCCCGGTGTTCATGTGGTTCGTGACGGGGACGATCGTCCTCGTCCCGATCACCTACGCGCCCGTGGTCGTCTCGACGATCTGGGACATCGGGTCGGCCTACGGGGGCTGGCCGATCAGCCCGCTCGCGAACCAGATCATCTTCTGGATGTTCGGCCACAGCATCGTCTACCTCCTGTTCCTCCTGCCGCTCATCGCCCTGTACCTGTTGATCCCGGTCCTCGCACGGCGCCCGATCTACAGCTACCGGTTCGCGGTCGCCGCCGCGATCCTGTTCGTCCTGCTCACCCCTCTCCTGGGGCTCCACCACCTCTACCTCACCCCGGTCCCCGCCTGGGAGACCTGGATCACCATGGTCCTCTCGTTCGCGATCGTGCTGCCGTCCGCGATCACGTTCTTCTCGGTCTGGATGACCGTGAAGGGGATCCCGTCCGGGCAGTGGGAGTGGAACGCGGTCTCCCTCTTCGCGCTCCTCTCCTTCGCCGGGTCGATCTTCGGCGGCCTCTCCGGTCCCGCCCTCGCCACGATTCCGTGGGACGTGGACGTCCACAACAGCCTGTTCGTGCTCGGCCACTTCCACGCGATGACGATCCTCGCGATCACCGCGGGCGGCTTCGCCCTCCTCTACGCCGTCTTCCCGATCCTGACCGGTCGTCGGTGGTTCTCCGCGTGGCTCGCGCGGGCGCACTTCGCGTCCACGCTCGTCGGAGGAACGACGGTCGTGCTCGCGATGCAGGAGCTGGGGAACCTCGGGGTCCTGCGCCGGTCGTTCATCGTGCCGATCCTTCCCGAGATCACGCTCTACCAGCTGATCCTCTTCGCCGGGATCATCATCGTGGTCGGCGGGCAGCTGTTCTTCGTCGCGAACGGCGCGCTGACCGTGTTCTACGGTGAGCTCTACAGCGCGGCCGGGCTCTCGTTCGACGAGGCGGTCCGCAGCGCGGCCCAGTCGACCGCGCCCCGCGCCGACCGTCGGCCGATCGCGGACGTCCCGTTCACCCGCCGGATGCCGCGAGCGAGGCGGGAGCGGATCGAGGCCGCGTGGGTCGTCACCGTGACGATCCTCCTCGCGGCGGTCCTCGCCTCCACGACCCCCGGAGCGCTCGCGGTCGGCAACGGGATCTCGGGTTCGGGCTCCGACCCGCCGATCTCGGAGTACGTCGACATGTTCGGCCAGCAGTACTACTGGTCGGTCTCGGAGCACGGGCCGATCGAGGGGACGTTCGACAACGCGATCGTCGCCTACACGGGCGCCTGGGTCCAGCTCAACCTAACGGCCTCCGGAGCCACCCAGTCGGTCCTGATCCCCTTCCGAGCCCAACCGGTGGTCAACGTGCAGGACGTGCCGGGCTCGGCCTCGTACGCCCAGTTCCAGGCGCCCGCGGCCCCCGGTGTTTACGGAGCCCCCGACGGCGAGTACGACGGGCCGTGGTTCGGCCAGGACGTTGCCGCCCTGATCGTGCTCCCGGCGCCGAACGCCACGGGCGCTTCGCTCGGCGCCTTCAACGCGAGCGCCGGCGCCGGCGACATCTACGATCCTCCGGTCCGCTCGGCCGGTGCCCTCCTCGTCGGGGACGCGGAGGGCACGTTCAACTCCTCGGTGCCGGGGCCGACGCTCGCGGCCGCCGTGCCCCTCCTCGGGGCCGCGGTCACGGTCTCGTGGAACGTACCGCTCTCGAGCATCGGGCTCGACAACTACCTCGTCAACGTCACGTCGAACAATCCGAACGGACAGCAGCAGTACGTGATCGCGCGGAACTACTCGCTCCCGTTCACCTTCGGGATCTACCGGATCGATCCCGTGGCGGGCCTCGTCCCGGTCGCGACCGCTCCGCTCGTCATCGGGCGGACGGTCGCCACCGCGGCGACGGTGACCCCCGGCGTCTATCTGTACGGGCTCGTCCAGCCGGTGGCGTACTCGTACAACCCCGCGGGCGATTCGGGGTCGGGCACGGGCGAGCAGACCGGGCTCGTGATGGGGCTCTGGGGCGTGCTCTGGGTGGGGGCGTCATGACCGGGACCCCCTCGCCCCGCCCCCGCTTCGGGACGCCGTTCCTCGTGTTCGGCGTCGCCGCGATGCTCGCGGCGGTGGGCGCGCTGATCGAGCTCGTGTACTACTCCGGCAACTCCGCCCTGTCGCCGGGAACGCTGGGGACCACGATCGGTCTGGTGATCGCGGTCGTCGCGTTCTTCGCGTGGGGGATCCTCGCGCCCGCGAACGAGTGAGCCCGCCGACCTCGGCTCACGCGACCGGCGTCGCGAACGTCGGGACGTAGTCGTCCGCGAGACGGCCCACCATCGGGATCGCGTGGCCGCACCGACGGCACCGGTTCTCCGCGTCGAGGGTCCACGCCTGGATGGTCGACCCGAAGCGGCGGACCGCGATCGCGCCGCACTCGGGGCAGTACGTGTGCTCGAGGGGGTGGCCCCACACGTTCCCGAGGTACGCATACTGAAGCCCCTCGGCCTTCGCGATGGCGTGGAGCCGCTCGAGCGTCTTCACCGGGGTGACCGGGAACTCCATCATGTGGTAGTCCGGGTGGAATCGCAGCAGGTGGAACGGGGTCTCGGGGCCGAGCTCGTCCACGACGTAGCGCGCGAGCTTGCGCGTCGCCTCGTCCGACTCGCCGACCTCGGGGACGATCAGGTCCGTGACCTCCACGTGGGTGCCGCGCCGCTTCAGGTCCCGCATCGTGGAGAGGATCGGGTCCGGTCCCTTCGCGGTGATGTACTTCCGCATGAACCCGGGCTCGCCGCTCCCCTTGAAGTCGACGCTGACCGCGTCGAGATACGGCCCGATCAGCTCGACCGCCTCGGGCGTCATGTAGCCGTTCGTGACGAAGTTCCCGAACAGGCCGGCCTTGTGGCCCTCGCGGATGATGTCGATCGCGTACTCGATGAACACGGTGGGCTCGTTGTACGTGAACGTGAGGCCCGCGCAGCCGTAGCGCAGCGCGCCCGCGACCGCTTCGTTCGGCGACAGGGACCGGCCCGAGACGAGATGCTCCTGGGAGATCTCGGCGTTCTGGCAGTACTGGCAGCGCCAGTTGCAGCCGACCGTCCCGATCGAGTAGACGCGGGTGCCCGGGTGGAAGTGGGAGAGCGGCTTCTTCTCGATCGGGTCGACCTGGATCGCGGCGGCCCGGCCGTAGGAGAGGAGCACGAGGCGTCCGTCCTCGTTCTTCCGGACGAAGCAGAACCCTTGGGAGCCGACCGGGATCGTGCAGTACCGGGCGCAGGCGGTGCACCGGACCTTCCCGCCCTCGAGCGGCTCGTAGAGCTCCGCCACGTGGTGCTCCGTCGCCAGCATCGCCCTCCCCCGAACGAACGAGACGTCGCGCGCTCAAGAAGCAATCTCCACGGCTCCCATCCGGCCGAAGGTTCATCTCCCCGCCGGCGTCCCGTCCCCCGATGGCGGAGGACCGGCCCGGACCCGCACGGTCGGCCGAGGCCGACGCGATCGAAGGACGGGTCGCCGAGCGCCTCGCCCCTTCGCCCGAGTTCCTCGAGCGCGTGGGCCGGGTGCGGTCGGAGCTGGTCCGTCGGGTCGAGGCCGCGGCCCGGTCGCGGCAGAGCCCCCTCGTGCGCGCGCTGGTCGCCGGGAGCGCCGCCCGGGGGACCTTCCTCTCCGACCGGCTCGACATCGACCTCTTCCTGCTGTTCCCTCCCGACCTTCCGCGCGACCGCCTTCGCGAGGAGGGCCTCGCGCTCGGCCGCGCGATCCTCGAACGGTCCGAGACGCGGTACGCGGAACATCCGTACCTGCGCGGGGAGTTCGAGGGGTTCCGGGTCGATGCCGTCCCGGGCTACGCGGTCGAGGACCCGTCCCGGCCCCTTTCCCCGGTGGATCGGACCCCGTTCCATCAGGCGTACCTCGTCGAGCGCGAGACGCCGGAGCTCATCGGGCAGGTCCGCCTCGTGAAGCAGTTCCTCCGGAGCCTCGGCGTCTACGGGTCCGAGGCCCGAACGGAGGGGTTCTCGGGCTATCTCGTCGAGCTGCTCGTCCTCCGGTTCGGATCGCTTCGGGCCCTCCTCGAGGCGGCCCGGGGCTGGCGACTGCCCGTGCGGCTCGCCGAGCCGGGCCGCGAACCCCCGCGGCTCCCGGCGGACGTCGCGCTGATCATCGCGGACCCGGTCGATCCGAACCGCAACGTGGCGAGCGCCCTTTCGCGCCGCAACCTCGCGCTCCTGGTCCTCGCGGCCCGCGAATACGTCGAGCGTCCCTCCGAAGCGTGGTTCTCCCCCCGTCCCTCGCGCCCGCTGCCGCTGCACGACGCGCTGAAGCGCTTGGAGGCCCGCGCGAGCCACGTGACCGTCGTGCGCCTGTCGCGGCCGGACCTCGTCGACGACACGCTCTACCCCCAGATCCGCAAGGCCGAGCGCGCGATCGTCGAGGAGGTGGGACGTTCCGGGTTCGAGGTGATCGGCTCCGCGAGCGTCGCGGGACCGGACCGCGTGCTCGTCGCGGTCGAGGTCGCGCACTCGCACCGCGCCGGGGTCCGGGTCCAGGAGGGTCCGCCTGCCGGGCTCGATCGGGTCGGGCACTTCCTCGACAAGTGGACGGGGCCCGGGGCCGAGGTGCTGCAGGGCCCGTTCGTCCGGGCCGACGGCCACCTGGCCGTGGAGGCGCGCCGCACCGACCGGGATCTCGAGGGCGTGATCCGCGGTTTCCTTCCTCGCCTCGCGCTCGGACGGGACCTCACCCCGGGCGACCCGGCGGCCGCTGAGATCTACGCGCTCGCCGGGACCCCCGACTCCCCGGCTCTCGGGGATCTGCTCCGGGAGCTGCTGGACAAGGGGCTGCCGTGGCTGGACGGTCCCTAGAACGCCCGGGGCGCGAGGTTGAGCAGCAGGAACCAGAGCGCCAGGAAGCCGAAGAACTCGAGCGCCATCAGCCCGGCCCAGTCGCCCTTGGTGTAGAGGCTCGACTGCGCGCGGAGCCGCCCGATCACGAACGGGCTCAGCGCGATCACGACGATCCCGATCCCGAACGGCGCCAGCGACGGGAGTCCGACCACGGTCAAGGCCCAGCAGAACACGCCGAGCACGACCGTGATCAGGCCCGCGAGCATGAGCCCGGTGCCGAGCTCGAACTCCTTGGTGGCGAACGCCGACTCGTCGAATGCCGGGAACTCGAAGGCCGCCGCCTCCTCCTCCTCGAGCTTCCGCCGCGCCTTCTTCGCCATCGATCAGCCCCTCCGCGCGACGATCGCCGCGCGGTACAGTTCCTCGGCGTGGTACGAGCTGCGGACCAGCGGGCCCGCCTCGACCCCCACGAATCCGCGGGCGAGCGCCCGGTCCCTCCAGGCGTCGAACTCGTCCGGGGGGACGTACCGGTCGACCGCGCGGTGCTCGGCCGAGGGGCGGAGATACTGGCCGAGCGTCAGCAGGTCGACGCCGGCGGCCCGCAGGTCGCCGAACGCCCGGTCGAGCTCGTCCGGGCCTTCCCCGAGCCCGAGCATGATCGAGCTCTTCGTGACCAGATGGGGCGATCGCGTCCGAACTCGGGACAACAGCTCGAGGGAGCGGTCGTAGCCGGCGCGGCGGTCGCGGACGGCGGGGCTCAGCGACCGCACGGTCTCGAGGTTGTGCGCGAGCACGTCCGGCGGCTCGACCAGGACCGCGTCCAGGGCGTCCGAACGGCCCCCGAGGTCGCCGATGAGGAGCTCCACGAGCGCGTCCGGGGCGGCGCCGCGCAGCGCCCGGACCGTCTCGGCCATCAGGGAGGCCCCCCCGTCCTCGAGGTCATCGCGGCAGACCTGCGTCAGGACGACGTACCGCAGGCCCCACTCGGCCACGGCCGTGGCGACCCGCTCGGGCTCGGTGCGGTCGACCTCGCCCCGTGGCCAGTGGGTCGTGACGGCACAGAAGGAGCACCGGCGGGTGCACTCGGTCCCGAGGAGCATCAGGGTCGCGGTGCCCGCCGACCAGCACTCCGACAGGTTGGGGCATCGCGCCTCGCGACAGACGGTCCCGAGGCGCTGTCGCTCCAGGATCCCGCGGACCTCGGGGTATTGGCCGCGGGGAGGCCGGGTGCGGATCCAGTCGGGCAGGCGGCCCGACGGAGGTCCAGGGAGGAGTTCGACGCTCGAGGACACGGGCCGCGGACCAACGCTTGGACCTTATCGTTTGCGCGAGCGCGGGCCCTCGGTGCGCTCCTCGAGCAGGGTCGTGAGGAGGCTCGCCGGCAGCTCGTCCATACCGACCTGGCTCGACTCGCCCGACCCCGCGGCGTCGAGGGTCACGAGGCCGTCGCGCTCGAGCTCCTTGAGCGTGCGCCAGAACGTGGTCCGGCTCATCTCGGGCGCGCCGAGCTCCTCGACGAGCTGGGCGTGCGCGCTCCGCAGCTTCTGGCTCGGGACGGACGCGCCCCGGCGCTTCAGCGACCGGCTGAGCGCGAGCAGGACGCTGAGCTGGTTGGTGGAGAGCGCCTCGAGGTGGCCTTCGGTGACCGTCGGGAGCAGCGAGCCCTTGGCGCGCCGGACGTGCTCCGCGGAGATCGCGTCCGCGCCCGCGTCCTCGGCGACGTGGGCCGCTCCGGTCAGGACCTCGAGCGCGAACCGCGCGTCGCCGTTGGCGGCGGCGATCCGGGCGATCTGATCGAGGACGTCGCGGTCGAAGCTCCCGGGACGCAGCGCGAGGCGCGCGCGATCCTCGAGGATGTCGGTGAGCGCGGCGCGGTCGTAGGGAGCGAGCGCGATCCGGTGCGTCACCCCGAAGCTCGAACGGCTCGGGGCATCCAGGAACGGCAGGAGGTCCTCGACCGCGACCAGCACGAGCGAGATCGAGCCGAGCTCGACCTCCCGCGAGCGCGTCAGAAGGTAGACGAGCTTCGTCTCCTGACGCACCAGCGCGGCCGCCTCGTCGAGGACCACGACCAGATGCTGCGGGGCGCGGCGGAGCCCCTGCTCGAACACGTCGACCATCTCGGCGAGGCTGTACCCGCGGTCGGGGAGCGAGACGTGCACGCTCCGGAGCAGGTCGAGCATTACCGTCCGGTCGCTTGCCCGTCGCCAGCAGTTCACGTAGGACGACTTGACGGGGAGGTTCCCGAGGCGGCCGGCGCGCTCCAGGTTGGCCGCAAGACGCCGGACGAGAGCGGTCTTCCCGCTCCCGACGCCCCCGGTGACATGCGCGTGGAACGCGAGGCCCTTCGCCAGGTTCGAGCGGAACCGGCGCTCGAGCACGCCGAGCTCGTCCTCCCGATGCACGAGCCGTGCCGGCAGGTACGACGGGTCGAGGGTCTCCTCGGCCACGAGGATGGAGGGAGGAGGCATGGAGCCGGGGGCGGACCCGGCGCGGCCATATCACCTTCGCCGTCGAGCACGGCTGCCTGCGCGCCGGCGACCCGATCTCGGGACCGGCCCGAGCCGTCCTGCGAGCTCCCCGACGACCTCGTGGGACGGTCGGGTCGCGTCGACGACCCACCACCGCCCCTGGCGCGCGAGGCGCCGGTACGCCCCGGCGACCCGGCGCTGGACCGCGCTGCCTTCGAGCGGACCCCTCGACCGCGCGCGCCCGGCCCGGCGGCGCGCGGCCTCCCGGAGCGGAATCTCGAGCAGCACCACTCGGTCCGGGACGATCGTGGCCCGCCGCTGGAGCTCGGCCAGGCGGCGATATGCCGCCGGGGGGAGGGAGGATCCCTGGTAAGCGAGCGTCGAGTAGAAGGATCGGTCGGTCAGGACGAGGTCGTGCCGCTCGAGGTCGCGCACGAGACGCGGCCGCGCTGCGAACCGGTCGAGGGTGAAGTAGATCGCGCCGGTCCAGGGGTCGACCGCCCCGGCGCGCTGGGCGAGCGACCCGAGCGCGGCGTCGGCCGGCTCGCGGCGCACGGCGACGGACAGCCCACGGCGTCGGAGGACCCGGGCGAGCGCGGGGACCACGGTCGACTTGCCCGATCCGTCGATCCCTTCGATCGCGACCAGGCGTCCGTGCCGGCGCCGACCGGAGTTCATCCGGCTCCTCCCGACGAGCTCTCGGGGCGGAACCCGTAGACCCGCTCGACGGATTCGACGAACGGGACGTGCAGGAGCTCGACCCCCTCGGGTCCGCGCTCGGCGATCGCGGCGGCCCGGCGAGGGACCGTCGCGAGGTCGAGCACGGCGCCCGGTCGTCGCGGGTCGTCGAGGAAGTCCGTCTCCAGGAACCACGGAGCGGGATCCCGCTCGACCGAGCGCACCAGTTCGCGCCGGGCGAGGTAGGACGGAACGACCCCGTGGGTCGCCGCGACCCGCGCCCGCGCGTAGTGCTTGACGACCCGGTCCGGCGGAAGGTGCGCGGCGCGCGCCCGCTCGGCGAGATCCGCGTAGCCCGTCGCGTCGAGGTCCGCGCTGTGGACGACCACGGGACAGCCCACGTCACGAGCGACGTCGAGAGCATGACCGAGCACCTCGTGCATCGCCGACGCGACCGCGGGATCGACCGGGAAGTGGGCCTCACCGACCTCCCCGAGCGCCACGGCCTGTCGCTCCCGCACCAGTCGACCCGCGAGATCCAGGGCGGCCCGCTGGAGCTCGATCGCCCCGGGCAGTCCAAGGATTTCCGCCGCAGCGAGGAGATCGATCGGGTACGGCGCGAGCACCGGATAGACCATCACGTCCGCCTCCGCGCGGACGTTCTCTGCGAGCCGGAGCGTCGTGCGGAACTGCCGCTCATACTCCTCCAGGGACCGGGGCACTCCGACCTCGTAGTTCTGCGTCGCGAGGAACAGATGCGTGCCTCCGGCCGCCCGAAACCTCCGGGCGGCCCGGACCCCTTCCCCCGCCGGGGCCAGATGGCAGTGGTGGTCCACGACGGGGAGCCCCGGGGGAAGCGGCACGCCCCCTCCGGGCGCGGTTAGCGCAGGAGGCCCGCGCCCTGGAGCTCCTTGGTGATCTTCTTCACGGCGACCTCGACGTCCGACGGCTTACGGGCTCCCGTGCAGACGAGCTTCCCGCTGCCGAACAGGAGCACCACGACGCGAGGCTCGTCGATGCGGCAGACGAGTCCGGGGAACTGCTCGGGCTCGTACTCGACCCGGTCGAGGCCGAGGGTGACGGCGATCGCGTTGAGGTTGATCTCGCTCTCGAGGTCGGAGCTCGCGACGATGTTCTGCACCTCGATCTTGGGGTGCATGTTGATCTTCTGGCCGCCCTTCTTGATCTGGGCCGCCACGGTGCGGATCGACTCCTCGACCTCGTGCATGCTCTTCGCGCCCGTGCAGACAACCTTGCCCGAGCGGAACAGCAGGATCGCGGTCTTCGGCTGCTTCAGCCGGTAGATGAGGCCCGGGAACTGCTCGGGCTCGTACTCGGCCCCGTCGAGGCCCAGCGCGATCGACTGGAGGTCGAGCTCGTCACCGAGGGAGGTCGATGCGACCACGTTCTCGATTCGAATCTTCACCAACGATATCCCCGGCCGCGGAAGTATTTAAATTGCTATTTAAATGTTAGTCAATCCGCGCCCCCGTTCCCGGCCGGCGGAGGCGCGACGGGCCTATCCGACGTCGGACGGCGGTCCCCGGAGGAGTCCGATGACCATCACCGCGACCAGGACCATACCGGCGGCGGCCAGCACGACCGCCATCGCCCAGAGCGGCCGCACGAGGGCGGCGGCGAGCGTCATCACGGCCACGACCGGCGCGACCACCATCAGACCCCAGCGGACCAGATGGCGGGCATCGTTGACGTGCACCGGGGACGGGGAGGTCGCGCTCATCGGTGCTCCGACGCCGGGGCCGCTTCCGCGCCGGGCGCGGGCGGGACCTCGGCCGCGCTCGGCTTCATCGAGAACACCGAGAACCGGTGGCAGAGCGGGCAGCGCATGTAGCGGGAGGTTCCCAGGCGGATCGAGGTGAACGAACCGCCGGGAACGAGCTCGTAGTCGAACTGGCCGCCGCACTTCGGGCAGGTGAGGTGGCGGGTCCAGGTGAGCGGCATGGTCGAACGAGGGTCGAGCGATACTTGAGGTCCGTCGCCCCGGAGGGCGTCACGCCTGGGGGGCGAACGGGAGTCCGCCCAACTCGTCCTCGGGAGGGAACCCGAAGAAGTCGCGGAGGACGCGGCGCGTGAACCCCCAGAGGATGTGGCCGTCGTGGACCGTGGCGGTCACCTCGATCCATCCGAGCGGGGTGTCCCGCGGCACCTGGCGCGCGTGCGCCAGCGCCGATCGGGGCAGCCAGAAGACGTGGGCGACCTCCGTGCGGCTCGCCGGGATCGGCGCCTTAGCCTTCGGGGCCAGCTCCCCCACGAAGATCGCGACCTTCAGGTGGAAGCGGGCGGCGAGCCGAGTCTCGACGAACCTCGGACGGCCTTCCAGGTCGGTCTCCCCGAGCCCCACTTCCTCGTGCAGCTCGCGGAGCGCGGTCCGCTCGAGCGAGGTGTCCTCGTCGTCCACGTGGCCCCCCGGCAGTCCCACCTGGCCCGACGCCGGGTCCGACTCGGACTCCGCCCGCTCGATGAGCAAGGCCTCCACCTCGGCCCTTCCCTGGCGGAGCACGATCGTGACCGCCGCGCCCGCGGTACCGGTGGGAGGCCCCCCGACCGGGTACCGGCCGAGCAGGTCCGGGATCGAAGCCGGAGCGGAGCCCGCGAGGGGCGCGGGCGGCCCGCCGCTCATGCCTGCCAGTCGTACGCGACCTTTTCGCGGACCGCGGTACGATCGGAGGGATGCTCGGCCCGCGGGTCCAACTGGTGCTCGAGCGCCGCGAGCCGCGACCGAAGCTCCTTGAGGTCCTTCTCGAGCTGGGCGAGTCGCTCGGCCATCGCCTCGGCGTCGTCGGCCATCGGGACCGGAACGTCGCTCGGGACTCTTAAGCCCGACGACTACGACGGGGGCGTCGTCCCCGTACCCGAACGCTTCTGCTCCGCGGCGCGCACGAAGCCGAGGAGCGCCTCGGTCGTTTCCCCCGGTCGCTCGAGCGGGATCATATGGCCCGTGTTCGGAAGGATCCGGATCTGGGAATCCGGGATCGACTGGCGCAGGATCCGCCCATGCGACGCGTCGACGACCTGGTCGTCCATCGCCTGCACGATCAGTGTCGGTCGCCCGATCGATCCGATACGGCCTCGCTCGTCGAACTTCTCCATCGCCGCGGCCCACTTCTCCGCCGGGCCGAAGTCCTGGTGCTCGACGTTCTCCCGGACCTGGTCGGCGAAGTCCATGTGGGCTTCGATCCAGTCCGGGTAGTAGAGGTCCTTGAGCAGTCGCAGGCCGAACGCGTCCCGCCCCTCCTTCGCCAGGGTCTGCGTCCAGCGTTGCGAGATCGACCGCGTATGGTTGTCGGTGTACGCGGCCCCGCTGATCATCACGAGACCCCGCACTCGCTCCGGGTGGTCGAGCGTCAATCGGAGCGCGAGCAGGGCGCCGCCCGAGAGTCCGACCACGTACGTCGAGTCGACCTGCTTCGCATCCAGCAGGCGCAGGAGGTCCCCTTCGAGCTCGTCGAACGAATAAACGGAATCGGCGGGGGCGGCCGTTCGGCCGTGCCCCCGCAGATCCGGGGCCAGAACGTGGAACTCCTTCGCCAGCGCGGGGAAGAGGCCGTTCCAGACGGTGTGACTGCCCCCGACCATGTGGAGGAGCAGGATCGGAGTTCCCGTTCCGCCCTCTCGCAGCGTGAGATCGATCGGCGGGGCTGCATTATCGGGCACGGCGGTTCGACCCGGCTCCGCTATTTACCTCAACGGTGGGACGCGGGAGGCGGTCCGACGGTCTTTATAGCCGGACCCGAGTAGAAGGCCCGATGGCGCGTGGGGTGATGCTGATGAGCGGGGGCATCGACTCCCCGGTGGCCCTGAACCTCGTGCTGCGTCAGGGACACGAGATGGTCGCGGTCCACATGGACAACCGACCGTTCACCGACGATTCGCCGCTCGAGAAGGTCGTCGACCACCTGGGATTGCTCCGCGAGCGCTACGCCCAGCCGATCCCCCTCTATGTCGTCCCGCACGGGTCGACCCAGACGACGCTGATGCGGTCGACGGACCGCCATGTCGGCTGCGTGCTCTGTCGGCGGTTCATGTGGCGGTCGGCCGAGCGGATCGCCGAGCGCGAGAACGGTACGTTCCTGGTCACCGGGGAGGCCCTGGGCCAGGTCGCCTCGCAGACGCTCTCGAACATGCACAGCGCCACCGCGGCGGTCCGCCTCCCTATCGTCCGGCCGTTGATCGGGTTGGACAAGCACGAGATCGAATCGTACGCGAAGTCGCTCGGGACCTACGGAATCTCGACGCGGCCGGGGGTGTGCTGCCAGGCGGTCCCGGACCGACCGGCCACCCGGACGAAGCTCGTCCAGATCCTCCAGGAAGAGCAGCTCCTGGACGTCGACCAGATCATCGACGACTGCGTGCGAAAGGCGATCGTACTGTAGCGCCGGCCGACCGTCGGGCGTCGACGCGTTCGCGACCGCCCCGGCCGCCGAGAATATCGCCGCCGCGAATCCAGAGCATTTAAGTAGGATGGGGTCGGCTGGCGTATCGTCCTTCGGGACCGGTGAGACGTTGCAAGCGATGGGGTTCCAGGAGCCGCCCGAAGCGCAGTCCGTCCGGTCGATGCTCCACATCGCCCGGATCGTCGCCGTCATCTTCGGGATCATCTGGCTGCTCGTCGGGCTCGCGGACCTGGGCCTCACGCTGGTCGCGGCCGCCGCATGCAACACCACGCTCGGTACCGGCTACTGTGGCCCCGTCGCGTTCCTGGTGATCTTCCCGATCCTCGCGATCATCTGGGCCGTCCTCAACTTCGTCATCTACGTCCGGTGCCGTTCGATCGAGGCCCTGGTGAACCAGCGGCAGTACGAGCGGGCGAAGTCCGACACGCTGATCTGGATGATCCTCGGGTTCATCATCGGCGGGATCATCATCGGCATCATCCTCCTGGTCGCCTGGCTCAAGTTCGACCCCCTGATCACCGCGCAGCGCAACATGGCGGCCGGCGGCGGCCAGATGCCCCCCCCGATGGCCCCGCCCCCGATGGCGCCGCTCGCAGCCCCGATGGCCGCGGCCGCGCCGGGAGCGCCTCCCGCCTCGGGCGTGCAGACCGCCCCGTTCTGCGGAACCTGCGGGAAGCCGACGACGTACATCCCCCAGTACGGTCGCTACTACTGCTACGACTGCAAGCAGTACGTCTAGCGCTCGGGCGCGCACCCGTTCCCCGCGACCAGGAGTCGTGCCGGCTCCGCAGCCGAGCTCCGTCCAGCTAAAGCGGCCGTAGCGCTCGGACCGCAGATGTACCGGCGGCTGCGGGTCTGCTCGAACGGCGGGGGGTTCGAAGCGATCCCGAGTCCCCCGGTCCGGCTCGACCTAGCGAAGGCGCGGCGCCTGCTCGAGGCGGAGGGCGTCGCCGTCGTGGACGCCCGCGTGATGCTGATCGCGGGCACCGACCCGGAAGCGACGATCAGTCTGAACGGTCGGCTCCTGTTCAAGACCCGAGACCCCCACGCTGCGGAGCGGGCGTTCGAGCGACTGCGGGCGCTGCTCGACCTTCCCGGACTCGAACCGGCGCGCGCGTAGCGACCGCGGCGGGCTAGCCTAAAGCCCTCCCCGGACCTTGACACACCGGAATTCGATGCGCGAGACGTGGGTGGTCGGCACCGGATCGAACCGGTTCGGCAAGATGACCGAGACGGGCCGCGAGGCCGCCACGCGGGTGGCCCTCCAGGCGATCCGCCAGGCCGGGCTCGAGCCCAAGGACATCGGGTACACGTTCGTCTCGAACGCGTTCGGGCTCACGGAGAAGCAGGGCCACGTCGGGCCCTTGATCAACGGGGGGCTCGGCATCCCCGATGTACCCTCCTGCACGATCGAGTCGGCGTGCTCCTCCTCGAGCGCGGCGCTCCACGAGGCGTTCGTCCACGTGGCCGGGGGATTCACGGACGCGGCGCTCGTGGTCGGGGTCGAGAAGCTGTCCCACCTCGACACGCTCACCGCGACGAGCTACTTCGCCGAGGCGGCGGACTACCCCTTCGAGACGCGCAACGGGGCCACCTTCCCCGGTCTCTACGCGACGCTCGCGACCGCGTACCTTCGCAAGTTCCCGATGAAACCCGAGGTGCTGGGGTCGGTGGCCGTGAAGAACCACGCGAACGCCGCGCTCAATCCCCACGCCCACTTCCAGAAGCCGATCTCGATGGAGACCTACCTCCGCTCCCCGATGATCGCGTCGCCGCTTCGCCTGTTCGACTGCTGCCCGTTCTCGGATGGCGCGGCGGCCGTGGTCGTCGCGGCGAAGGAGTTCGTGAAGACCCCCGTGACCGAGCCGCTCGTGATCCGCGCGTCCGCCCGCGCCGGTTCGATCACCGAGATGCAGGACCGGCCCGACCTCCTGGGGCTCCCGGCGACGCGCACGGCGGCGGCGAAGGCGTTCAAGTCGGCCGGCCTCGAGCCGAAGCAGATCGACTTCCTCGAGGTCCACGACTGCTTCACGATCGCCGAGCTGCTCGCGCTCGAGGACCTCGGGTTCTTCCCGCGGGGGACCGCGGGGGGCGCCGAGGTCGACGGGGCGACCGCTCGGGACGGGGCGCTCCCGGTGAATCCGTCGGGCGGTCTCAAGGCGAAGGGTCACCCGGTGAGCGCGACCGGCGCGAGCCAGGTCGTCGAGATCTTCGAGCAGTTCAACGGGCTCGCGGGTCCCCGCCAGGTGCCGCACGCGGAGACGGCGCTCGCCCACAACGTCGGCGCCACCGGCGGTTCGTGCTCGGTCCACATCTTTTCGCGTCGCTAGGGAGAGGGCCCGTGACCGACGACCTCCCCGCGGCGCCGCACTCGATCGGCGACTTCATCCGGGGCTACGAGGAAGAGCAGACGTTGAAGGGGTTCCGCTGCACGAACTGCGGGACGATCTCCGCGACCTGGGGCCTGCTCTGCCCGAACTGCGGCCATGCCGAGAGGGTCGAGGTGAAGCTCTCCGGCCGGGGGACCGTGGC
>DATJRX010000007.1:0-6569 GCA_035504395.1 Thermoplasmata archaeon | reverse complement strand
CCGCGGACTCCTCGGCCCCGTCGCCCCGCCAGCGTCGACGGGTCACGGTAAGGCTGCTCCCGTCAGGACCTAACCCGGTGCCCGTGATGGATAACCGCTAGGGCGCTCCTCCGAGCGCTCGTCGCGGTGCCCGCGGCCCAGCGGAACAGAGCGTCTACGAAGCCACGCGAGACACGATGCCCGCCCGAACGTCGCTCCTGCCTGTCACCCCCGCTAAGGACGGTTTCGGTGTGTAAGGGGACGCCCAACCCCCCGGTCCAGCCTAGCGACTCCTCGACCGTGGTAGAGGTACATAGCGGTTCGTCCTAGGGGCCCGACGCCCCCGGGCGACCTCAAAGCGTCCCGGGCGGTGCCGCGGACGGCGATCCCGTGCGGGCGTTCGACCCTCGCCTCCTCCTCGCGGCCGGCGGCGCGGTGGCGGTCGCGATCGTGCTGGTCGTGCTCCTGGCCGCGCCGTCGCCGGCACCGGCCGCGACGTTCTCCCTCGCCCCGGCGTGCGGGGCCGAGCCACGTCCGTTCGGTCCGCTCGAGGTGGGATCGAACCAGTCGCTCGGGCTGTGGTCGCGCCACGGCGGCGCCGGGCGGGCGAGCACGTGGGCCTCCGCGAGCGTCCCGTACGACCTCTACCTCCTCGACGCGGGCGAGTACGCGGCGTTCTCGGCGTCGGGGAGCGGCTTCAACGACAGCGCGCACGCCGGTCCGCCCGCCGCCTGGGCCTGGACCTCGGGGGCGACGGAGTCGAGCAACTCGAGCTTCGCGTTCACGGGCGGCGGCTGGTTCCTGATCGCCTACGACCCCAGCCCGGGTCCGGCCTACCTCCTCGTGGCCGACCTGGCCTGCGGCTCGAGCTAGGGCGGCCCCGGGCCCTCGATCGTCGGCTCGTGGCGGACGGGGAAGTTGACGGAGTTCGCGACGAAGCACTTGCGGTGCGCCTCGTCGTGGAGCGCGCGGGCCCGTGCCGGATCCCCCGCCTCGATCCGGACCCGCGGGCGCAGGACCGCCTCCGTGAACCGACCGCCGCCGTCCGGGTCGATCACCATCGTCCCCTCCGCGCGGTCCTCGTAGGCGCGGACCACGATCCCGGCCGACGCGGCGAGGTGCAGGTACCACAGCATGTGGCAGGCCGAGAGGCTCACGACCAGGAGCTCGTCCGGATTGTGCCGGGTCCGGTCGCCCCGGAACGAGAGGTCCGACGATCCCAGGAGGTCCGGCTTGCCCGCGACCCGGACGACATGGTCACGCCGGTACGACCGGTAGTCGCGGGTCCCGACCCCCTCGTCGCCGGTCCACTCGACCGTCGCCGCATAGCGGTGGATCCGGGAGGGCGGCATCGGGGCGCTCATGCCCCGGGCGCGAGCGCAACGCTCCGAATGAAGTCGCGGGTCGGCCGGGGCCGCGCGCTCAGATCTGCGAGGCGGAGTAGAGGAGGAACGTCATCACGGCGATGACGAGCGCCGCGCCCCCGACGACGAACAGCAGCTCCTCGCGCACGTCCGCCCAAACCATGGTCGGACCGCCCACGCCCACGGGCCTTCAAGCCCCTATGGCTCCTACTCGGGGCCGCTAGCGGATGTGGTCCAAGCTGAACGAGCCGAGGTTGAGCGCGCGCTTGGTGAACGTGTAGCCGATCCATGCGCGCGACTGGGTCTCGCCGATCCCCTTCACCGAGAGGAACGTCTTCAGCTGCTCGATCTTCGTGTTGATCGACCCGTCGACCATGTGCTCCAGGGTCTCGAGGTCCGAGTCCGAGTGCATGCCGCGGTCGAGCTCGTAGTACGCGACCGCCTGGTCGATCTTTCGGCGGCCGATGAACGGCTGCAGGAACCGGAACGTCGCGGAGGTGTCGAGGTAGGCCGTGAGCGACGAGACCGACTCGAAGATCAGGCGGTAGGTCGGGTGCTTCTCCCGGAGCTCCTCCGAGATCGAGTTCACGCTCTGCGTGAGCTGGTCGAGGACGCCCTTGTCGGTCGAGGAGAGCAGCCGCACGCCGGGGACCGCCGTCGGGGAGCTCATGACGTTCCGCGAGTAGAGGTCGACGAACCGGATCATCCCGGCCTTCTCGGCCTCGGCGTACTTCGGGTAGAGGCCGGCGAGGTCGTCGCGGACCTGGGTCCAGGTCGAGTCGGTGACGACCCAGATCGACGGGATGTCGTTCTTCAGGCCCTCGACCGAGAAGAAGCGGGCGAGGATGTCCTTCCCCGTGTGGGCCGGCCCGTTGACCAGGATCTGCGCGCTGACCGGGTAGCCGCCGTAGAGCAGGTCGTCGAGGCGCCGGATGCCGCTCTTGACGCGGACCTCCGCCGGTCCGGGGCCGGCCTCGGCGGCGGACTCGGGCTCGCCGGCCTTGACGGCGGCGGCCATCCGCTCGACCTCGGCGAGGCGGCTCTTGAGCGTCATCTCGCGCACGCGGAGCTCCTCCTCCTTCGCCTTGAGCTCCACGAACAGCGCGGCCGCCCGTCCCTCCTCCGCGGCGCCGGTCGCGCCGTTCGCCTGGGCGCCCGAGCGCATCTCCTCGAGGCGGCGCGCCTCGGCGTCGAGCGCCTGGCGGCGGACCTCGAGCTGCTGCTCGGAGTCGGTCAGGTCGCGCTCGCGCGCCTCGAGCGGCGCGCGGCGCCGGTCGATCTCGTCGGTCTTGATGCGGATCTCCTCGAACCGGGTCCGAAGCTCGTTCTCGCGCGCGACGAGGTCGCGCTCCCGCTGGTCGAACTCCTGAAGCCGGCGCTCGACCTCGGCCGACGCGGCCTGGCCCTGGGTCAGGAGCTCGCCCCGGGTCTGGGTCCGCTCGAGCTCGGCGCGGACGTTCCGCAGCTCGCTCTCGATCTGCACGGTGCGGCGGCGGAGATCGGTCTCGCGCTCGATGAAGCCGTGCTCCCGCTCCGAGAACTCCTCCCGGAGCCGGGCGTCGAGCTCGCGGGTCGCCTTCTCGACGGCGTCCGCGGTCGCGCGCGGCGGGGCGGTGCCCGGCACCGGGGCGGCGGCGCTCTCCACCGTCGCTCCGGCATGTTCGAGCGCGAGGAGCCGCAGCTTGAGCTCGGCGATCTCGTCCTCCTTCGAGCGGACCGCGATCTCGCGCTCCTTCGCCTCGTGGGAACGGACGTACTTGATCACGGCGATCGAGCCGCGCTTGACGTGCTCGACCTCCTCCTCGAGCTGCTTGCGCTTGGTGCGCTCGTCGTAGAGCTGCCGGTGGAGCTCCTGGGTCTCCTGGATCAGCGAGGACGGGTCGAACTGGTCGGTCTTCACGCGGTCGAGGAGCCCGGTGAGCCAGCGCACGACCGTCTCCTCCCGCTCGAGGACCGGGGCCGGGACCGACTCGGTCGGGCCCCCGCGGTACGGTTCCTCCCCCGGCGGGGGCGTCGGGGCGGGGGCCGCCGGGAACGGGGCCGGGCGCACCGGCTCGGACGAGGCGATCCACTCCTCGAGCGCGCCGTCGTCGCCGTCGACCCACTTCCGCAGCGTGTCGGCGGAGTCCTTCGAGGGGATCGTGACCTTGCGCTTCCGCGAGCGATCCGCCTTGCGGACGGAACCCGCCCACCGCTCGACGATCCGGTCCTGCTCGGCGGCGCGGTTCGGATCGGCGGCGTGGGCGCCCTCGGGCGGGTGGCGGATCCGCTCGACGTCCGCCGTGGCGACCCCGAGCTGCTCGAGCGCGGACTCGCTCATGCCGCGGACGGCCTCGGCCGAGGTGTACCCGGCCTGGACCAGCGTGTCCGCCGTGTCGGTGCCGACGCCGAGCGCCTTCGCGAGCGCTCCGGCCTCGACGGACCGAAGAGAGGAGCTGGGGGCGGTCGCCCCCTCCGTCGCGCCGTCGTTCATGAGGGACTGGGGCATCGTACTAGCGCGGCGGGGCCTCTTAATGGATGGGGCGCGCCGGCCGCGCGGTCGGGCGGCGGTCCGCGCCGCCGTCCACGGCATAAATATCCCCGCCGTTCCCCCTGCCCGTGGACACCGCGGAACGCGTCGCCCAGGTCGGCCGGAACACTCTCGAGGTCCTCACCCCGGAAGAGCTCAGGGCCCTGTTCGCCCGCACCGAGCGGCCGAGGGCGTACATCGGCTTCGAGCCGTCGGGCACCCTCACCGTCGCCCACCTGATCACCGCGCGCAAGATCCGCGACCTCCTCGAGGCCGGATGCGACGTCACCGTGTTCCTCGCGGACTGGCACGCCTGGATCAACGACAAGCTCGGCGGCGACCTCGCCCGGATCGAGGCCGCCGGCCGCTCCATGCAGGCGACGTTCTCGGCGCTCGGGGTCGACCCCGACCGGGCCCGGTTCCGCTGGGCCCACGAGCTGACGGGCCGGTCCGACTACTGGGCCCGCGTCGTCCGCGTCGCGAAGGCGACCTCGCTCGCGCGGACGAAGCGGGCCATGTCGATCATGGGCCGGGACGAGGAGGAGTCGAACCTCGACACCTCGCGGCTGTTCTACCCGGCGATGCAGGCCGCCGACATCTTCGAGCTCCCGGTCGACCTCGCCTACGGGGGGATGGACCAGCGCCGGGCGCACGTGCTCGCCCGCGAGGTCGCGCACCGCTACGGCTGGCCGGTGCCCGCCGCGATCCACACCCCGCTCCTCTCGTCGCTGAAGGGCGGGGGCCGGATGGACCCGACCGAGGGGACGAGCGAGCGGAAGATGTCGAAGTCCGACCCGACCTCCTCGATCCCGCTGCCGGCGACGCGGCCCGAGGTCGACCAGCGGATCGCCTCGGCCTTCTGCCCGGCGAAGGAGGTCGATGGGAACCCGATCGTCGAGGCGGTGCGCTGGATCGCGTTCCCGTGGGAGGGCCGATTCGCGATCGAGCGGGCCGAGAAGCACGGGGGACCGGTCGCGTACGACGCGGAGGGTCCGTTCCTCGAGGCGTGGCGCGCCGGGGCGCTGCATCCCCAGGACGTCAAGCGGGCGGTCGCCGAGATGCTCGACCGGTTGATCGCCCCGACGCGCGACTACTTCGCGGCCCACCCCGAGCTCGCGCCGGCGACGTTCGGGGCGCCCGCCCCCCTTTGAGCCCCCGCGCCCCTGTCGGTCCCCGGGGCGAGGGCGATGTCGGGAGCGCCGGAGGTCTACGGGGAGAAGGGAGCGCTGGGCGTCGTCGTCTTCCACGACCTCCACGGGCGGGACGACCACGTCGCCGCGGTCGCCGAGGCGCTCGCGGCGGCGGGGTTCCCCGCCGCGACGGTCGACCTGTTCGACGGACGGGTGCCGGCGAGCCTCGACGAAGGGAGGGCGATCCGCGCGTCCGTCACCCCCGAGACGGTGCTGCGGAAGGCCGTTGAGGCCCGGACCGCGGTGCAGCGCCGGCTCGTTCCGCACGCTCCGATCGGCACGCTCGGGTTCTGTGTGGGCGGGGGGTATGCGCTCCTCGCGGCGGCCCGGGGGCGGTTCGCGTTCGCGATCGACTTCTACGGACGGGTCGACCCCGCGGCGGAGATCCGCGGCCTCGAGGGACCTCTCCTCCTCGTCCTCGGGGCCGAGGACGGACAGGTCACGCCGTGGGCGTTCTCCGAGCTCCTGCCGGCCGCCCGCTCGGAGCGGACGCGCGTCTCCGTCGAGCTGTATCCGGGCGTCGGCCACGGTTTCCACCGGCCCGGCGGGGAGGGCCATGACCCCGCGGCCGCGGCGCACGCGTGGCAGCGGACGCTCGCCTTCCTGGTCGCGGCGGCGTCGTCCCGCTCCGTTAAATAGCAAGGGCCGTAGGTGGGCCCCACCCATGAACGAGGGCCCCCCGACGGGGCCCAGTGAGGGAGGAACCGATGGCCCGACCCATCTACGTGCGCTTCGAGACGCCGAACGAGATCGCCGACAAGGCCCTGCAGCTCGTGCAGATCGCGAGCGAGACCGGCAAGGTCCGCGTCGGAACGAACGAGGTGACGAAGTCGAGCGAGCGCGCCGAGGCGAAGCTCGTCGTCATGGCCGAGGACGTCGACCCGGTCGAGATCCTCGTCCACATCCCGATGCTCTGCGAGGAGAAGCGGATCCCCTACCTGTACGTACCCAAGAAGCAGCGGCTGGGCCAGTCCGCCGGGCTCTCGAAGTCCGCGGCGTCCGTCGCGATCGTCGAGCCGGGCGAGGCGAAGGGGCTCCTCGAGGAGCTCCAGGGATCGTTCCCGACCCTGAAGAAGTAGGACCGGGAGCCCGAGGAGGAGCGCCATGCCGGAAGAGAAGGGCTCGCCCGCCGAGGTCGTCGAGCTGGTCGGCCGCACGGGGATGGCCGGCGAGGCGACGCAGGTCAAGGTCCGCGTCCTGGCCGGACGCGACCGGGGCAAGATCATCACGCGGAACGTCGCCGGGCCGATCCGGCTCGGGGACGTCCTGATCCTGCGCGAGACGGCGCGCGAGGCGCGCAAGCTCTCGGTGCGGTGAGGCGCCGATGGTCGTCAAGCGCCAGTGCTCGTTCTGCGCCGCCGAGATCGAGCCGGGCACCGGCTCGATGTACGTCAAGCGCGACGGGAGCGTCTTCCACTTCTGCTCGGGGTCGTGCCGCAAGCAGCAGCTCGACCTCGGCCGCGTCGGCCACCGGTTCAAGTGGACCCGGGCCCACGCCCTGAAGAAGGCCGCCGACCGATCCAGCGC
>DATJRX010000006.1:0-2347 GCA_035504395.1 Thermoplasmata archaeon | reverse complement strand
TCGAGGAGATCCGTGGTGCCCCCGAGCACGCCGAGCGTCGCGATGAGGTTGCTGTCCTCCCCGAAGGTCGTGCCCGAGAGGGTCACGTTCGTCGGGTTCGTCGCGCTCTCGGAGCTCGCCTGGATCGCCGCCGTGGTAAGGCTAGTCGCCGTTCCGCAGTCGAGGTACGGGCCGAGCGTCGTGCCATAGTCCGGCCCGCACACTTCTTGGCTCGCGCCGTCGCTCGCCCCGAGGGTCGTGGAACTTCCCTGCACCGTGTTGCCCGCGAGGGTGAAGCTCCCGGTGTCGACCAGGATCCCGGGCGCGCCCCAGATGCTCGCGTTGAGCGAGGCCTCGTTGTCGACCGTATTGTGCGAGATCGTGATCGAGTCGCCACCGCCCGGCGCTCCTTCGGCTACGATCCCGTAGGCGATGCTGGAGTCGACCGTGTTGTGGGAGATCGTCACGGCGACCGGCCCGACGTAGCCGTCGCTCGCGAGGCCGTCCGCGAAGTAATCGATCCCGTACTCGTTCCCCGACAGCGTGTTCCCGCTGACCGTCGAACCGGTCGCCGCGTCGTAGAGCAGGATCCCCGCGCCTTCGTTCCCCGAGCAGACCTCGTACGCGCCCTGGGTCGCTCCCGAGCATCCCCCGGCGCCGTCGTAGCCGCCGGTGGTGTAGACCTTGTTCGAGGAGACCGCCGCCTGAGCGCCCCAGGCGACCTGAACGCCGTTCTGGGCGTTGTCGTCCAGCACTCCGGCACCGTTGATCGTGTTCGACGCGATCGTGCAGGTCTCCATCGGGTCGTCGCACGTGATCGCGTTCTTGTCGAAGTTGGAGATCACGGTGTGCGAGATCGTCACCGCGTCGGGCGTCGCAGCGGTCATCCCGTAGTTGAAGTAACCGTTGTACGCGTACACGGCGAGCCCCTGCTGGCAGCCGAAGAGCGCCGGCGGGAGGGCCACGTTCGTGACCGCGGCGTCCGTCAGGGTGCCCGAGGACGCTTGGAAGTCCACCCCGAAGTACCCCTGGGAGCATCCCGTGAAGGTGCTCTGGCCGTCCGCTCCGTTCACCTGGAGGTTCTCGATGGTGACGCCCGAGGCGCTCGTGGTCGGAGTTCCCGAGCTCCCCTCGACCAGGATGATCGCCGCGGCCTGTTCGCTGTATCCCGTGTTGTCATAGTCGTAGGTATTGAGCGCGAGGGGCCCGTTCGGCTCGATGATGGTGCTCGATGCCCCGGCTCCGTGCAACGTCGTCCCCGAGGCGCTGATCGTCAGCTGCTCGGGAAAGACGCCCGCCGAGAGGCAGATCGTGCCGCCCGGATAGGCGTTGATCGCGAGCTGGACGGCGTCGTTCGCCACGTTCTCGTGGTGGATCGTGACCGAGCACGAGACCGACGCTGGCAGCAGGCCAGCGAACGGCGTCGCCCCGACGACGATGCCCCCGAGCGCGATCGCCCCGAACGCCACGGCGGTCGCGACGATCACCGCCAGCAGGGTCCGGCGCGGACCGCGTCGGGTCCGGCGCGCCGCGCGCGGAGCGCGCGGCGACCGGTTAAGAGCGCGGCCGAGGGGGACCGCACCCGATCCGATCGTGTTCTCTTCTGGTCTTCCTTGCTGCCCCATTCTGGTTCCTCTCCGTTGGTGGTGCGGCTCCGGCCGCCGGGCCACCCCGGACCCGGGCTCCGAGGCGACGCGAGCGGCCCCGCCGGACCGAGGTCCGAGCCCCTGTCCTTCCCGGACGGATCAGGGGTCGGCGTGGACCGCTCGCCCGGCGACCCGGACCCCGCTATAACATCCTGTCGAAGTTCCCCGCGTCGCGGGAACCACACGGAAGGTCAGTGCGCGCCGGCCTCGGACCGACGGCGATGGGACCGTGCCCCCGACGACGCCCCCGAGGAGGTCGACTTCGGTCGGAACTGCTCCGCCTCGGTCGAGCCCTCCATGGCGAGGGTCGTCGTGAGCCCGCCGGAGAGCACCTGCGCGACGTCGTCGAAGTACCCCGTTCCCACGAACGACTGGTGCTTGACGGCGGCGTAGCCCTCCGCCTCGGCGCGGAACTCGTCCTCCTGGAGCTCGGAGTAGGCGGCCATGCCCCGCTGGGCGTACCCTCGGGCGAGGCGGAACATCGAAAGGTTGACCGCGTGGAATCCGGCCAGGGTGACGAACTGGAACTTGTAGCCCATTTCCGCGATCGTGGTCTGGAACTCGCCGATCACCTCGGGGGAGAGCTTCTTCCGCCAGTTGAACGAGGGCGAGCAGTTGTACGCGAGCACCTTCCCCGGGAACTCGAGGTGGACCTCGCGGGCGAACCGCTCCGCCTCGTCAAGATCCGGGCTCGACGTCTCGAACCAGAGGAGATCGGCATA
>DATJRX010000005.1:0-69436 GCA_035504395.1 Thermoplasmata archaeon | reverse complement strand
AAATTCTCACAATGACTAAATATCAGTTTTACTCTGTTAAACGCCGTGCGAACTGCTCGGGCCGAAGCTCCGGCGTCCCGATTCTTGGGCGTGCGCCTCACGCTTGAGGAAGAGACGCTCCTCGAACAGTTCCGATCCGAGAATCGGCTCGCGAACCGCTCCGAGGCGGTGCGCGCGCTCGTCCGGCGGGCGACCGAGTCGCGGGCCGCGGACGTCGCGCTCCCGGTCACGCTGCGGAACGAGCTCGAGGACCTGATCGAAGAGGGGTACGTCCAGAGCCTGGACAGCGCGGTGTCGCTGCTCCTGAACCTGGGCCTCACGGAGCTCGAGCGGATCCACGCGGAACGGCTGACGGCCCTGCGCGAGCACGCGCGGAACGCCGCGGGCCGCCGCGAGGGTCGGCGACGGGCGGATCGCGAGGGACGGGGACTCCTCGGGCGCTAGGTCCCCAAGCAGGGGTTGGGTTGCAACATGGAGACGGTGGGACGGGCGTGGAGCGAGCGATCGGGATTCATCTGCCGACTGTGCCGTCAGGACGCCAAGCATAATGAGGTGCTGCACATCTCCTACTGCCCCGTCCACGGACTGAGCTCTCCGCTCGACGCCCTGCCGTGGCGACCGGAGATGAGAGTATCCCGCGGCTCTACACCCGAACGGGCGACCGAGGCACGACCGGTCTCGCCGGTGGTGCGCGCGTAGACAAGGACTCCGCGCGGATCCGCGCGTACGGCACGCTCGACGAATTGGGCGCCCAGCTCGGCGTCGTCGAGTCGGAGCTCCCGGACGCGCTGGGCGAGATGCGCGCCGAGGTCCGACGGCTCGAGCACGAGCTCTTCGTCGCGCAGTCGGAGCTCGCGGCCGCGCCGGGAACCAAGGGACCCCCGGCGCGGATCGAGGCGCGGCATGTGGAGCGCCTCGAGGCCGACATCGACCGGTTCGATGCGCTGCATCCGGAGCTGCGGACCTTCGTGCTCTGCCGGGGCGCCCGACCGGCGGCGGCGCTCCATGTGGCGCGCACGGTCGCACGCCGAGCGGAACGGGAGCTCTGGACCCTCCACCGGACCGAGCCGCAGCGGCCCGAGCTCCTCCAGTGGGCGAACCGTCTGAGCGACCTGTTGTTCGCGCTCGCCCTCGCCACGAACCATGCTCTGGGCGTCGCCGAGGTCCCCCCCGACTACTCGACCTGACGGGGAGCGTCGCGGGCATGGAGGTGGGGATCGTCGGAAAGCCGAACGTCGGGAAGTCGACGTTCTTCAACGCGCTCACGCTCCTCGACGTCCCGATGGCCCCGTACCCGTTCACGACGACCGTCCCGAACCGGGGCGTCGGGGCGATCCGCGCGAAGTGTCCCCATGTCGAGCGGGGCGTCGCCTGCACCCCGGGGAACGCGAAGTGCGTTCACGGGGTGCGCTGGATCCCCGTCAACCTCGTCGACGTCCCCGGCCTCGTCCCGGGCGCGCACGAGGGGAAGGGGCTCGGGCACCAGTTCCTCGATGACCTCAGGGCCGCCGACGGATTCGTCCAGGTGGTCGATCTCTCGGGGTCGACCGACGCGGAGGGACAGATCGTCCCGCCGGGCAGCCACGATCCCGCGGACGAGGTCACCTGGCTCGAGGAGGAGCTGGTCGACTGGGTCGGGGAGATCCTCTCCCGCGACTTCGAGCGGCACGCCCGCTCGACCGAGCTCGACGGGAAGAAGGTCGAGGAGTTCCTCGCCCAGCGGTTGACCGGGCTCGCGATCTCGGCCGCCGCGATCTCCTCCGCGCTTCGGACCGTTCCCATCGACCGCGACCACGCCTCCCGCTGGACGGCCGCGGACCGGCTCGCGCTCGCCCGGTCCCTCCTGCGAACGGCCAAGCCGCGCCTCGTGGCCGCGAACAAGTGCGACCGGGCGACCCCGGAGACCGCCCGGGCCCTGGCCGAGCGACTGGACCCGACCCCCACCGTCCCGTCCTCCGCCGAGGCGGAACTGACGCTCCGGAAGGCGGCGCGCGCCGGACTCCTCGACTACGCTCCCGGTGACCCGACGTTCACGATCCGCTCCCCCGAGCGTCTCTCGCCCCCACAGGCGAAGGCGCTCGAGGGGATCCGGGCGATCCTGGCGACGTGGGGCTCGACCGGCGTCCAGCAGGCCCTCGAGGCGATGGTGTTCGAGCGGTTGCACTACATCGTGGTCTACCCGGTCGAGGACGAGACGCACTGGACCGACGGCCAGGGCCGCGTGCTCCCGGACGCCCTCCTCGTCCCCGCGGGGACCACGGCGAGCGCGGTCGCCTATCGCGTCCACACCGATCTCGGCAAGAACTTCATCCGCGCGGTCGACGGCCGGACGCACCGTGCGATGGCGGCGGACCATCCGGTCGAACCGAACGCCGTGATCCGGATCGTCGCCCGCAAGTGATCCGCGTCACCCGCGGGGGTCCGACGCGGTCAGCAGTCGGGCCCCGTCGGGCACCGGACGGACGGCGAACGCGAGCCCGCCCGCTCGGGCGAGGCGTCGCACGAGCTCCACTTCCTTTCCCGGCCGCGGAAGAGCGACGATCGATCCGCCGGCGCCGGCGCCGGTCAACTTCGCTCCCTCGGCCGCCGGCGCGCCCGCCCGGAGGAGGGCCTCTAGGCGGGGATGCGAGACGCCGACCTCCCGGAGCAGACGCTGGTTCTCGCCCATCAGCTCCGCGGTCGCCGCCCGGTCCGCGCGCTCGACGGCCGAGATGCCGTCCGTCGCGACCCGTCGGAACCGGTCGAGGACGGACGGGCCGTCCGGCCGGGCGAGCCGCTCGCCGACCGCTCTCACGGCGTCGGCGGTCGAGCGCGGGATCCCGGAGTGGGCGACGACCCACGTCCATCCCGGGTCCGTGACGCGGCGCACGTCCCAGTGGCGGTCGCCGTCGCGCACGGTCCAGAGCGGGGCCCCGTCGGGCCCGTTCACCGTGAGGAAGCCGCCCCCGACGACGGCGGTCGTATCGCCCGGGCTCCCGACGCCCTGGGCCCCCCGCTCGATCTCGAAGCTGCGCTCCGCGAGCGTGGCCCGATCGATCCCGCCGGTCGCCGCGCCGAGGGCCGCGGTGAGCGCCGCGACGAACGCGGCCGACGACCCGAGCCCGGCCGCCCGAGGGATGCGCGAGACGCTGCGAACCTCGACCGGCGACCCACCGGCCCACATCGCTTCCAGGGCCCGGGCGAAGTACCCGTTCGATCGGGCCGCGCCGACGTCGCCGTTGAGGCGGGTCTCCTTCGCTGGCTGAACGAACACCTGCGTCTCGAGGTCCAGCGCGAACAGCAGCTCGGGCGTCCCGTGGACGACCCCGTGCTCGCCGAAGACGATGCACTTGCCGGGGGCGCGCGCGGCGACCGGAAGCCCGTGGGCCGGTATCGGCGGGAGGGTCTCGCTCACCGCGACCTCCGCACTTCGCGGACCTTCTTGCCGCGTGCCCGCGGGACGACCGCAAGTCGGCCGCCGGCGAGGCGGCCCGGTCCGGGAACGCCCAGCACCCGGTCGAGCAGCACCGCCAGCGCCGCCACCTCGCTGTGGGGCTGGTGGCTCACCGCGACGTTCGCGTCCGCGAGCCGGTAGAGATCCGGGGGGACCTTGGCGCCCCCGACGACGACGAGGAGGTCCGACGCGCCGCGGATCCGCGGGAGAACGCGGTCGAGCGGCAGCCCGTACATCGTGAGGTGGACGACCGGGCCCGGAGCCGCGCGCACCACCGACTTCCAGTCGGGTACCCCGACGACCTCGAAGGTCCCGCCCCAGTCGGCCACGACCTCGGCGAGGCGGGCGGAGAGGTCGGGGTCCGCGGGGTGGAGGAACATCCGCTCGGCGCCGAGCGCCCGGGCCGCAAGCGCGAGGTGGGTCGTCAGACGGGGATCCCGTCCGGCGCGGTGGCCGACGCGCAGGACCGAGACGCGGGGCGGCCGGTTACGGGGTCGCTTCCGCCTGGAACCGCTCGATCCGGTGGCCACGGTACTCCAGCTTGTCCGACCGCTTGACGAGGCCCTTGAGCCGGGTCGGCGACATCCCCAGCTCCTCGGCGACGTCCGAGAAGAATCGGCCCTCGGGGCCGACGGCCTCGTGGATCTTCTGCTCGAGCTTCGCGTACTCCCTCGGGCTCATCATCGCGATCGCGAGCACCTCGCTCGCCTCGGCGATCGGGCTGGTCGTGTTGATGTTGATCGTGGAGTAGTAGAAGTGGTAGCTCTTCTCGGGCTGCTTGCGGCCCTCCCGCGCGACCCAGCGCGTGTCGATCAGCCGCAGCTTCTCGAACGTCGCGAGCGCGGCGAGCCCTTCCTTCCCGAACTCCCGCTCGACGTCCTCGCCGGTGAGCCAGCTCTCGCCGAGACGCTGCACGAGCTTGAGCTTCACGGGAGAGTCGACGGCCCGCAGGATCGAGACGAGGTCGCTCACGTCGTTGACGACCTTGATGCGGTGCATCGCGGCGGACATGCTCATTCCGGGCCGGCCCCCGTCGCCGGCGCGGTCGCGTCGGTCAGCATGCGCCGGTACTTGCCGTACCGGTCTCCCGGGCTGAAGCGAGCGGGATGCGGCGTGCGGGTCGCGCCCCGGCACGCCGGGCACTTCTCGGCGAGCGTGTAGCGCCCGCAGCCACGGCACAGGCGGAGGATCGACTCGGTCACGCGCGGGCGAACGAGCCCTCCCCGCCCGCGGCGGTGATCGCCTGGATCGCGGCCTCGGTGGCCCGCTTCAACGTCTCCTCGGCCTGCTTGTACTGGCCGGCCACGACGCGCAGCCGGTACTTCGGCGCGCCCACGTAGTGGACCTCCACGGCGGCCGGGTCGACCTTCTCCGCCGCGGCGAGCGCCGCGCGGACCCCGTCGACGCCGTCCGGCCCGGGGTCGGTGATCTCGAGCGTGCCGAGGATGGTGACCTGCGGCGGCACGATGTTCTCGCGCGCGACCTTGAGGAACGCCGTCACCCACGGCGCCTTCTCGTTCTCCTTCTGGAACCGCTTCGGATCGGCCGAGGCGATCTCGAACGCGGCGAACAGCGACCCGTACTTCTCGATCAGCGAGGTGCCGAACAGGTCGGCCCCCTGGTCCGCGGTGACCTTCAGGGCCAGCGCGACCTGCTCGACCAGTCGGAGCGCCCGGCCCTCGTTCTTCCACTGCTGCGTCTTCTCGCGCCGCTGGTGGTCGTTGATGCGCTTGAGCGACAGGTCGATCTGGTTCTTCCCGGGGTCGACGCGGAGCACCCGGGCGACGATCTTCTGGCCCTCGCGGATGTGGTCGCGGATGTACTTGACCCAGCCCGTCGCGACCTCCGAGAGGTGGATGAACGCCTCGCGCCCGGCGTACTCGTCGAGCGTGACGAACGCGCCGAAGTTCCGGATCGACGTTACGGTCCCGATGACGAGGTCGCCCTCCTCGGGATATTCGGCCCTGAGCGGCATCCGTTCGGACGACCCTCACCCTAGGCGCCGAGCGTCCGGACGACCTCGCCGCGCAACTTCGCGCGGCCCCCGGTCGGGGTCGCGAGCGTCGCGCCGCAGACGCCGCAGTTCACGGTCGTGGCGGGCCGGCTGAAGATCGTCTGCTCCGTGGAGCAATCGGGGCACTTGACGACCCAGAAAGGGGAGGGACCGCGCATGGTTCCCCTAGTGCTTCTCCACGAGCTCGAGCGTCGTGGCGCGCCAGCTGGCGGGCTGGACGGTGTACTTGCATTTCTTGCAGCGGTACTTCAGGTAGACTCGGCGGACGGCCTTCGCGCGTCCCTCCGGCTTCGGCCGGGGAAAGCCCCCGTAGCCGCTGGTCGCGCGGCGGAATCGGCGCTGCCCCCACTTGAGCTCGGAGGCGGGGCGCTTCTTCCCCTTCTCGACTTCGTGATCCGTGTGCGTCTTGCACTTCGGGCAATACGTGGACACGACCTTTGGATAGTGCATCGGCGGCCGCCGAGGCGGGTCCCATATATAGGCTTGGGGGCGCGGCTCCTCGAAGGACGGGTCCACGCGCGCTGCGGACCCCCGGCCGGGACCCGCCGGGGTCAGCCGTATCCTTGGGCGTTCGCTCGGCCCGCGGATGACGACCCCTACGCTCCGGATCCTCCGAGCCTCGCCGGCCGAGTTGGACTCCGCCCTCGAGATCCTGACGGAGGCGGCCCGATGGGAGGTCGACCGGGGGCTCGAGAGTCCGTGGCCGATCCCGTTCCCGGCGGAGCGCGTGCGACCCTCGCTGGACCGCGGCGACCTCTACGTCGCCGTCGACCCGGACGGTCGGTCGCTGGCCACGGTGACCCTCCAGTGGGAGGACACCCCCTTCTGGGGGAACCGCCCGCCGGACGCCGGCTACATCCATCGGCTTGCGGTCCGGCGGGAGTTCGCCGGCCACGGAGTGGGCTATGCGATCCTCGGCTGGGCGGAGGGAGAGGTGCGACGGCGGGGTCGGGCGTGGCTGCGGCTCGACACCTTGACGGCCCGGGCGCGTCTGCACCGGTACTATCAGGAATTCGGCTTCCGGCCGGTCGGGACCCTCCGCGTCGGGGGACTCGACTGTACCCTGTTCGAGAAGCCGGTCGGCGACCTCGGCTCGGATCACCCGATCCTGGACGGAGACCGGCGGCGACGATAATCGACGGAACGTAGATACGCGATGGGCTCGCTGCTACTTCCGGCAGCGCGGTATGGCCGCACCAGGTTCGTCACCCCCGGGATCGCGGCCGAACCCGTTCGCCTTCGTGGCGCGGCCGCCGAGTGGCCCCGAGCGCTGCTCGTGCGGAACGGACTTCCGGGCCGGCGGACCCCGAAGCGAGTTCCGGGGCGCGCCCGAGGCGATCGCGACCCTGTTCCTCGGACGCGGGTTCTGCACCGCGCAGTGCGCCGACGCCTTTCTCCTCGAAGCGATCGAGTTCGCAGACTCGGTTCCCGCGGGAGCGTTGCTGGACGCCGAGGAGTTTCGCAACGGACTGCGCGTCTTGCGGGCCGAGTTGCGGGCCGGATAGGGGCGAGCCCGGGGGTCCTCACGACCCCGGCTCGGGAACGGAGCGTCGGGCGGCGCCGCTCTGACGGACGAGTCGCTAAGCCTTATGTAGAGGGGCTGGCTCGGCCGCCGCGCCCGCGAGGGGTTCATGGCCGACCGTCCGTCGCTCGAGGTCGTCAACGAGGTGCTCGGGAAGTCGCCCGAGCGCCACTTCGGGCAAACGCTCGAGCTCGCGGTCAATCTCAAGGACCTTGACCTCACGGTCCCGAAGAACCGCCTCGAGGACGAGGTCCAGCTGCCGAACGGCCGCGGGAAGACCGTGAAGGTCGCCGTGTTCGGATCGCCCGAGCTGCTCCAGAAGGTCCGCGGAGTGGCCGACCTCGTCGTCCCGGCGAACGAGCTCGACGAGTTCGCGAAGGACAAGAAGGCCGCGAAGAAGGCCGTCAACTCGATCGACTTCTTCCTCGCCGAGGCGCCGCTCATGCCCACGATCGGCAAGCGGCTCGGCGTGGTCCTCGGTCCCCGCGGCAAGATGCCGCGGCCGGTCCCACCGGGCAGCGACCCCACGAACCTCGTCAACGCGCTCAAGCGGTCGATCCGCGTCCGCTCGAAGGGCAACCGCACGTTCCACGCCCCGGTCGGGACCCAGTCGATGGCGCCGGAACTGATCGCCCAGAACGTCGACGCGGTGCTCAACCGCATCGTGGGCAAGCTCGAACGCGGCCGCACGAACATCGAGTCGGTCTACCTCAAGACCACCATGGGCCCGGCCGTCCGGATGTGGTGAGGTCGCGATGCCGGGTCGAGGGTCCGTACCGCCCGAGCGCCTCCAGCTCGTCGCCGAGCTCGAGGAGGTGCTCGTCGGCCACCCCATGACGGCGTTGATCGGGATCCGAGGGGTTCCCGCGTCGGCCCTCCAGTCGATGCGCCGCGAGCTCCGCCAGCGCGGCCACCCGATCCGGGTCGCGACCAACAGCTCGATCCGCCACGCGGTCGAGAACGCGTCGAAGAAGCGTCCGTCGCTGCGCCCGCTCCTCGAGAAGGTCGAGGACCAGACCGCGGTGATGTCGGCCGAGGGGAATCCGTTCGCGCTCTACCAGGAGCTCCGGAGGACGCGCTCGCCGACCCCGGCGCGCGGGGGCGAGATCGCGCCCAGCGACATCACGGTCCCCGCGGGCACGACCAACTTCAAGCCGGGTCCGATCGTCGGCGAGCTCCAGCACGCCGGCTTCCCGGCGGCGATCGAGAAGGGGAAGGTCGTCCTCAAGAAGGACACGACGATCGTGAAGGCCGGCGGCGTTATTTCGCGCGAGGTCGCGGGGATGCTGACCCGCCTCGAGGTCTTCCCGCTCGAGGTCGGCCTCGATCTGCGCGCGGTGGTCGACGGCGACACGTTCTACCCGCCCGAGGTCCTTTCGATCGATCTCGACGCCCAGCGCGCCGCGCTCGCGCGGGCCGCGCGCGCGGCGCTCGGTCTCGCGGTCGAGGTCGGGTACGCGACGAAGGAGACCGCCCCGCTGCTCCTGACAAAGGCGCACCGCCGCGCGCTCGGGCTCGCGATCGCCGCCGGGTTCGCTACGCCCGAGACGATCGAGCCGCTGTTCGCGAAGGCCGTGCGCGAGGCGGCCGCGGTCGCCAAGCTTACAGGCACTTGAGGTTCCCCCGAAAGTCCACGGAGTGAGAAAGATGGAGTACGTGTATGGTGCGCTGCTGCTCAACGCCGCCGGAAAGCCGATCGACGAGAAGGGACTCACGGGCGTCCTGACCGCAGCCGGGTTCTCCCCGGACGCCGCCCGCGTCAAGGGCCTCCTCGCGTCGCTCGAAGGCGTGAACCTGACCGAGGTCCTGGCGAAGGCCGAGACGTTCGCCGCGCCGGCGCCGGCCGCCGCCCCGCCGTCCGACAAGAAGGACGGCAAGGGCGAGAAGAAGGAAGAGGAAAAGAAGGAAGAGAAGGGCGTCTCCGAGGAAGAGGCGGCCGAGGGACTTTCCGCCCTCTTCGGCTGAACCCCGCGTAACCGCGTGCGCACCGCTTAAGAAGCGGGGCCGAGTGGACCGGGCGGGAGGCCTACTCTCGCCCAGGTTCCTCGGATGCCGGCCCGGGATCGCTGCGGCGTGGTAGGGGTCTCGCTCCAGGGAAAGGGCGCCGCCCCGTACCTCTTCCGCGGGCTGCGCGCCCTCCAGCACCGAGGGCAGGAGTCCGCCGGGATCGCGACCACCAGCCACGGCACGCTCCACCACCGCAAGGGGATGGGGCTCGTCCACGAGATCTTCACGCAGGAGATGCTAGACGCGCTTCGCGGCTCGACCGGGATCGGGCACGTCCGCTACCCGACCACCGGCGACTCGGACCTCGAGAACGCGCAGCCGATCGTCTTCAAGCTGCGGGAGGAGGACGCCGCGCTGGGCGCGAACGGCGACCTCGTCAACTACGAGCGGATCCGGCGCCGCATCCAGACGCAGGGGATCGAGCTGCTCGGGAACGCCGACACCGAGTCGATGGCGCAGGCGATCGCGATCGAGCACTCCCACACCCGGGACCTCGAGGCGTCGATCCGGCGCGCGTGCGCCGAGCTGATCGGCGGCTACGCGGTCGTGCTCCTCGTCGGCAACCGCGTCTACGCGTTCCGGGACCCGCTCGGGATCCGACCGATGGTCTTCGGCACGGTCGAGGGCGGCGTCGCGGTCGCGAGTGAGTCGGTCGCGCTCGAGCTGATGGGCGGGAAGCTCGTCCGCGACGTACTGCCCGGGGAGGTCCTGGTCCTCGAGAAGGGCCAGCTCGCTCGCTCCTCGCGCATCCCGAGCTCGGGGGACCGCGCGCACTGCATGTTCGAGTGGGTCTACTTCTCCCGACCGGACTCGATCGCGGAGAACGTCCCGATCTACGAGGTCCGCCACCGCATCGGCCAGCGACTCGCGCGCGAGAGCCCGATCGAGGCCGACCTGATCGTCCCCGTCCCGGACTCGGCCCGTCCGCAGGCGCTCGGCTTCGCCGAGGAGTCGAAGATCCCGTACGCCGAGGCCCTGATCAAGAACCGGTTCGTCGAGCGCACGTTCATCCTGCCGGACCAGCGGCGACGGGAGTTCGAGGTCCGCGTGAAGCTCCATCCCGTCCCGGGACTGCTCAAGGGAAAGCGCGTCGTCCTGATCGACGACTCGATCGTCCGCGGCACCACCCTCCGGGAGATCGTCCAGATGGTGCGGGGCGCCGGCGCGACCCGGGTCGACGTGCGCGTCGGATGCCCCCCGATCCGCGCCCCCTGCTACTTCGGGATTGACATGAAGGACCGACGCGATCTCGTGGCCCACGGGCGCGACGAGGCCGAGGTCGCGAAGATCGTGGGGGCCGACTCCGTGCACTACCTCTCGATCGACGGCCTGGTCGAGGCGATCACGATGCCCGCGGAGAGCCTCTGCCTCGGCTGCCTCACCGGTCGCTACCCGGTGGAGGTGCCCGAGGAGCACCACCGGTTCCAGAAGCTGCTCGAGGAGTTCTAGGGTGTGGCGACGGCCCTGGTCGTCGGACGTCTCGGGGACCTCTACCTGCTCGCGGGCGACGTCCCGCCGCAGCGATTCCCGATCCCCCCGCGCCGGGACCCGACCGACGCCGAGGCGATCCCCGTAGGGCTCGAGCGCGCGATCCGGAGTCTTCCGGAGGATTCGGAGGTTCGGGCGGACACCCCCACGCGCGCGGCCCTCGCGCGCTCGTTCGGGCGAGCCCGGGTGGAGGTCGCATCGATCGCCGAGCTGCGGGCGGCCCGCCGACGGCTCCCCGCGCCGGATCCGGCGACCGAGCGGCGCGTCCTCCTCGCCGTGGCCTCCGCGACCCTCGAACGGGTCCTCGCCTCTCCCGAGGAGATCCTGATCTCGCTCGCGCGGGAGGACGAGCGCCTCGAGCGCGCGGTCGGTCGCGAGGCGCGCGCCTCCGAGGCGTTCCTCGCACCGGCCGGTTCGCCGCTGGAGGAGTATGCCCGTTCCTGGACGGAGGTACGGAACGTTCTCGAGCGGCATCGCACGGCGCTCGTCGAGCGGATGCGGCAGCAGGTCCGTGAGGTCGTCCCGAACCTCGGAGCGGTCGTAGGTCCCACCGTCGCCGCCCGTCTGGTCGCGGCGGCCGGCGGGGTCGGGGCGCTCGCCCGGATGCGGGCTCCGAGGATCCAGCTCCTGGGCAGCCGTCGCCGACCCTCCCCCGAGCGCGGACCCCGGTACGGAGCGATCTACCGCGCGGACCGGATGGGCGATGTGCCGGCGGACCGCCGCGGCGCGTACGCCCGGAGCCTCGCCGCGATCGCCGCGATCGCGGTGCGCGCCGACGCGCTCACCCACGCCGATCTCGCCCGCCGGCTCGTCGCTCGTCGCGATCGACGGATCGAACAACTCCGGCGGCAGGGCCGATGAGGGAGCGTCGTCGCCCTGTCCCGGACGCTCGCTCGCCCCGGCTCGCTCGGATCGCCTCCGCCGAGCGGATCGAGCTCGTCACCGAGACCGCCGGGAGCCTCCCACCGGTCTACGGCGAGCGATGGATCCACCGAGAGGATCGCACCTACCGCTCGTTCGAGCCGGGGCGGAGCAAGCTCGCCGCCGCCCTCGTCCACGACTGGAAGGGACCGGTCCCGGCGAGCGGGGAGGACTGGCTCTACCTCGGGGCGGCCACGGGGACGACGGCGTCCCACGCGGCCGACCTCATCGCTCCCTCGGGCCGGGTCTACGCGGTGGAGCGCAGTCCCCGATCGTTCGCCCGGTTGCTCGCCCTCGCGCAGCGCTGGCCCGGACTCCTGCCGATCCTGGGGGACGCGCGCGTGCCCCGGGAGTACGCCCCGTTCGTCCCCGAGGTTCGAGGGGTCTACGCGGACATCGCCCAACCGGATCAGGTCGCGATCGTCCGGGCGAACGCGGAGCTGTTCCTCGCCGGTCCCGGGGCCTCGGTCGTGGTCGCGCTCAAGACGGCCAGCATGGGACGCGGGCGGGAGGCGTCCGAGCACCTCGCGGACGCCGAGCGGGCGCTCCGTTCGTGGGTCGACCTCGCGCCCTCGGTTCGCCTTGACCCGTTCCACCGGGGCCACTACCTCGTCGGGGGCCTCGCCCGCGCGGAGCTGTTCGGCGGGCGGGGGACGCTCCGCGTTAGACCGCTGCGCGGGCCGCCCCGCGCGCGATGATGATCGTGACGATGTCCTCGTCCGCGAGGACGTGCTCCCGACCGACGGTCTGACCCGGGAATCGGGCGCTCTTCCCCCACACGAGCGCGGTTCGGAACCCCCGATCGAGGTCCGTGGGGAGCCGCCCGAGCAGCGACTGGATCGTGTCCCCTTCCCGAAGGATCACCGGCTCGTCCTTGTCGGGCGGCAGCCCGGGCGGCTTGACGTACACCCGGATGAAGCGCAGCGCGTGGCCGATGCGGTCGACCAGCGCGTCCAGGCCGAGCCGGTCCCGCGCCGAGACGAAGATCGGATCGAAGGGTCGCTGCTCCAGCACCATGCGCGCCCGGTCGGCGGGCGTCAGGAGCTCGCTCTTGTTGACCGAGAGCAACGCCGGCACGTAGACGCGATTCCCGGCGAGGACGTCGATGAGCTGGTCGGCCGTCGCGTCCTCGCGGAACACGATCGAGCCGTTGTGCATCCCGAACTCCCGGGCGATCTGGCTCGCGAGCCCGCCGGCGAGATGCGTGAGCCGAACGGTGCTCGAGATCGTGAGCCCGCCCCGATCCGCCTTCGTCACGACGATCTTGGGCGGTCGCCCGTTGATGCGGACCCCGGCCCCCTCGAGTTCCGTGACCAGGGCGCGCAGGTTGGTGTGCTCCGGGTCGATCATGAACAGGATCAGGTCGACCGAGCGCACGACCGACAGCACCTCCCGCCCGCGACCACGTCCCTTGGCCGCCCCCGGCACGAGCCCGGGCATGTCGAGGATCTGGATCGAGGCTCCGCCCCAGCGGAGCATCCCGGGAATGATCGAGACCGTCGTGAAGTCGTAGGCCCCGGTCTCGCTCTCCGCCGCGGTCAACCGGTTGAGCAACGTCGACTTTCCGACCGACGGGTACCCGACGAGCCCGACCGTGGCGTGGCCGCTCTTCCGGACGCCGTAGCCGACCCCACCGCCCTTCCCCTTCGCCCGGGTCTCGCGCTCGAGGCGGAGCACCGCGAGCTTCGCCTTGAGCCGCCCGATGTGGCCGCTGGTCGCCTTGTTGTACGCGGTGTTCCGGATCTCGTCCTCGACCGCGGTGATCTGCTCTTCGAGCGATGACATGCGACCGGACCCGAAGCCGGTCCCACGCGGGCGGCCACTTGAGGGTGGCGATGGGCACGCTTCACCGTCCGCCCACCCCGACGGATTCTTCGAGCCGGCCGTCAGCGAGCGGCGTGGACCCGGACACCGGTCCTCGCACGACATCGGTCCCGGCCTGGCGGTTCCGATCGCTGCCCTCGGACGATCGCCGGCCGTCGGACCGCGAACCGTATCCGCGGGAGCTCGCGCTCGCCGTTCGGGCCGCGCACGGGGCGGGGGTCTCGTTCGAGTGGAGGATCCGGTCCGGCCGACCCGCCGGCCTCACCTTCCGGCCCGGCGACGCCGCGGCCGCCCGATGGTGGATCCGGGTGCTGCTGCCGGTGTATCCCCCCGGCCAGTGGAAACCGGCGCCGTCAGGTGAGCGGGATGCGCCGGGTCCGTGGGAGTGGTTCGCGACCCCTGCCCGCGCCTGGCCCGAGCCGCTGATCGGCCGGTCGGCCGGGGTCGTCGCGCTGATGGACGCCGTCGTGCAGCAGGCGTCGCTCCTGCCGCCGGGACTCGAGCTCGCGTGGTCGAGCCGGCCGACGCGGCTGGCGGCCAGCCCGTCGAGACCGGAACCGGTCGGTTCGATCGATCACCGAACGCTGCCGCCCGGGACCCGCCCGATCCCCCGCCCGTCGATGGCCCGGCCCGAGCCGGCGCCGGACCTGCGCCCGGTGTGGGAGAGCCGGCTTCGGCTTCGGCGCACCGACCCGGCGCGGTCCCCGCTCGAGCTCCGGGCCTCCGCGCGCTCCTGGGAGTCGGCCACCCGGACCGCCGAAGGGAACGGGCTCCGGTTCTCCCGATTCCGACCCTGGCATGGCCGCCGAGGTCCGGCGTTCCCCCTTCCCGAGGTCGACCTGCTCGCGACGTTCCCCACGGATCGATGCCCCGGACTCGGCGCCGACCTCTCCGAGGCCGACGGCCTTCCGCTCGGGCGGACCTCGGACGGCCAGATCGTGCGCGCTCCCTCCGAGCCTCACCAGGGTCGGCACCTGGCGATCGTGGGGGAGACGGGGATGGGCAAGAGTTCCCTGCTCGTCGTGCTCGCCCGGCGAGCCGCGAGCCGGGGAGGCCTGGTGCTGCTCGACCCGCTCGGGGAGACCGCGCGGGCCGTGCGGGACGACCTCCCCCCGGCCGCGCGGGACCGGCTGACCTGGATCGACACTCGGTCGGTGGGGGGGCTGAACGCGCTCGGCCGCTCGTTGGTCCGCGACGCCGCGGACGGAGGCCGGGCCGAGCGCCAGGTCAACGACCTGGTGCACGCCCTGCGCCTCGTGCGGGAAGGCCGGTATTCCAGCGGGGCGTTCTGGGGACCCCGCCTCGACGAGATGCTGACGAGGGCCCTTCGGGCGGCGGCGGCGATGCCCGACGGAACGCTCGTCGACGCGCACGCGCTGCTCGCCGCCGAGGGCCGCGGAACTCGCGGAGTGCCGCCCGAGGCGATGGAGGCCGTTCGGGAGCTCGCCGACCGCATCCGACACCGTCCCGAGGACGCCGATGGCGCCCGGCGCCTCCTCCACGAGGTGGTCCGCAGCCCCACGCTCGTTCGCATGCTGTGCGCGCGGTCCCCTGAGCTCTGGGCCGAGGACCTGGTCGGTGAGGGCCGGGTCGTCCTGATCGCCGGAGACGCGCGCGACGTCGGAGAGTCGACCGCGCGCTACCTCATGTCGGTGTACCTCGCCCTGGTCTGGAACGAGCTGCTGGCACGCCCCGGGACCCCGAAGACCTGGGTCGTGCTCGACGAAGCGCAGTGGTTCGGTCACGAGAGCCTCGCCGAAATGCTGCGCCTCGCCCGCCGTCGCAACGTGCACGTCGTGCTCGCCACGCAGTCGATCGGATCGCTGCCGGAGGGCGTCGCCGAGGCGATCTGGACGAACGTCGCGGACTTCGTCGCGTTCCGGGGTTCCCCCGGGGAGGCGCGCGAGCTCGCGCGTTCGGTCCGGGGGGCCGAGCCGGGAGCCCTCGTGTCGTTGCCCCGCGGAGAGGCCGTGGTTCTGCTCGGGAAGGGACAGGAGGTCCTCCGACTCCGCACCGCCCGCCGACCGGCTCCGGCGGGTGGGCCCCCCGCTCCGGCCCCATCCCCCGGCGCGACGGCGGCGGCCGACCCTGGCGTCCTGGCCCCCGGCTCCGCCGCGTCGGCGGACGCGCCCGAGGATCGCGTGCGGCGAGCCCTCGCGGAGCGCGCGCGCGCGGCTCCGCGGGACCGTCCGCTGAAGATCTCGCTGGCCGAGCTGCGCCACGAGGTCGACCCGACCGGCGCGGCGGTGCGGGCGACGGGCGACGCGCTCCGCCGTGAAGGGGCGCTCCTCTCGACCGGTCGCGACGCGCGGGGCGCGTGCTGGTGGATCGATCCCGCGCGCCTCGTCGGGCCCCCGGAGCCGGGGGCGGAGGGGCGGTCGGACGACGGTCCCGACCGCGGATAGAAACGATACGCTCTTAGGCTCGGGCTCGCTCGTTTTCTCGATGGAGGCTCCGCCGGAGACGGCCGCCCCGCCCGACGGTCCCCCCCGGCCGCTGCTCGCGCCGGCCGCGGTGCTGGAGCGCTGCGCCACCGGCATCGAGGGCCTCGACAACGTGCTGGGCGGCGGGATCCCGCGCGGGAACATGGTCCTGGTCGCCGGGTCGGTCGGGACGGGGAAAACGACGCTGAGCCTCGAGTTCCTGGTCCGCGGCGCGGAACGGGGGGAGCGTTCGCTCTTCCTCTCCGTGACCGAGGCGTCCGCGAAGCTGATCCAGAACCTCTCGACGTTCGAGTTCTTCCGGCGGGACCTGATCGACATCGGCTCGCTCGTGTTCGTCGATCTCCCCGCGATCTACGACAAGCTCGGCCTCGAGCACGAGGAGCTCACGGCCGACGAGATCGACATCCTGATCCGGACGATCCGGGACCTGGTCGCCTCGCTCGGCGTGAAGCGGCTCGTCCTCGACTCGCTGACGTCGGTCTGCTACCGGATCCGTCGGGACGAGCGGATCCGGGACTTCATGCTCCGCCTCGGCCAGACGCTGACCGAGCTCGGCTGCACCTCGCTCCTCGTGTCGGAGATCGGACCGCAGGCCGGCCGCTACTCGCTCCACGGGGTCGAGGAAGCGATCGTCGACGGCGTGATCCTCCTCTGGAACACCCGGCGGCAGGGCGACATCCTGCGCGTGCTCCAGATCGTGAAGATGCGCGGGACGACGCACTCGCGGGCCCAGTACGTCATCGAGCTGACGCCGATCGGGATGTTGATGGCGCCGCACCTCAAGGGCCAGAACCCGGAGGAGTAGGGTCGCTCGATGCCGGCGGACATCGGGGACCGGCTGCGGTCGTTGCCCGGCGGGAGCGCGGTCGCGCTCAAGCTGGATCCCCGCGAGTACGCGGACCACTACTTCGCGGTCCTGAACGCGACGTTGCGGGACGTCGGCAGCGAGACCAACGCGCACACGATCTACGTCACCGTGACGAACCCGGCCGCGTTCGTCTGGTCGCTCGCGCAGGCGCTCGACGTGCCGGCGGACCGGATCTCGTTCGTCGACGCGATCAGCCACATCATGATGAACTACTCGAACCCGCTCCCGAACTCGACGTACATCGAGACCCCGCGGGCGCTCGAGGAGATCATGCTGCGGGTCGACTACCTGCTGCGGAAGTTCCCGCACCCCCGCTCGATCGTGGTGATCGACAGCGTGAACGCCCTCGCGATTCACAACCCGGTCGACCTCCTCAACGAGTTCTTCCACATCTTCCTGACGAACCTGAAGAGCCGCAACGTGCTCGCGGTCGTCCTCGAGACCTCGGACGAGGAGGCGACGGGGATCGAGCAGATGCTGAACCTCCTGGTCGACGAGACGATCGACGTCGGGCGGGGCCGCTAGCCGTGGGGGACGACGAGCGCATCCTCGGGATGCCCGAGATCGACGGCGCGCTGTGGCCGGCGCTCCCTCCGGGATGGCTCGCGCTCCTCACCGGCTCGTCCGGCTCGGGGGCGCCGCTGCTCGCCAAGCAGTTCGCGCACGCCGGCGTCGGCAGCGTCCCGGTCCTGTTCTACACGACGTTCGAGCGGACCGAGGACGTCACGAAGGCGTTCACCGACTTCGGCTGGGACCCGTCCGAGATCAAGGTGGTGAACCTCGCCGACGAGTACTACGAGCGCGTGCTCGTCCACGGGCTCGACATCGCCCGGGCGCGCGAGAAGGGGATCTCGCTCGACGAGCTGGTCGTCGCGCGCAACCAGGCGACGCCGCCGAAATCGTTCAGCCTCACGAACCGCATGCTGAGCGACCTCGCCGAGATCGACCACCCGTTCCGGCTGGTGCTCGACTCGGTCGACTTCTTCCTCGAGGTCCTCGAGCCCCACGACGTGACGACCGTCGCCCGCCAGATCCGGCACCGGTGCCGCACGATCGGCGGCCAGGCGCTGCTCACCGCGCACTCGATCGGCCACGACCGGGCGATGTACGGCCTCCTCCACGACCTCTCGGATCTCGTCTTCGAGCTGAAGAGCGAGCCGCGAGGCGAGCGCTACGAGCACGAGCTGCAGATCCAGAAGGTCGCGAACCGCCCCGATCTCGGCCGGATCGTCCGCCTCCACGTAGCGGAGAACGGCTGGGCGACCGGACCGGGCGAGCGGAGCCCGGGATAGCGGCCTACCCGGCCGCCAGCGAGGCTTTATCCTCGCCGGTCCGCTCGGAACGGAGGAGCCACCGTGGAGGACGTCGTCATCCGGCCGCTGGAGAAGGTCGCGCTGCGCGACCCGATCCTGATCGAGGGACTGCCGGGCGTCGGCAACGTCGGAAAGCTCGCCGCCGACTACCTCCGCGACCAGCTCGCCGCGAAGCCGCTCGCCACGATCTTCTCGAAGTTCTTCCCGCCGCAGGTGTACGTCTCCGAGACCGGCATCATCCGCCTGGTCTCGAACGAGCTCGCGTACTGGAGGGCGCCCGCGACCGCCGAGCACGACCTCCTGATCCTGGGGGGCGACTACCAGGGGATCAGCCCCGAGGGCCAGTACGAGATCACCGAGCGCGTGCTCGACTTCTGCCGCGGCCTCGGCGTCCGCACCGTCTTCACGCTCGCCGGGTTCGCACAGGGCCGGATCGTCGACGCCCCGCGGGTCCTCGGCGCGGCCACCGCGCCGGCCCAGGTCGAGGCGATGAAGAAGTTCAACGTCGTCTTCTCGCGGAACGACCCGGGCGGCGGCCTCATCGGCGCGAGCGGCCTCTTCCTCGGGCTCGGCCGGCTGTTCGGCATGGAGGGGGTCTGCCTCATGGGCGAGACGAGCGGCTACTTCGTCGACCCCCGGGCCGCGGAAGCGGTCCTCAAGGTCCTGACCCAGGCGCTCCAGCTTCCGATCGACTTCGCGGCGCTCCAGGCCAAGGCCCAGGAGATCGACCGCATCGCCCAGAAGATCCACGAGGCCGAGCAGCACTCCGAGGGCACGACCTCGCCGGGCCCGGCGGCCCGCGAGGACCTGGGCTACATCGGCTGATCGGGGAGCGGACGCGCGTGGCGGCCGTCCCTTCCCCGGACCCGGACCGCGCGTCGCGGACGGACCGGATCCGCGCGCGGCTGCGCGCGGCCCAGGACGGTTCGGGCTTCGTCCCGTTCGACCGGTTCATGGAGATCGCCCTCTACGACCCGGTCGCGGGCTACTACTCGGCGGCCCGCTCGCCGCTCGGGCCGATGGGCGACTACTACACGGCGGCCCACGTCTCGCCGCTGTTCGCGCGGTCGCTCGCCCAGCGGATCGGGGCGGTTCGCGCGTCGATCGCCGCCCGCCCGTTCCGCATCGTCGAGCTCGGGCCGGGCGATGGCACCCTCGCCGCCGGGATCGTCTCCGCCCTTCGGCCCGAGGAGGCGGAGCTCGAGTACGCCCTCGTCGAGCGCTCGGAGGCCCGGGCGGCGGAGGCGGCGCATCGGATCCGCGCGACCTCCGCAACGGTTCGGGTGGTGCGACTCCCGTCGCTCGGAGCCGACGGGCCGTTCGCCGGCGCCGTGATCGCCAACGAGTACCTCGATGCGCAACCCGCCCGGCGGCTCCTCTGGGACGGGAGCTACTGGCGCGAGCTCGGCGTGGAACTGCGAGGGGACGGCCTCGGGCCCGCGGACCGGCCGATGGACCGGGCCGTGCCCGGTCCCGCGCTGCCGATCCACCTCGAGGCGGGGACGGTCGTCGAGGTCTCCGCGGGGGCGGAGGCGGCCGTGCGCGAGATCGGCGATCACCTCGCCGCGGGGGTCGCGATCCTTATCGACTACGGCCTCGAGGAACCCGAGCTGCTCGCGGCGCATCCCCGCGGCACCCTCGCCGCCGTCCGGGGGCATCGGTCGCTCGAGGCCCCGTTCGAGGCGCCCGGCACCTCGGACCTATCGATGTTCGTGAACTTCTCCCGGGTCCGGGCGGTCGCCCGGGGCAGCGGCCTCACCGAGATCGCGTTCCGCTCCCAGGCCGAGGCGCTCGGGGAGTGGGGATTCCCCGCGCTGCTCGACGCGGCGCTGAAGAGCGCCGGCTCGGCGGAAGCCGAGGTCCGCCTGCGGCTCGCCGCGAAGAATCTGCTGTTCGGCTTCGAGCGGTTCCGGGTGCTCGAGCTCGCGGCGCGCCCGCCGGCTACGTAGCGGGGACGGGCGCGGACGCCTGCACCGGTTCGGCGACCTTCGCGTCGATCAGGAGCTTCGCCTGCTCGGCGGGCAGGGAGAGCACATCGTCCGTCCGGAGATCGATCGTCTCGGAACCGAGCTCGACGCGGCGGCCCCCCTGCAGGATGCGCACCCAGGTCGACGGTCCCGGCGCCCGGGGGGGCCGCGCGCTCGGGGCGCCCGGCGGGGGCGCCGGGGCGGCGACGGCCGCCGGCTCGGGCTTGCGGGGCGCGGGGCCCGCGGCGGCGGGCGCGTGCGGCTCGAGATACGGCGCGGACGCGCGACGATGGTCGGAGAGCGTCCCGAGCATCGCGTCGAAGATCGCGCGCTCCTCGGGGAGGGCGTTCGGCAGCTCCTTCGCGCCCCCGATCGACGCCTGGAACGCCGCGGTCATCACCTTCTGCGCGCGCGCCTCGATCACGTCCCGCGCGACCTGCGTCGCCCGCTGGTAGGTCTGCCGGAGGATCTCGCCCTTGCGGCTCGATGGGTTCTCCCGGAGCTCGGCCTCGTAGCTCGCCCGCATCTCGGTGAGGTAGGCCGTCGTGGTCCGGTAGAAGTCGTGCGGGAGCTTCGCGAGGCCCCGCACGGACGCCTCGGTGCGTCGCCACTCCAGCAGCTGCGTGTAGTGGTCGGGCATCCGAGACCTTCGGGGAGAGGCGCGAGACGCGCGCGCGTATAGGAACTTCGCGGTCGCGCCGGGGACGCGCCCGGGAATGGCGGCGACGACGGTCGGACGCGGCGGGTCGCTCGGGGCGTCCGCGAGCGGACCGAGGGTCGGCGGGGTTATCTTCGCCCTCCCGTCGGTCCCCGGCGGAGGGCGAGGCCCCCGGTCCGCACCGATGCCGCTCCGCGTCCGTCCGACCGCCCGCGACACGCTCGAGGAGTTCCTGAAGCTCTGGCACGATCTCCGCGCGGAGTCCGGCGAGCCCGGCACGGTCGTCGTCGTGGAAGGCGAACGGGACCGACGTTCGCTCCGCCGCCTCGGGATCGACGGCCGTATCGTCGCGCTGCACCGCGGGCGGCCGCTGAGCGGGACCGCGCACGACCTCGTCGACCGGGCCGCGCGCGTGATCGTGCTCACGGACTGGGACACCGAAGGAGGACACTTCGCCCGGCGGCTCAAGGAGTTCCTCGAAGCGGACCGGCCGTCGCTCGACCTCGAGTACCGCCGGCGCCTCGCGCGGATCGTGCGCGGCGAGCTCGTCCACGTCGAGGGCCTCTACGGATGGGCCCGACGGCTCGCCGAGGTGTGCGGCGACTCGATCGAGGAGCGCCTCGACCGGTTCCCGGGCCCGTGAGCCGGCCTACGGGATGACCTTCGACTGCGTGCGCCGCGTGTCGCGCCGGTTGCGCTGGTACGACGGGCGGAACCGCTCCGTGCCCTTGCCCTTCCAGCGGAGGCCCCGGCCTTCCTTGCCCGCGCTCGTGAGCCCGCGGTAGACCCGGCGCGTCTGCGCCGGCGCGGTGATCCACGAGAGCGCGGGATCCGCGCGGACCTCGGGGTGGGACGGGTCGAGGAGCAGCACTTCGAAGAACTTCTGCTTCCCGTCCTCGCCGACCCAGTAGGAGTTCAGGACCTCGAGGTTCGGGAAGTGCTTCTGCGCGCGCTCCTCGGCGATGCGTCGCAGGCTCTTCTTGAGGGTCATCCGGAGCACCCCCTTGTGCTTCGGGCGGCGCCCCGCGATGATCGCGCGCTTGCGCTGGCCGCCGCGCCGGACCCGGACGCGGACCACGACGAACCCGCCCTTCGCCTTGAAGCCGAGGGCCCGCGCCCGGTCGAGCCGGGTCGGGTGCTCGAGGCGCTGGACCGTGTGCTCGCCGCGCCAGGTGAGCAGCCGCTCATGACGGAGCGCGGCCCCCTCGGCGCCGAGGGTCTGCCGGAACGAACGGGCCATGTAGCGGTAGGCCGAACTGCCCATGGAAAGCGGGGCCCCGACCCGGGTCCGGATTATAAGCGTGAGGGTCGGCGCTCGCCGAGAAGGCGTCCCGGCCTCGCGCTACGGCTTCGCCGTCGTCGCGGTCCCGTTCCCCTGCCACGGCAGGCGGGAGTCGGACGGGGCGGTGACCTTGGCGGTCGCATGGCTCTCGGTCGCGACCGCCCGGACGAGGTGGCTCGAGATCTCGGCGACGAGCCGGTCCATCCGCGCGCGCTGGTCCGCCGGGATCTCGGTCGGGGCGACCCAGACGAGCGCCGCGCCCCCGCTCGTCGGATACAGGCGGAAGGCCAGATCCGCTGCCACCGGGGGGACCGCCGGGTTCATCCGCTCGAGCTTGCCGGTGACGCGGCTCTGCGACGGCTCGGTCGAGTCGACCCGCTCGACCGCGTAGCCGAGCGTGGTCAGGTAGTCGGCGAGGTACCCGGCGAACCGCTCCCGCCCGATGCCGCGGGCCCGTAGCCAGTCACCCGTGCCGCCGCCGTTGCCGTTCCCTTCGGACATGTACTTCCCGGTCCATCGTGTGCGCGAGGCTGCGAAACAGCCCGAGCATCATCCGGTACTCCGCCTCGGACGGCGTAGACCGGCCCAGAAGGCGACGAAGGAGGAGGATTAAACCCCTCCGTTTGTGGGCCGGGTAGCCGATCCGCCGCAACAGCTCCCCCCCGCGGGCGAGGAACAGCTCCTTCTCGGTCCCGTTGAGGGCGATCGGGAGCGGGGCGGGGGTCGTCTCCGGGTCGGCCTCCCCCTTCGCGCGGTGGATCGCGTACAGGAGAATGGCGACCGCGTGCGACAGGTTCAGGGTCGGGAACTCCCGCCGGGCCGGAATGTGGACCAGCAGGTCACAGGCGTTGAGCTCGTCCCGCGAGAGGCCGTTGTCCTCGGGGCCGAACAGGAGGGCGATCCGCCCCTCGACCGGGAGCAGCATCTCGCCGAGGCGCTCCGGGCTCACGGACCGCCGAAGGTAGGCGGTCGACCGTCCGGTCGACAGGTCCGTGGTGCCGATCACCAGGTCCGCGTCCGCGGTCGCCTTGGCGACCGTCGGGAACCGCCGAGCGGCCTCGAGGAACGGGAGCCCGGCCATGGCGCGCCGGCGCGCCTCGGGACCCAGGGTCGCGCGCGGGGCGACCAACGCCAGGCGGGTGGCCCCGAAGTTCCGGGCGAGCCGGGCCACGGCGCCGACGTTGCCGTCCTCCTTCGGCCGGACGAGGACGACGTCGATCCGCGCCGTCACGCGGCGGTCCCCTCCGCGAAGAGGCGACCGACCATCCAGTCGGGGTCGAACGCACGGAAGTCCTCGTACCCCTGTCCGACCCCGACGAACAGGATCGGCTTCTTCGTCACGTACGTGACGCTGAGGGCCCCTCCGCCCTTGGTGTCCGCGTCGAGCTTGTTGAGGACCAGGCCGTCGAGGCCCAGGGCCTGGTCGAACAGCCGCGCCTGCTCGAGGAGATCGTTCCCGCTCAGCGCGTCCCCGACGAACAGCGTCAGGGCGGGCTGGGCCACCCGACGGATCTTCTTCGCCTCGTCGATCAAGTTCTCGTTCGTGTGCTGGCGCCCCGCCGTGTCGACGAGCACCACGTCCAAGTGCTTCGCCTTCGCGTGCTCGACCGCATCGAACGCGACCGCCGCGGGATCGCTCCCTTCCTGCTGGCGGACCACCCGGATCCCGAGCCGTTCCCCGTGCACGAGGAGCTGCTCGATCGCGCCGGCCCGGAACGTATCGCCGGCGGCGATGACGCTCGTGAGGCCCTGCCGGCGGAGCCAGCCCGCGAACTTCGCGACCGTGGTGGTCTTGCCCGTGCCGTTGACCCCGACGAAGAGGATCACGTACGGCTTCGGCTGGTGGGCCCGGATCGCGGCGGCGAGGTCGAAGGTCGGGCGGGCCAGCATCGCGCGCGTCGACCGCTCGAGGCACGTCTTGATCGCGGCCTCCGCGTCCACCCCGAAGCGGAGCTTCCGACCGGCGAGCTCCTTCCGCAGGTCCCGCCGGAGCCGCTCCACGACGGGCAGGGCCACATCGGACTGCAGGAGCGCGATCTCGAGGTCGTCGAGCACCTCGTCGACCGTCCCTTCGGTGAGCCGGTGGCCGAGGAACCCGTCCGTGAACATCGAGGAATCGTCCGCGGCGCTTCGCACCGCGGCGCGGGTGATCGAGGGCGCCTTGCCCGTCGGGCCCGACGCCGGGGCCGCCGGAGGCGAGGATCGCGCCGCCGAGGGAACGCCCGGGGGGGCGGCCGAGGACGCCGGCGGCGAGGCCTTCGACGCGGGAGTTCCCGGGGCTTCGGGCTCTTCGCGGCGGCGGAGCCGCGCCTTAAACGCGGCCCACATCCGGCCCCGTCGAGGCCGCCCGGGCGAGGTCGTCGAGGCGGCGGGAGAGGATCTGGATCCGTTCGTCGAGGGCGGCCATCTGACCCTCGGTCTCCCGGAGCGCCTGGTCGATCCGAACGAGCCGCTCGGCGAGGAGCTCGGTGACCTTGGCGCGCTCCATCTCGACCACGACGCCCGACCCCATGCCGATGAGCACGGGCACGTCGCGCGCGATCGCGCCCCGCACGTAGGCTTCGCCACCGAGCGGCAGCAGCATCTCGGTCGCCGGGTCCGCGCGGTCGATCCCCTCGAGGCTCTCGCGGGCCCGAGCATGCTCCGTGCGCGACGCGGAGAGGATCTGGAACTGCTGGAGCATCGCGTTGAGCTGATTGCGGTACGCATCGAGGCGCATCAGGTCCTCCTGGACCTCGGCCTCGGGGTTGTCGTTCGGGGTCGGGGTCGCGCTCGCCATTACGATCGCCCCTCCGACCGGGGCCGGGTTCATAACATTACGTCCGTGGAGCGAGCCGCCTCGGCGCGAGCCGCGACCGCACCGCGGGAACGACCTGGGTCACGACGAGGGCCGCGGTGAGCGCGAGCGCTCCCCCGATCAGCGTGTCCAGCACGCGGATGTACGCGTAGGCCGGGCCGCCCGAGTAGAGCAGGTTGAGCAGCCCCACGATGAACAGCGTGACCCACACCACGTAGAACGTTCCGTTGACCGTCCGGGTCGCCAGCGTGAGGGCGGCGCTGATGCCGAGGACGGTGGCGAGGACCCACGGATCTGTGACGACCAGGGTCAGCACCGATCCCAGGCCCGCGCCGATCACCGTCCCGAGGACCCGCGCCGTCGACGTGGTGATCGTCGCGCTCAGCTGCATCCGCAGCGCGACCACGACCGTGAGCATCACCCAGTAGTCGCGCTCGAGGCCGAGTCCGAGCCCGATCGCGAGGCCGACCGCGGCCGTGATCCCCGTGACCGCGGCGTACGGGAGCTCGCTGCGGACGGGCACGCGCGTCGTGAGGTCGGGGGGCGCCGGCGGCGGGTCCCGTGTCACCAGCGGCGGGAGCCAGCGGACCAGGACCATCCAACCGGCCCAGGCGATGGCCCCGCCCACCAGGACGTAGAACATCCGGAACGGGACGCCGGGGAGTCCCGCCGACGGGATCCCGACGCCGACGACCATCAGGATCACCGAGAAGGTTCCCAGATTCTCCCACCGCGGATCGCGCCCCGCGACCAACGCGACGGTGGTCGCGATGGCCACGACCGCGACCTCGAGCGGATCCGGCAGGAGCACGATGAGGCTCCCGACTCCGAACCCGAGGGCGTTCGTACCGACCGCGAGGGCCGCGATCTTAGCCCGGGACCTCTGGGGTCGGGGCAGAATCACCAGGAAGAGGTTGAGCAGTCCGAACGTCGCGATGACCGCCGGCGACCCCAGGTGGAGGGCGTTGGAGACGAGGAGCGGCCCGACGATGAGGATCGCGCCGCCGACCCCGAGGGGCAGGTCGAGCCGGTCGAAGCGGAATCGCGCGAGGTCGGCGAAGAAGGAGCGGGCGTCGGCCGTCGTTCCGGTCACGCGGTCCCGAGGGCCGAGAGTCCGGACGGGAGATAGCCTCGCGCGGGGGCTCGCGGCGCCCGAGGGGAGCGGTCCGGACCCCGCCCGGGGGTCCGGGTCAACCGAAGACCAGGTTCACGTCGCCCGACCATGGGCTGCCGGGCAGTGTGAGGTTCAGGTTGAGAATGCCCGTGCCGTTCACCGGCACGACCACCGGGAGGCTCGAGGGGACCGCGGTGAACCCGCTCGTGTTCGTCGAGACCGATTCGAGCGAGCACGCGGTGGCGTTGTAGTTCGGCACGGGGAACTGGATGTAATCGGTGTTCCCCGGGGTATCGTTGAGCCCGCTGTAGGCCAGCAGGTTGTCCGGCTCGTTCAGGCCGCAGACATTGTCCGGCGCCCAGACGATGAAGACGTTCACGTCGACGTTGTCCTGGTTCGCCTCGTAGTAGAGCAGGACGCCGACGACCGCGATCACCAGGATCACGACCACCGCGACCACGAGCCATCGACGCGGCCGCCCGCGCGGGGCTGGCATCCCCATCCCCGGCGCGGCGGGATAGGGCGGCGGTGTCGGTCCGGCGGGTGGGAGCGGCACGCCCCCGGCGGCCCCTCCCGGTCCCGAGGCGACCGCCTGGCCGCAGTAGGCGCAGAACTGGGATCCCGGGGAGACCGGCGCGCCGCAGCCGGAGCAGAACTGGGCCGACACGTCGGCGCGAGACCGCAGGCGGGTCATCTCCCTTGCGGTTCGAGCGGCCGCCGGGGTTCGGTGGTCCCAAGGGCGTTCGGGCCCACGCCCCCGGGTTCATCCGATGGGATCCACTGCGAGGGGCGGAACGTCTCATGACGTTGGGCCGCCGGCCGACCGCGCGATCGAAATCGGGCCTCCCGGCCCCCTCCCGGACGGCGAGGGGGAGCGGCCCTCGGACGCGCGCGGCCCGCGGGTTCGGCTGAGCCGGATCCCTCCCGATCGGCGGAATCTACATGGGACTTCGATACGTCGGCATTCGGGTCACGGACCTCGGGCGTTCGGTTCGGTTCTACTCGGAGCTCCTCGGGCTCAAGGAAGCGCGACGGGGCCGGATGCATCACGGGGGATACTGGGTCCTGCTCGAGGATCCGCGGACCCGCCAGCGGCTCGAGTTGAACTGGTACCCGCCGGACCACCCCTTCGCGACCCCGTTCGCTCCCGGAGATGGCCTCGACCACATCGGGTTCCATGTGACGAATCCGCGGGCGGCCTACCGACGCCTGCTGCGGGGCGGCGCGCGCCCGGCCCTCGCCCCCGAAGACGCCCACGGGGTGCGGGGGGTCTACTACGTGCTCGACCCCGACAATAACTGGATCGAGTTCTTCTGAGCGGCTCTCCCATCGGCCGCAAGGTTTACCTCGAGTAGGGCTCTCGGTGCGTTCGGCCTTGGGCCAGGAGGTTCCCGGAAATGCAGGTCGAGATCGAACTCCGCGACGCGCCGGGAACCGGGTAATCGCTCGGCTGCCGGCGCGGGAGCGCCGCCGAGAGAACGAACCCCTGCGGAACACCACCGAAGCACCGGATGCCCAACACGCCGTACCTCGACGCCAGCGTACGCTGGAAGGTCTCGACGGGCCAGCTCGAGACCCGCGAGCCCCGCGTCGCCGAGGTGGCCGCCGGCCTGCTCGATGCCGGACTCGTGACCGAGGTCCTGCGCCCGATCGGCGCCGGCAAGGAGGCCGACGTCTTTCTCGCACGCGACGGTGCACGGCTGGTCGCGGCGAAGGCGTATCGACTCTACCGGACCTCGAATCGGTCTCGCGGGGCGGTCAAGGCCGACGGGATGGGACAGCTCGCGATGCGCGAGTTCAACCTCCTCGGGTACGCGTGGGCGTACCGCGCGCCGGTCCCCGAACCGATCCGGCGCGAGGCGAACGCGTTCTCCATGGAGTTTCTGGGCACCGAGGACGGGCCCGCGCCGCAGCTGCGCCGAGCCCCGCTCGACGATCCCGCGCGGATCGCCCGGGAGCTGCTCGACGCGATCGATACCCTCGCCGCCGGGGGGATCGTGCACACGGACCTCAGTCCGTTCAACGTGCTGGTCCACCGGGGACACCCGTGGATCATCGACCTTGGCCGGGGGCTGAGGGTCGACCGGCTGGGCGGGGACCCGCTGCAGCGCCTCGAGGACGCCCACCGGACCCTGGCCCGCTCGCTTGAGCTTCTCGAGCGGTTCTTCGCACGGCACGGCGTGCCGTTCGAGCACCGGACCGTGCTCGCGGGCATCCTCCAGCGCATCGACCGGACCGGTTTCGGCCCGTCGGATGAGTAGGACGGGCCAGGGGACGGAGATTTGGGAACGATCTCGGAGGATTCCCAAAAGGAACGTCGGCCTCCTTCCGATCGGTGACCGTCCGACCGCCGTCCCTCGCACGCGGGCGGGCCGGGCCCGGGGCGCGCCCGCCCGCGGCGAACGCTAATGCGGGCGCGGCCCTCCGTCCGGCCAACGTGGACAGCTTCTCCCGCGTGCTGTGGTGGCTCTTCGCCAGCAGCGCCGGTGCGGCCACCCGGGGGCGGATCGTAACGACGCTCCGGGCCGAGCCGAGGAACGCGCAGCAGCTCGCCACCGAACTGGCCCTCGACTACACGACGATCCGACACCACCTCAAGGTCCTGCGCGAGAACGGACTCATCGACTCGACCGGCGAGCACTATGGCCAGGTGTACTCGCTTGCGCCGTCCGCCGAAGCGCGGTGGAGCGAGCTCGAGACGATCCTTGACCGCCACCGGTCGCCGAGGAGACCGCGATGAGCGAGGCCCCACCGGCCGGGCCCCGGATCCCTCCCTGGGTCTGGGTGCTGGTCGTCCTCGCGATCGGGCTCCTCGCGGGAGTGGCCCTCGCGGCGCTCGGACCGGCGCCGGCGTCGCCCCCGGGGCCGCACCCCGGACCGGCGCCTGCCGTTCCCTACCGGGCGCCGTTGTTCGTGTCCGGGCTCGACCTGGTCCTGGTCGTGGCCCTCATCGGAGTGTACGTCCGCACCTACTCGGAGACGCACGCCCGATTCGCGCTCGGACTGTTGGTCGTCCTGTTCGCCCTCTTCTTCGAGACCGTGGTCGCATCCCCCGCGGTCTTCGGCGCGCTCGGGTACGCCCCGGGAAACCTCGGCTTCTTCTTCCTGCTCGGCGGGTTCTTCGAGGCCGTCGCGTTCGCGGTATTCCTCTACCTGAGCCTGGAATAGCCGGCGCGCGCGGGGGAAAGGGTTGGGCGTCCGGCGGGGGGGCGAAGGGGGACGTCAGTCCTCCGTTCCGTCCCCGCTGGTGGTCGAGTTCGACACGGCCGTCATGTTGGGGCAGCCGCCCGACCCGATCGGCGGCGGTCCGCGGGGTCCGCCGCAGGGCGGCGGCGGAAGACCCGTACCGTTCCCGGCCGCGGTGGCGTTGCCCGTGGCATTCCCGACTGGGTTCGGCGGCGGCGGCAGGCCCGGACCCGGGCACGGGGGCGGGAGCGCGGTGCCGTTCGTCGTGTTGTTGGAGCCGGAGCTCGACGCGACCGCCGAGTCGCTCCCCGTTGCCGGGAAGGCCGACGCCGTGCTGAGCACCCCGAACGCGACGACCGAAAGGACCAGAAGCCCGCCCAGGACCGCCGCGCCGAGCATCAGCGCGTTGCTTCGACGCATGGTTCACCTCCTTGGGAGGACGAGGGTCGGACGGGGGATGCGGATTTTCCGAGAAGCCCCCGGAATCGCTCCCGAATGCCGCCGGCATCCCTCCGCAGTGGGAGAGTTCCGGGGCCGGAGGGGGACGCAACCGACTTATCGGCGCTTTGCCGGGCGACCGGACCGATGACGACCTCCCGCCGCTCCGCGTCGCGGCCGACCCTCCCGCCGGCGGTCCACAATCGCCACGCCTGGGACCGGCAGAGCGACGCCTACGACCGGCGGTTCGAACCGATCCTCGGCGGGCCGTACGCGCGGGCGTGGGGGCTCTGGAGGATCCCCGAGTCCCGGGCCCGTTGGCTCGGCCCCGTTCGGGGCCGCCGCATCCTCGAGGTCGGCTGCGGTGCGGGTCGATGGGCGATCGCGCTGCGCCGGGCGGGCGCGCGGGTCGTCGGGATCGACCAGTCCGGCGCTCAGCTCTCCAAGGCGAACCGACTCGCCCGAGGGGCCCGGGTCCGGGTCCCGCTCGTGTGCGCGAACGCCGAACGTCTTCCGTTTCGCGACGGCCACTTCGACCTCGCCTTCTGCGATTGGGGCGCGCTCTCCTTCTCCGATCCGGAGCGCTCCATCCCGGAGTGCGCCCGGGTGCTCCGCCGGGGAGGGCGCCTCGTCTTCGTGACCGGGACGCTGCTGAGCCTGCTCACGCTCGACCGCCGGGCGGACCACTTCTCCCGTCGCCTGCGGACCCCCTACTTCGGCCCGCTGCGTCGGGAGGTCGGGAACATGTTCGAGTACCGACCGTCGGCCGGCGAGTGGATCGAGATCTTCGCCGCGAGCGGCCTCGTCGTCGAGCACCTGTCGGAGACCCGACCCCGTCCCGGCGACCGGTCCCGCTACCTCGCCGAGCGGGACGAGCGGTGGGCGCATCGCTTCCCCGCGGAGATGGTCTGGCAGGTCCGCAAGCCGTAGCCGGCCCCCGCGCTCGGCATCAGCGTCGCGCGGCCTTGCGACGAAGGTCGCGGGCCATCTTCGACCGGAGGAACTTCTCGGTCTGCGCTTCGTCGTATCGCACAATCCGGTCGAGCTCCCGGATCGGGTGCGCGTGCATGTCGACCCGAAGGTCGATCCAGTGGTTCCCCCACGACGACAGGAACCAGGGTTCCCGATGCACGATCAGGATCGCCGCCGATCGGATGCCGCGCCGGTCGCCGCCCTTCCGCTCCCCGGCCCGGAGCGCCCTCATCATCCGGGCCGCGAGCGAGCCCCGGCTCGACTCGAACGCCGAGGCCATCGCGCGGACGACCTCGTCGCTGGCGACGATGTTCCCCTGGCAGGTGAAGCCGTCGCCGACGACGTGGGTCGCGCTCTCCATGCACTTCGCGCCCGTCCAGGCCGCCGCCCGACCCTTCCGGTCGACGACGCCGACCTGTCGGTGGGCCCGTCGCGCGTCCGCGCGGAGCAGCCGGGCGAGCGTCGCCTCCGCGGACCGCCCGGCCCGGAGCAGCTCGAGACCGCGGGGACCGAGCCAGTAGTTCGCGTCGGCCTGGGTCGCAACGGCCCCGACCTTCCACTCGGCCCAAGGGACGATCGCCCCGACGGCGATCGGCATCGTGGAGACCGCGACGCCCCAGAATCCCGCGTCGACGTCCGACGCCGCGATCGAGAAGGTCCCTCCCTCGCCCCGCCCGTACATGGCTGTCCCACCGATGGCGGGCCGAGTTAAGGCGTTCGGCGCGGGGGGGTATCCCCCTCGGCCGTGCGCAGCGCCCGCTGGCGCTCGATCAGGGCGCGGATCCGGGGGTCGGCGCGGGCGCGCTCGTAGAGGGGCGAGTACAGGAGCTCCAGGAACGGCAACGAGTGTTGGTCGAACGCTTCCTCCATGCAGCGCACGAACGCGTCGTCCTCCCCGAGGGCGTGGTAGAGCGCGCCGGTGAACAGCGCGGTCATCTCGCCCGTCTGGCCCCGGCGTTCGAGGCGCTCGATCGCGGCGCGCGTCTCCTCCGGACGGCCGCGGCGGGCCGCGAGCGCCCCGCGGTAGACCTCGGTCCACACGCTCTCCGGTCGCAGCCGCTCCAGGTCGCGGACGTAGGTCTGCGCCGCGTCGAGGTCCCCGATCGAGAGCGCGTACTCCGCCCGGTGTGCTTGCGTCCGGTACGGCACGAGCGTCTCCGTGCGCTTCCAATGCTCGAGCGCGCGATCGATGTGCCCGGCGTAGAAGTAGATCCGGCCGAGGAAGGCGAGGATGTTGATGTCGAGGGGGTCGATCTGGACCGCGGTCTCGAGCAGCCGCGCCGCCTCGTCCAGGCGCCCATCACCCGCCGCGATCTGGGCGAGCCACCGGTACGAGTCGATGACGTTCGGGTTGAGCTCCATCGCCCGGCGGCTCTCGCGCTCGGACGCCGCGAGCTCGTCGGTCCCGAGGAGGAGGCCGGCGAGCGCGGCGTGCGCCTCCGCCAGCGAGGCGTCGAGCTCGATGGCCCGGGCGAGCTCCGTGCGCACCTCCTTCTCGCCGTCGAGCAACGGGACCGCGCCCTCGTTCATGAGCCACATCAGGGCCTCGGCCCGGGCGACGCGGGCGCGCGCGAAATTCGGATCGATGCGCTCCGCTTCCTCGAACAGTTCGACGGCCCGCGCCACGGTCGTCTCCGAATCCTTCTCGGAGAGGAGCTTGCGGCCGTGCAGGTAGGCGGTGTACGCCCGAAGGTCCGTCGTGTCGCGGACCGCCGGGAGGACCCGGCGCCCCGGAGCAGCGCCCCGCCCGGTCATGTGGGCGGCCATCGAGGCGGCGACCTGCTGCGCGATATCGTCCTGGATCGCGAAGATGTCGCCGAGCGGCCGGTCGTAGCGCGACGACCAGAGATGTTCCTCGGAGCGCGCGTCGACCAGCTGGACGGTCACGCGGAGGCGGTCGCCGGACTTGCGCACCGACCCCTCGAGCGCGAGCCCCACGCCGAGCTCGTGGGCCACGGTGCGGAGCGGCTTCGTCGACCCCTTGTACTGCAGTACCGAGGTCCGGGCGATGACGCGGAGGTCCGGGATCCTCGAGGTCTGGGAGATCAGTTCCTCGGTGAGCCCGTCCGCGAAGTAATCGTCCGCGGTATCCGGGCTCAAGTTGGCCATCGGAAGCACGGCCAGGCGCGGGCGCGCGTCCGGTCCCGGCTCGACGACCCGCTCTCGCGGCTCGAACGTCTCGCCGAGCCGGACCCGGTAGATGTCGACCGGGAACTCCACGTGCTTCAGCTCGCGCGTGCCGACCCGCTCGAGCGGCACCTCGAGCTTGTTGCGCACCTGGTCGTACACCGAGCCCGAGACGCAGACGCCGCCCGGTTCCGCGAGCGGTTCGATCCGGGACGCGACGTTCACCGCGTCGCCGACGATGTCGCCGGCGTCGTCCACGACGTCGCCCACGTGGATGCCGATGCGGAGCCGGATCGGCTCTGCGGATCCGGCGAGCGCGTTCCGTCGCCCGACGGCGCCCTGGATCTCGACCGCGCAGCGGACCGACTCCACGGCGCTCGGGAACTCGACGAGGAACCCATCGCCGGTCGTCTTGACCTCCCGACCGCCGTGCGCCGCGAGGAGGGGTCGGACGATCTCCTGATGCTCCCGACGGAGGCGGAGCGCCTCTCCCTCGTTGCGCTGGCCGAGGGACGTGAACCCCACGAGGTCGGTGAACATGATCGCGGCGAGCCGACGGGACTCCCGCGCCACGGATCGGGGGACCGAACCCGGCCTCATTAGGCGTGCGTGCGCCGACGTCTCCCGCGGGGCGACGACCTCCCCCGGGCGACCGGAGCCCGCGCCGGCCGGACGGCCGGGTCCCGCCCCGTTTCAGCATCCCGGCGAGCGTTTATTTCGCCGGAGCGCCGTCCGGGGATCGTGGCCGCTTCGCACCGCCGCTTGGCTGCCATCATGTTCACGGACATGGTGGGGTACTCGGCTCTCGCCCAGACCGACGAGGCCGCCGCGCTCTCGGCGCTCGAAACGCACAACGCGCTGCTCCGCCCGATCTTCGCCCGCCACCACGGACGCGAGATCAAGACGGTCGGGGACGCGTTCCTCATCGAGTTCGAGAGTGCCCTGGACGCGGGCCAGTGCGCGCTCGACGTGCAGAAAGCGCTCCACGAGCGGAACGCCGCGCTGCCCGCCTCCGAGCGGATCCTCGTGCGCATCGGGCTGCATGTCGGGGACGTGGTGCAGGCGGACGGCGACGTGCTGGGGGATGCCGTCAACATCGCGTCGCGCGTGGAACCGCTCTCCGAGCCGGGCGGGATCAGCGTGACCCAGCAGGTCTACGACCAGATCCAGAACAAGCTCGAGGCGACCTTCACCCGGCTGCCGCCCGTCGCGCTCAAGAACATCCGCGTGCCGATGGGGGTGTACCGGGTCGTCCCCCCGTGGGCGGCCGTACGCAAGGAGGGTCGGATGGCGGCCGAGTCGTTGGGGCGCCAGCTCGCGGTGCTGCCGCTCGCCAACATCAGCCCGGATCCGCACGACGAGTACTTCGCCGACGGGCTGACGGAGGAGCTGATCGCGGTCCTCTCCCAGGTGCCGGGCCTCAGCGTGACCGCCCGGACGTCGATCCTGCCGTACAAGACCGCGCCGAAGTCGATCGCCCAGGTCGGCCAGGAGCTCGGGGTCGACACGGTCCTCGAAGGCAGCGTCCGGAAGTCCGGACAGAAGATCCGGATCACGCTCCAGCTCATCGACGTGAGCACCCAGCGGCATGTCTGGGCCGGGACCTACAATCGGGAGCTCACCGACGTCTTCGAGGTGCAGTCGGACATCGCCGAACGGACCGCCGAGGCGCTTCGATTGCAGCTGGCCCGGTCGGAGCCGGCCCGCGCGCGCCGGCCGCCGACCACCAGCCTCGAGGCGTACGACCTCTACCTCCGTGGACTCGCCGCCTCGTCCGGGTTCGACGCGGCGCACCACATCGAGGCGGTGCGCTCGTTCGAGGCCGCCACCCGCCTCGACCCCAAGTTCGCCGAGGCGTTCGCCTCGTGGGCGAACCTCTACGTGCGAGCGGCGGGCGACCACCTGTCGTTCCGGGAGGCGATCCCCCGCGCCCGCGAGCTCGCCGCGAAGGCCCTCGCGCTCGACCCGGACTCGGCGGAGGCCCACGCCGCGCTCGGCAACATCGCGATGCAGTACGATCATGACTGGGCGACCGCGGAGCGGGAGTTCCGCCGGGCGATCGAGCTGAATCCCAGCAACATCGACGCGCACACGTTCTTTGGGCTGATGCTGATCGCCCTCGAGCGGTTCGCCGAGGCGCGCGCCGAGCTGGCTCTTGCGGTACGCCTGGACCCGGCCGGCGAGCACGAGGGGACCCTCGCGTGGGCCGAGTCGGCGTCCGACGACCCCGAGGCGAGCGTTCGTCATGGCCGGGCCCGGATCGCGCGGGAACCCACCTCGCTCTCCCCGCACACGATGCTCGGCCTCACGCTGCTCGAGCTCGGCCGCCGCGACGAGGCGACGCGCGAAGCCGACGTCGCGATCGCCCCGGCAGACGACAACGAGCGGTTCGATCACGCCATGCTGAACGCGGTGCTCGGCCGGCCCAAGGTCGCCCGCGAGATCCTCGCCGAGGCGGCCCGGGGCGAGACCCAGTCGTACACCTCGGACTCCCACCTCGCGATGCTGCACGCGGCCCTCGGCGAAGGATCGATCGCCCTCGACCTGCTCGAGAAGGAGTACCGCGAAGGGGATCCGACGCTGTGGCTCTACTACCGGTCGGCCACGTTCGACTCGATCCGCACCGACCCGCGGTTCGTGGACCTGCTGCGAAAGTATGGGCTCCCGACGCGACCCCTGGTGCGTCCGGCGCGTTCGAGCGGCTGAGCGCGCGACCGGGAACGCACCCCTTCCCGGGCGGGCCGGAATCCCCGAAATCGAAGCGTATAAGATGGGGGCCGGACCAATCCAACGGCATGACCGGGACCGCCGCAGCCGAGCGCCCACGCCGAGGCCGCCGATCGGGGGGGCTCGCCCGGCCCCACGCTCGGGGACGGGCCGTCGCCCCCATCATCGCGACGCTCCTGCTGGTCGCGATCACCGTCGTCCTGGCCGCGGTGCTCTACGTGCTCATCGTCGGGGACGTCCATTCGGGAGCGTCCCAGCCGCTCGAGTCCTCCTTCTACGCCGGCCCGGCCGAGCAGGTGTCGGGCAGCGCACACCCGTCGACGTACTGCGCCGAGGGCCGCTACTGCTACGCCATCCCGGTGGACGAGGCGTCGGACGGGCTCAAGGTCTCGAACCTCGCGTTCCAGGTGACGGACTCGACCGGGCGCGTCCACACGGTCAGCATGAACTCCGCGCTGATCTCGCTCGTGGGCTCGACGAACTCGGTCCTTGCCTCCTCGACGATCGCGAAGAACAAGGCGTTCGAGACCACGGCCTGGGAGCGGTACGGCGGCGGGGTCACCGCGAGCTCGCTCGTGTCCAACCAGGACACGATCTGGATCCAGTTCGGGAGCACGAAGACCTCCCCGTTCGGCCAGGGCCACACGCTCGAGGTGCTCGGGGTGGACGGGTACTCGGGCGAGGTCTCGATCTCCCTTCCCTGAGCGGAAGCGAACGGGCGTCCCGCCCATTATGTAGGTCCGCCGGCTCGACCCGGCGGTATCCGCATGCCCACTCGCAGGAAGCCTCGCACCGCGCGCCGCCGCCGAACGAAACCCAAGCCCCGGATCCCGGCCGGCTTCCACACGATCACCCCGTATCTCGCGGTGGTCGGCGGCGCCGCGGCGATGGACTTCTACAAGAAGGCGTTCGGCGCCCGAGAGCTGCTCCGACAGCTGACGCCGGACGGCAAGCTGATCCACGGGCGGCTCAAGATCGGCGACTCGATGCTGTTCCTCTCGGACGTGTTCCAGGGGTCGGACCGCACGGCCCCGTCGACCCTCGAGACGACCACGGTCGCGCTCCACGTCTACACGACCGACGTCGAGACGCTCTGGAACCGCGCGGTCGCCGCCGGGGCGACGGTCACGATGCCCCTCGAGGATCAGTTCTGGGGCGAGCGGTACGGTCACCTGCGCGATCCGTTCGGTCACCACTGGTCGCTCTCGATGCCGATCCGGATGAGCCGAAAGGAACGCGAGGAGAAGCGGCGCGCGGCGATGGCGATGTTCGACCGGGGCGAGCACCCGTCGCACGAGCCGCCCGAGTCCGACGCGTAGCGGGGCGGGCGATGCCGGGGCGGAAGCGCCTCGCGATCTCGCGCTTCATCGTCATGGCGATGCTCCAGGCCGCCCGAGCGAGGGCCCTGGGGCTCCCGCTCGAGTCGGCCTACTCCTGGGGCCTCAACCGGGCGATCTTCTACGCCGCCGCGAAGCGCGGGTTCGGCGGCCGCAGCGGAGGCGGGGGCGGAGGAGAGGGCGGGGCCCCGGCGGAACACCCGGGCCGGGAGCTCTACCACCTCGGCCAGGACGAGGCGTTCCGGGATACGTCCCGGTCGAAGCTGTACTTCACGATCGGGGACGACACCCAGACGGAGGTCGAGTTCGAGCGGCAGATCGCCGCCCGGTTCGGCGGGAAGCGCCAGTTCGACGCGGCGTGGAAGGAAGCGGAGTCGATCGTCCGCGCCTCGGACCGGCGGACGCTCGAGTCTCCCAACGCCTTCTACGCGCAGGTGTACAAGCCCCGGCGGGACGCCCTGTCCCAGAAGTGGACCGAGGAGTTCGTCCCGGACGCCGCCACGGGAGCGAAGTAGATCCCCCGCGCGCTCACCGGCGGCGCACGAGCGCCGCCACCTCGGGCCGGGCCAGTTCGTCCCGGACGAGCTGGATCCTCTCCGCCAGCGTCCCGTCGGTGCCGAACCGCTCGGCGATCCCCTCGACCCCGGTCAGGGTGTCGGGCGTGACGCCGTCGATCACGTTCGTGACGATCTTCTCGGCGTACGACCGCCACCGCTTGGTCAGGAGCCGGGTGTACCAGACCGCTTCGGGGGTCCCGTACGAGACCCCGTCCTCCTCGGTCGACGCCTCGCGGAGCAGGAAGTCGAAGAACTCCCCCTCCCCGTGAGCGCCCGCGAACGCGCCCGAGTTGATGATGTCGAGCGGCACCCCGCCGAGAGCGAGGATCCGGAACCGGGCGAGCTTCCCGTCGTCCCAGTCGAACGCGAGTCCGGGAACTCGATGCAGGGCGACGAGCGCCTTCGCGTAGTCGCGCGTCGCGACCATCACGTCAATGTCGCGGGTGGCGGTCGCCGCGCGCCGGGCGATCGCCTGGCCCCCGACCACGACGAACGGGACGCCCGCGGCGCGGAGGATCTCGCGCGCCGCGGCGATCTCGGGGTCGATCACGGCGGATCGCCCTCGGCCGGGTTGTTCCGTTCGACCCACCGGAGCTCCTCGCGGGGCAGCGCTTCTCCCACCACCGGTATCGCCGGCGCGATCTCTTGCAACCGCACGCGCGTTGCGGCGCGTTCGAGGCCTTCGTTCCGGACCCGACGGTAGAGCTCGTTCGGGTCGATCCGTCCGCGGTTCCGCCGGGCGACCACTCGGGCGGCGAGCGGATCGAACCGGAGGAGGAGCGCGATCAGCTCGACGATCCCCGGCGCCCGCAGGGCGTCCGCGTCGCGCACCGGAAGGATCCGATAGGCCGTGGCGAACTTGTCCGCGAGCCCCTCGGGGACGGCGAGCCAGGGCTGGAAGCGGACCGGATAGCCGCTCGCGCGGACCCACTCGGGGGTCACCAGCACCGCGGGGACCCCGAGCCGTCGGAGCTGCTCCACGTCCCCGGGGTTCTCGAGGCGGGGACGGTACTCGAGTCGGGGACGGCCCCGGCGCCGCTCCACTCGCTCGAGCAGCGCGGACGGAAGCGGCCGCTCCCCCGGTTCCCGAAACAGCCCCGACTCCAGTCGCATCGTTGTTCCCCCTAGCAACTAAATATATATATTAAATTTCTCGCGACGGTCCGATCCGTCGACCCGCGACCGGAAGGTCGGGGGTCCACCTCGCGCCGAAGCGCCGAAGTCCTCGCGAGCGGCGCGCCGAATCGGTACGTTCCGGTCACGGCCTAGACCTTCCGGCGACGTGCCGTCCAAGCCACAGCGGCCACGACCGCGACGAGCGCCAGGCCGGCGGCGAGCAGGTAGGGCCAGAGTCCGAACAGGAGGTCGCCGGGCGCCTCGCTCGAGTGGCCCGGAGGAGAAGGCGTCGGAGCGACGCGCGTCACCGCGAGCGAGGTGCTCGCCTCGGACGAGTGATCCTCGGAGTCGTTGACGAAGATCGCGGGCGTGAAATCGCCCGGAGCGGTCGGGGCGCAGGTGAGCTCGGCCAAGTTCGCCGATGCGCACCCGGGCGGAAGCCCGACGTAGGCGAACGACAGCGAGCCGATCCCGCCCTCGGCGGTGACGGTCAGGAGGCTCGTATGTCCGACGGGAACGCTCGCGGGCGCGGCGGTGAACGCCTCGATCTCGGGGTCGACGGAGGCGTTGAAGATGCTCCCCGAGTCCTGGCCGAAGCCGCTGTCGCAGGTGCCCGATTCGTTCTCGCCCGCCGTGCTGCATCGGTCGGTCACGTTCGCCCGCCAGACGGTCCAGTTGACCGGGTTGTCGAGGTTGCCCTGGCTCCAGGCCTCGAAGTTCCACGGTCCGGAGTAGCTGTTGTCCTCGAACTGGTCGTGCTGGAGGAAGGTGATGTTCGTCGGGACCGCCGGACCCGCGTACGGCGCCTCGCCGTAGTCGCTGAATAGCCCGTTGTCCCCGCAGAGGTTGTCGACCGTGCACTGGGGTCCGAGCGCGGCCGCCGTGAAGGAGAACTGGTTGCGGGCCACCGTCACGTTCTGGGCCTTCCACCGGCAGCCGTCGTAATAGTCGACGGGCGTTCGCTCGCCCAGGTGGGTGGCGCAGCTCGCGAGGGTATAGACGGCCGGATCGACCAGCGTGCAGACCTGGTCGCTGCCGTCCGAGCAGTATCGGTTCGCGTTCTCCCAGATGACGACCCCGCCCCGGTTGTCGCTGAGAACGTTGTACTCGATCTCGAACGACGTCGCGTGGAACGGGTTCGCGACCCGGTCGTCGAACCCGGACTCGGAGATGTAGATCGCGGACGCCGGGAACCCGGCGACCTCGGGCGCCTCGCCGATCGCGTTCCCGAGGAGCGTGTTGTTCTCAATCAGGCCATTGTAGCTGATCTCGTAGATGATCCCCTCCGCGTAGTTGTCCGCGATGAAGTTGTGCGCGATGAGGAACCCCGTGTTGTCGGTGTCGACCCAGATCCCGGGGTCGCCGTTATCGTGGATGTAGTTGTCCTCGATGGTGACGTCGCTCGAGATCCAGAACTTCCCGCCACCGGAGCAGCCGCACTGGATCGCGCTGTCGGGGTGGTCGTAGCCCCCGAGGGCATCGTTGTCCGCGATCTCGTTGTCCGACAGCGTGATGTTCGTCGCCCCGCCGAACGAGCTGAACCCGTACTCGCCGTTGCTCGCGAGACAGTTGTACTCGACCTCGGTGTTCGAGCCGAGCATGACGCCGGCTCCCCCGGGGTTCGAGCAGTTGAACTCGTTCGGACCGACGGTGTTGTGCGCGACGACCCAGCCGGATTGGTTCGCCTGATTGACCACGCCCTCTCCCTCTCCCGAGACGAAGTCCTCGATCGTGAGGTACTCGATCGTGACGTTCGGCGACCCGACGTTGGGGTTCGCGGTGAAGGCGAACTGGTTGAGGGACTGACCGTTGACGACCGCGCCCGGCCCACCCACGAACGTGTCGCCCCAGTCGGGCTGGAACTGGGAGTACGGTCCGGTCCCGAGGGTGTGCGCCCCCGGGGCGAGCCAGTAGGTCGTGTTGGGAGCGAGCTCGTAGCTCGCGGTCATGTTCTCGTTGTCGCCGGCCGGGAGGACCACCGCTCCGTCGGGCGGAGTGGTCGGACCGTCGAGCTCGGACCCGTTCCCGCAGATCCGCACGGGCGGCGATGCCGGCGCGCTCCCGTCGTAGCCGGTGCCGAGGTCGCTCGTAGACAGGTCGGGCGGTCCCGACGCGGGACCGGTCGGCTCCCGGGAGGAACTGGCGCCCCCGCCAGCCGGGACGGTTGGGGCGAACAGCGCCACGACCAGCACGAATGCGATCCCGATCGCGGTCGCGATCGCCGCGGGCGGCCCCGCCGGACGGAGGAGCGACACTGGAGAACCCGGAGGCCCTGCGACCTCACCATTGCAAGGTCGGCCGGGGGTCTTGAGGGTTGGGTCGGGGTTCGCTCGGCCGTAGCGGGCCGACCCTCGGATGGGACGCGCCCGGGGCGTAGAGCGAAACCCCTCGGGCGCCGCGGACCCGCCGACCTCCGCCGAGGGTCGGCGTGCTCCCACTGCCTTTTACGGCGGGGTGACCTCGGGGCGGTCGGAGCCCCATGGGCGTGCGATCGGATCCCGCCGCCCGGGGTCGGCGCCGTCCTCGTTCGGTTCTCGCGGGCGTCGTGGCGCTTGCCGTCGTGCTCGCACTGCCGACGGGCGTGGCGAGCTTCGGGCCGGCGCCCCACCTCGGACCCACGTCGGGGTCGGGAGCGAGCGTTCGGGGCGCCGCCAGCCTCGCCCACGGGCTCGCGGGGTACTCCTCCGTGCAGACGGTAGCCGCGACACCGTACTGGGAGACCTACTGCGCTCCGTCCGATCCGGACTCGCCGTGCACGGACCCGGTGGGGCTCGCGTACGTTGCGCCCGACAATGCCCTCGTGCTGACCGAGACCAATTGGACGGGCGGTCTGGCCCTGCCGGGAATCGAGGCGCCGGCGGTGGCCGAGTTCAATGCGACGTCGCTGCAGCCGCTCGGCCGACTCGACCTCAACTGCACCCCTGGACTGCCGCTCTACCCGGGATCGGGCCCCAACGTCTACGTTCCATGCTCGAACCAGTCGATCCTGGTGGTGCGGGCGGCGGGGGACGAGCTGGTCGCGACCGTGGCGCTCCCGTTCTGGATCTCGGCGACGACGTTCGACCCCCAGACGGACTCCTTGATCGCGGCGGGGTGGAACACGAGCGGATCCCCGATGCTCGGCGAGGTCGACCTTACCACGCTCGACGTAACGCGCGTCCTGGTCACCCCGATGGCCGCGGTCGCGGGCGGCGGGGATGCGGGCGACGGCTACTTGCTCGCGTTCGACCCCTCGAACGACGCGCTCCTCCTCCCGAACATCTCCGCGAGGTTTAGCGGATATTCCCTCGTCGCGCTCAGCGCGCCCGACGGGGCGAACCGATCCTTCGTGCCGATCGGAGCGCCGATCCTGAGCATCACCGATGTTCCGCAGACGAACGAGGTGCTCGTTACGACCGGCGGTCCGTTCTTCGTCGAGGTCCTGGACGCGAGCACTCTCGCCGTCGAGGCCCGCATCGCCCTGCCGTCGTGCCTCCCCGGTGCGTGTGCGGCGGGCGACGCCGAGGCAGTGCTCGTGGACCCGCTGCACGGGGACGCGTACCTCTTGACGAGCCTCGCGCTCGACGTGCTCAATCTCACCACGCTGTCGATCGTGGCGACCGTCTTCGACTACGGGGACGGCCGTCAGGGCTCCGGGGCGTATGTCCCCGGCGCCGATCGGATCTACGGAGCGTACAACCTGATCGCTCAGCCGCTCCCGGGCTTCATGATCCAGCTGCAGCACGGGAGCTACTCGGTGCTCACCACGCTCCTCTGGCTGCCCACGAGCCTCGCCATCCTCGCCGTCGGCGCTTCGGTCGCGGCGGTCGTCGGGGTCCTCCGGTTCCGCGGGCCGAAGGTCCCGCCCCGAACGGCTCGGACCGCGTCGAATTCCGATCCGGATCGCCCTCTGCCGCCCGAGCTGCAGGCATGGGCCGCATGGGGACGTCTCGGGAGCGTCTTGCCGCCGGACGCTCGAGAACTTGAGGGACCCCCCGCTCGGGGGCGCTCATGAGCCAGAGCCGGGTCCCCGGAGGCCGTGGGGGCCGTGCCGATCCGATCGAGCCCCCGATCGGTCCGGGACCGGGGCCATGCCGATCGGTCGGACCGCCGACTCCGACCCAGCGGGGACCCTGTGGGGATCGGCCGTGCTCCTCCACCGGATGAGGCGGACGTCGCGCGCCCTACGCACCGGATCGGGCGGACGGCTCGCGTCGCTCCGTCGTGTGATCCGAGCGATCCCGCGAGGCAAGGTCGCGACCTACGGACAGGTGGCCGCCCTGGCCGGAGTTCCGGGCGCGGCGCGCCTTACGGTCCGAGCTCTCTACTCCGCCCCAGATCTTCCGTGGCAGCGCGTGGTCGCCGCCGGCGGACGGATCGCACTGACCGGAACGGAAGCGCAAGAACAACGGTTGCGGCTCCGGATCGAAGGGGTCACGTTCGAGGGAGGCCGGGTTCGAATGGATCGGCACGCGTGGACTCCGATGAGGAGAGGCTCGGGACGCCCGAGAGAGTCTTCGAGCCCCTGGACGCAAGACTCGGACGAGCCACGGCGCGGACGACTCTCTCCGGGCTTGACCCTCCCCTTCGATCCGGTCGGACCTCGGGGCCGTCGACGGCCGAGCCGAGCGTCGGGTACGGGTCCCACGTGAGCCATCGAGAACGCGGGAAGGAGGGACCGGTTCGGTCCCTCACCAGAAGTGGTTCTTGACCGCCAGCAGGTAGACGAACAGCACGCCGGACACGAGCGCGGGCAGCGTCTCGACCGACGCCAGCCCGCCTCCGTCCCAGAGCGGACGGGCGACGAACCAGAGCGCGGCGGCCCCCGTCACGATCACCGCGAGGACGTACGCCCACATCTCCTGGTCCCAGAGCCCCGATGCGACGGCCAGAATGACCGCCCCGACCAGCAGCACGATCAGGCCCGCGAAAAGGCCGGTCCCGAACATGCTCGCCCAGCCCAGCGAAGCGATCCCGAACAGCGCGACCGCGACGACGAGGATCCCGCCGAAGAGCAGGAACGCACCGACCAAACCGGTCAGCACGGCCAGGACCGCCACCCCGAGGGGGAGACCCGGAACGACGGGCGCGTTCGCGTACCCCGACATCGTGGCTCACTCCCCCCTCATAGGCCGAAGAACCTTCCGGCTCCCGAGAGAAGTTCGGCGAAGCTCAGACCGAGGAGGGTGAGAAGGAAGGCGGCGATCAGGACGGTGCCGGCCGCGAGGACGAGATCGAGCAGCAGCCCGCCCCGCGTGTTCCATCGGTTCGCCCGACCGAGCATGCCGCGTCACCGATGGGCCCATCCGGCCAGGCCCATCATGAAGGGATGTCTCGCCGGTCTCGCCCGGAACGGGAGCCGGTTCGGCAATCGCGGAACCTGTGCGGAGCCGGGGACCGGCGATCGCCGGTCCCCCGATCGTTCCGCCTCTGTTCGAGCTAGCGTCGGCGGCGCGCCGACACGGCCCACCGCTTGCCGGCCACCCCCGGAGCACAGAGTTAACCTCAAGTCGAGTCGAGGGAGGGAGGCGCCGACGATCCATGGCGAGTTCTCCTACGAACGCCGGAGCCGTGTCCGAGTTGCCGGGGGTGCACCCGTCCCTCCGAGTCCGGGGGCTCGTGATCCTGATCGTGGTTCTGGCGGAGATCCTGATCGGGAACGAGCTCGCGGTGATCGGACCCCCATATCCCTGGAGTTGGATCGGGATCCACATCGCCGTGGGCCTGCTGCTGGTTGCCATCACCGGTCACGCCTTTGGGCTCTCGGTCCGGCGCACTCGGAAGGCGACGGCCCAGGTATCTTCCGGAGTGACGTTCCTGTCCTCGCTCGGAGCGGTCGCTGCCGGATTCGTCTTCCTGTTCGGGGGCCAGTCCAACGGGGCGCTGTACGGCATGGAGGGACTGGGCGGACTCGCGCTGCTCGGCGGCCTCCTGATGATCGTCTTCGGCTCGAACCGCTGAGCTCGTCCCCTCTGAGGGGAGAGGCGACCGCCTCGAGACGGGTTGCGTTCCGGTGTCGGGTCCCCTCCCGAGGATGTACGGGGCCACCGTTAGACCCATCCCCGCCGGAGCTCTGCCGGAATGTGGGGTCGGTACGCCTGGATCGTTCGCCGCGCGGGACGATGGAGAGTACTCGGCGGGGCGGGTCGTACGACGAGGGTCGCGCACCGGGCGGCCGCGACGACCCCGGTAGCGAGGTGCTGCCCCGGGCGGGCGCCCCGAACCGGCGAATCTCTGAAAGCGAAGTCCGGGTCGAGACTCGACCGTGACGGGCTCGCTCGAGCGGATCGCGCTTCCGATCCGAACTCCCCGCCTGCTGCTGCGGCTTCCCCGCCCGGACGATGTGCCCGCGCTGAAGCGCAGCTTTCGAGATCCGCGAACGGCCCGGTCCGTCGGGGCTTCGCTTCATTCTCCGGCCGAACGTCGGGACCCCGGACTGATGGTCGCTCGCACGCGCCGAGAGTATCGCTCGGGCGAGCATCTATCGCTCTCGGTCGTTCTCCGGCACGACGGCGCATGCATTGGCCGGATCGGGCTCCGAGGCCTCGACTGGAAATGGCGCAAGGTCGAGAGCCTCTCGTACTGGATCGACCCGAAGTACTGGAACCAGGGCTACGCGACCGAGGCGTCGTGGTACCTCTGCCGTGCGGCATTCCGTCACCTTCGCCTCCGACGCATCGGCTCCTCGGCCCTCGAGGGGAACCGAGCTTCCCTCGCCGTGCTCCGCCGACTGGGGTTCGTCCCCGAGGGACGCGAGCGCGCCGCGGTCCGGGTGCGCGGAAGAACGATGGACATGCTCCTCTTCGGGCTCCTCCGCGGCGATCTCCGAAGCTGGGACTCGGTTTCGGCGCTCCCAAGCGTCCGACCCTCGCGGGGGACCTGGGGTCCGGAGCGCGCGGGTGACGGGGCGGGCCGGCGCGCTCGAGGTCTTGCGTGACGCGCGTCCGGGGCAGGTGCGGTCGGACGCGGCGAGGTCGACACGCCCAAGAGCCGCCGACGCGTGGGGGGACGGCACGATGCGGTACTCGAGGTACGCACTGACCCTGCTGGTCGGATTCGTCGTGGTCTGGGCCGGCATGAGCGCCGCGCTGCTCGGCGCCCTCGGCCCAACGGGGATCGCGTTCGTGATCCTGCTCGGCGTGATCGGGCTCGTGATCGTCGGCGCCGCGCTGGGGTGGGCGAACCGGGCCGTGGCGGAGTTTGGGGGGGCTCCCATGCCCGGGCTCCTGGGCGCTCTCGGGTTCAACGTGGTCGCCGATCCCCCCGGCTCGGCGTTCGGCTCCGTGGGCGGAGCGACGGGCGGCGGGGGGTCCACCTTCCCGCGAGGCGCTCCCACCGGGCCCCCGGCCGCGGGCCGGCGCCCGCCCGCATCGCCCGTCGGTCGAAGTACCTCCTGTGGGAAGTGCGGGACCACCACCGTGGGAGCCGGATCCAGCTACTGTCGCGGTTGTGGGTCGCGGCTGGCGGGCGAGGTCGAGGATTCCTCCATCACCACCTGCCTTCGGTGCGGACTCATCACGTGGGGTTCGGGCTCCGCGTACTGTCGAGTGTGCGGGTCGAGCTTCTTCGACTCAGCGCCGGACCGCTCGAGCGGGCCGCCCGTTCGGTCGAACTAAGCGAACCGCGGACGGGCAAGCCGACGCCTCCCCGAAGGCGACCGCCGTGCCGACTCCGGGTCGGCGCGCGCAGCCTGGAGGCGAGCGCATGCAAGTGGTCGGCCGCAAGGCGCGCGTCGCCGGATTCGAGACCATACAGGTAGCCGTGGATCGGAAGGACCTTCCGGTAGAGCCCGAGGCGAGCGTCGAACTGCCGGTCGGAGCCGCGACGGCGAAGATCGCGCAGCCGGTCCCACAGATCCGGGTCGAGATCGGACAGCATGACCAGATCGGTCGCCGGGTCACCCACCCGGGTGTCTTCCCAGTCAATGACCCCGGTCGCGCGATCGCGCGACTCGTCCCAGATGATGTGGTTCGGCCAGAGGTCGTTGTGGGCGACGACGGGCTGGAAGCGAGACACAGCGAGGGTCGAGAGCAGATCCTCAAACGCTCGGTCCAATCCGGAGCGAACCGACGGGGGCATCCGCGAGCGCGCGCGCCGACGGTACCGCGAGCGAAGACGCCGGAAGGAGGCCACAAGGTCGGCCGGTCGCCCCGGATCGACGCCGAGGGCCAGCAACGGATCCACGGGGACGGCGGCGAGATCGGTGAGAAGGTCCTCAAGAAAGAGCCCGAGCCGCTCCCGCGATCGTCGCCCCATCGCGCGAACGTTCGCGATCGGGCGGCCCCGAAGTCTCTCGTACACCATGAACGGCCACCCGTCGGGGGCGTCGAGCGTGCCGACGACGAGCGGTCGAGGGATGCCGGCCCGCAGCCGATCCGATAGGAACTCCAGCACGCGGAGTTCGCGGTCCAACGACTCCGCGCCCGCGCGACGCCGGGGGATCCGTATGATCCAGCGCTGGTCGGCCTCGAAGACCAGGTTGGTCCAGCCCGTCTCCCGCACGACCAAGCGACGCACCGGGGGCCCCGGCCAGCTGGCGCGAACCGACCGAGCGACGACGGGGGCGGGAGGCAGGGACGAGATCATCGGACGGTCGAGGACCGAGGAAGGGCTTTAGGCTGGGGGCCGAACCGGTCGGGGCGGGCTCCGGAACGGCCGCGACCGCTATCATCTCACCGGACATTCGTGGCGTGGTCAGGCCCATCGATGCCGACGCCGCTCTTCGTCCGCCCGAGCGACATTGTGTGGAAGCCGCAACCGGCCCTTCCGCCCGGGGCTCGGTTCGCCGTGCTCGTCGGAGACATGTCAGGGGAGGGCCCGTTGACGTTCCGCGTGGAGGCGCCGGCGGGACACCGCGTGATGCCCCATTCCCATCCCGAGGACCGGGTCTATACCGTCCTCACCGGAGAGTTTCGATTCGGCTTCGCGGACGCTCTCGATCTCTCCCGGCAAGCCGTCTTCGCGCCGGGCAGCGTTCTCGTGGTTCCGGCACGTCAGCCCCACTTCCGGATCGCGGGGCCGGAAGGGTATACGATCCAGATCAACAGCATGGGACCGACCTCGACGGACTACGTCCAGCCCGCCGACGATCCGAGACGACCGCCGGCACACGCGTAGAGCCTTCTTCCACGGTCACTTAGCGCTCGACGGCCGCGAATCCGGCCCCCTCGAGATAGGTGCGCGCGCTGGGCGCGCCCACCCACTATCGAACGGACTCGGTGCACGTCACGCCCTCGCCCCCAGATAGCCCCGAGTTCGGGACGACGTACGATTTCTATTCCGTCGACCCTCGCCCCGACCGCGCTCCCTCCGTCCGCGAGCGGGGCGCACGAGCCGATGTCGGAAAGCAAGTCGACCCAGGGGTTCACGGCTGAGGAACGCGCCGCGATGCGCGAGCGCGCGAAGGAGCTGAAGGCCAACGCCTCGCGCGCCGAAGCGGAACGCGAGGTCCTCAAGAAGATCGCCGAAATGCCGCCCCCGGATCGAGCCCTCGGGGAGCGCCTCCACGCCCTCATCAAGTCGACCGTCCCCTCGCTGTCGTCGCGCACGTGGTACGGGATGCCCGCGTATGCCAAGGATGACGAGATCGTCTGCTTCTTTCAGCCCGCCTCCAAGTTCAAGGTCCGCTACGCCACCTTGGGATTCAGCGACGAGGCGAAGCTCGACGAAGGACAGATGTGGCCGGTCACCTACGCGATCCGGCGCCTCACTCCGGCGGACGAGGTGAGGATCGCGGCCCTCCTGAAGCGCGCGGTGGGCCCGTAGGGAGCGGGGCCCTCTCGCGTCGCGCGGTCAGGTCTTGGGCGACTTGGTCCGTCTCGGCTTCGGGTCGCGGGCCGGCTTCGGCGGAGGCGACCGGACGATGAGGACCGAGCACGTACTATGGTGGAGCACGCCTTCGCTCACGCTCCCGAGGAAGAGACGACGCGTGGTCGAGAGTCCTCGCGCGCCCATGATGACCAGATCCGGATGCGCGCCTTCCAAGTAGGTGACGATGCAGTCGACCGGGGAACCCTCGAACTGTTCCGTCGAGATCTCCGAGACCCCACCCTCCCGGGCGGACTTGGAGTACCGGCTGAGGAGCTCCCGGAACCATCGGCGTTCTTCGGGGTCGGACGCCCGCACCCCGCCATAGGTGCCCGTGTAGTCCCGGTGGGTAGGTGCGACGCCGAGGATGGTGAGCGCCGCCGAGGACATCCGGGCCAGCTCGACCGCGGTCTCGAAGGCATGGTCCGCGTTCTTTGAACCGTCGACGGCCACCACGATCGTGCGGATCAGCGCCATGACGGGGACTGGACCCGACCAAGGTTAACCCCGGCGTCAACGGCAGTTGACACCGCGAACCGACCGCGAGGTCCACGAATCATTTCGACGGGCCGGCCTTTACGCGCGCCGGGCTTCCGGGTCGCATGGCCGGTCCTCGGGCGGCGCTGAATCACGTGATCATCTATGTCCGGAAAGTCGGGCCCGCGCTCCGATTCTACCGCGATCGGCTCGGCTTCCAGGAGATCGAGTCGATGCCCGGATACGCTCGGTTGAAAGGACCTCGGGGCAGCGCCACCCTCGCGCTCCACGCGAGCGACGAGCGCGGTCGACAAGCCGGCCGGCGGCCGGTCGTCCTGTACTTCGAGACCGCCGATCTGAGGGCTCTCTGCCGGTCTCTGGTCAGGAACGGGGTGCACCTCGACCAACCGCCGAAGCGGATGCCGTGGGGCTGGGAGCACGCCTATCTGCGGGACCCCGACGGCCATCGCATCAGTCTCTACAGGGCCGGTCGGAGGCGCTTCCGCCCTACGCCGCGCTGACGCGAGCCGAGAGAAGGCCCGCCGCTCGGAGCGCGAGTCCGGCGGCGTCGTGGGCAGGGCGTGCCCTCGGACCGTTCCCGGTCAGTTCGCCACCTGAGCGAACCCCAGCTCGACGGCCGGAGTCAGGGTGGGTACCGTGGGCGCCGAACTCCCGCTCGCGTAGACTCCGCAGACGATCGTTTGGAACCAGAGCTGGATCTCGATGGATTGCCCCCACCCGAGGGCGTACCCGAGGCTGGGGTTGGATCCGGCGAAATAGAACGACCCGTTGATCGCGTAGGAGACGTTCACGAGCGCGAACTCGTAGTTCTTACAGGCCCACGCCGGCTGGATCAGGGCGGTGTCCTTGGGTCCGCACGTGTTCGAGACATTGACCGTGCAGTAGTACGCACCGCTGCCCACACCGGTGCAGCCCTCGACCGACACCGCGAGGTAGGTGAGGTTCCCCGTTGGCAGGAAGCTCGCGTTGAATCCGTACCATTGGCTGATCCACGTGGTGCCATTGGTACCGTCCGTACCGTTCTGCCCGTTGGAACCGTTCGTGCCGGGAGCCCCGCTGGTCCCGTTGGCACCGCTAGCACCGGCGGTGCCGTTCTGTCCCCCGGTGCCCTGCGGTCCCGTGGCCCCGGGGTGGATCGAGCCGGCCACGAACATCACGGCCGAGCCGACGATGAAGGCGAGCACGACCAGCACAGTGGCGAACACGGCGAGATGCGCTCCCGGTTGCATCGTTCTCCCCCCTGTCCGACATCCAGTGGTCATGGGAGCGGGAACGACTTAGGCGCGGAGTCAATCGGAGTTGACGCGGTCCCGGGGGCGTCCGCCCCGCTCGGGCGGTACCGGCCCGTCGGGCCCGCGGTCGAGACTCGATCGCCGCTCCCGGGGTTTCCCAGTCGCGGGCCACGACCGACGCACCCTCGGGGCGCTCGGTCAGCTAGATATGGTACGGGAGAGTCCCCGGCGCGCGGGGGTCCGCGGGACCTCGGTGAGAGGAAACACGATGGCATTCAAGTCCGAGCATGTGACGTTGATCCCGGTCCGGAAACTCCCCCGGGCTCTCCGATTCTATACCCAGGCGCTCGGCGCGAAGCTCCGGGCGCGCGGCGCTGGCGCGATGCGCAACTCCTGGGCGCACATCCGCGTCGGAGGCGCCGAGGTCTGGCTGATCGCGCCCCCGGAGCGGGAGAAGCGGAGCCTCGCGTACTCGACGTTCGTCGTGAAGAACATCCGCAAGGCGGTGAAGCAGCTGCGTCGCGCGGGAGCCAAGTTCCAGCGGGCGCCGCGCGGAGGGATGACCCTTCGGACCGAGGGGCCCATCGCCTTCGAGCGGATCGGCGCGCTGGCGTTCTTCCAGGACCCCGAGGGCAATCTGCTCATGCTGTGGCAGGAAGGGCCGGTCACCTGACGGCGCTGCCCACGTCTCGCTCCATGCGCGAGCACGAGGTCCGGCGGGACGACGGGCGCCGCCTGACGGTGCGTGAGGACGGGGATCCGGACGGTCGGCCGGTCTTTCGGCTCCACGGGACCCCGGGGTCCCGCTTGCTGTACCCACCGCACGTCGCCGACGCCCGGCGGAGAGGCATCCGGCTGATCGGCTACGACCGCCCCGGCTACGGAGGATCGACCGCCCGGCGCGGCCGGCGGGTCGGCGACGTCGCTCCGGACGTTGCCGCGGTCGCCGATCAGCTCGGGATCGACCGGTTCGCGGTCTGGGGTCACTCCGGGGGAGGCGCTCCGGCGATCGCCTGCGCGGCCCGGCTGCCCGGGCGGGTCGTCGCGGCGACGAGTCTGGCGGGCGTGGCGCCCCCGGGGGCGGAGGGGCTCGACCCGCTCGAGGGGATGGGGGAGGCCAACCGCGAGGACGTGCACCTCATGCTCTCAGATCCGGCGGCGTGGGAAGCGAAGCTCCAGCGAGAGTCGATCGAGTATGCTCGCGCGACCCCCGAACAGCTCCAGTCCATCCTCACGACGCTCCTCTCGGAGGTCGACCGGGCCGCGCTGACGCCCGAGCTGGTCCGCTTCTTCGTCGAGGAGGGGCGCGAGGGCCTGCGCCACGGGGCGGACGGCATGAGGGACGACAACCTTTCCGACACGATCCCGTGGGGATTCGACCTGTCCAGCGTGCGCTGCCCTCTGCAGATCTGGCACGGAGCCCATGACCGGTTCGTCCCGTTCGCGCACGGCCAGTGGCTGGCGGCCCACCTTCCCCGTGCGGAACCGCACCTGCTCCCGGACGCGGGGCACCTGGGTCTCCTAAGCGAACGCATTCCCGAGATCCACGCCTGGCTCCTCGCCCACTTCTGATCCCGGGCGGGCTCGTGGTCGCCCGACCCGGCGTCAGCCCTGCTGGATGTGCTCGAGCGGGTGCCCGGCGTGTTGCTGCGCCGCGGCCGCGTCCGAAGTCGGGAACGTCGTGTTGCACTGGGTGCACCTGACCTGGGTCTCACCGGCGTCGGGCATGCTGCCGGCAACGGGCCGAGGTATATACGTGGCGCCGAGCCGCCGCCGCCTCGGCGAACCCGACACGGGGCTTGCGGCGATCCGTGCGCGACGGATCGAGGGAAAGGGTTGGTCTCGGGGGCCCGACCGCGGCTACTGGAGCGCGCCCGGCGGCGGCGTTCCGGGGCCCGACGGAGCAGAGGGGGACTCCGACCATGGAGCCGGGGGACTGACGCTCGTCGCCTTCGCGGGCGGCGAGAGGGTCGACGGCGAGGGCGGGGGAGGCGGGCTCCCGCCCCGGCGACGTCCGATCAGGACACCGACGACCGCGCCCACGATGAGGCCCACTACGGCAAGCAACGCCGCGAGGAGCGGGCTGATCCCGTTGGAGGACGAGCCCGAGCCGGACGGCGACCCCGAGGACGTCGAGAAGAATCCGATCCCGACCTCCTGGGGCTCCCCGGCGACGGAGACCGTCCCGCTCGCCGGCGACGTCGTGTAGCCGCTGACGCTCGCGACCGAGTATGAGTACGATCCGTTGGCGATGGCGAAGCTGACCGCGGCGTCACCGGCCCCCGAGTGCGCCACCCCGTCCAGCGTCACGGTCCACGTGGCGGTGGAGGGCAGGCCGATCGCGTTGAACGTCACGGAGAAGGTCACCGGCGTGAACGCGAGGGTGATCGTGGCGCCGGTCCCGTTGAGGTTGAGCACTCCGGACGCGGGCGCCACGACGTACCCCGCCACCGGGGCCGCGCTCCAAGCGTAGCTTCCGTTCCATTCGATCAGGTCGATGCCCGAGGCCGAGCCGGACTCGGACGCGCCGGCGAAGGTGACCGACCACGCGGCGCTCGCGGGGAGACCGGTGGCCACGAACTTCACCGGGTAGGAACTGGGGACGTACTCGAGCACCCGATCGTTGCTCCCGTCGCTGACGATCAGGTCGCCGGTCGTCGGAGACGTGAAGGCGCCGAGCGGGAACGACAGGGTGGTCGGACTGGTGCCGGGCGCGATTCCGAGGAAGGAGGTTTGGCCGATGACCACGGAGGGGGATTCGTTCGTCGCGAGGGGGGCGACGTACTCCAGCACCCGGTTGTTGCGGGAGTCCGAGACCCACAGATTCCCTTGGGCGTCGACCGCAACGCTCTCCGGGCTATTGAGGGAGAACTCCCCCACTCCCGCGAGGGACGTGAAGTTCGGCTGGCCCAGGACGTAGCGGGCACCCTCGCCGGCCACGGCCGGGGTCGGGAAGCCCAGCACCCGCCCGTTGTCAGCGTCGGCGACCCAGAGCACGCCGCCGCCGAAGCCGAGCCCGATCGGGAAGCTCAGATTCACCGCGGTCGTTCCACCCTGAACCCCGAGGAAGGTCGTCTGACCGAGGACCGCCGAGGCGGACATCCCGGTCGAGAACGGCGGAGTGAACTCGAGGATCCGGTTGGCGGACGCGTCGGCGACGTACAGATTCCCCTGCGCGTCAAAGGCGACCGACGCCGGGCCACCGAAGGTCGAGGCCGTCGCCGTACCGCCCGTCGAGTTGAAGTTCGGCGCGCCCAGCACGAGCGACGCGTTCATGCCGTTCGAGAACGGCGGCACGAACTCGAGGACGCGACCCCCGAAGAAGTCCGGCACCCAGAGATCGCCATGGGAATCGAACGTACACGACGCGGGCGCGCCAAAGGTCGACTGGTTGATGCCTTCGAGGTCGGAGTAGAACCCGGACTGCCCGATCACGAGCGAGGCGGACTCGTTCGTCGAGAGCGGGGCGAGATACTCGGTCACGCGCGCACCGCCGAAGTTCGGGACCCACAGGTTCCCGCTTGCGTCCATGCAGCTCAGTTCCGGATCGGGAATGATGTTCGACTGGTTCGCTTGCGTGGGGGAGGAGGCTGAGGTCAGGTTGGGCTGGCCGATCGCGACCGAGGCCGGCATTCCGGACCAGAACGGGTTGGGGGCGACCGCGGCCGCCGGACCCACGACGGCGAATGCCGGGCCCGAGGCCGGGGCGGCCGTCGTCCGCGGGAGTGAGCCCGGGACAAACAGCAGGAGCAGGGCGATCGTCACGACGGTCAGTCCGACGGCAAGGTGAGGCCGCATGGTCCTTCGAACTGGCCGGTCCGAGCCTAAAATGGTTCTGATACAGGATTATGCGCATTGGCGCGCTCCCGAGCGAGCTAAGGGGCCCTGGAACGCGGCCGAAGAGGAGTCGCGCTCGGCGGTCTCCCCGAGCGGTCTATCGGCTCTCTGGAGCGTCGGCGGTGCCGGCCGCGCCGCGGTGTCGCCTCAGCACCCAGACGGCGGGAACGAGGATGACCGCGCCCAGGACCAGCGCGCCGATCCCGAGCGCGTCGGCGAGGGACCGGTCGGCGAGGCCCGGCGCGACCCACAGCACGCCCGCTCCGAGGATCGCGATCAGCGAGCCGATCCCGGCCGCGAGCAGGGCGAACTGGCGCGGCGAGGCGCCCTTCCAGATGACCAGGCTGACCATCGGCCCGACCGAGGACGGCGGGGCGGGACAAAAGCCCTCGGTCGACTACTCCGGGTGGGGGCCGACGACGAACGAGTGCTGTCGAAGCGTGCTCTCCAGCAGTCGCTGTTCGATGAGGGCCATCGCCTGGGAGACCGCCGACTTGCTGCGGTTCGAGAGGCGGGCGAGCTCGCTCAGGCTGATCCCCCGGGGGACGGCAAAGTAGCCCTCCGCGATCGCGCGATGCAGGAGGGCCCGCTGGGAGGGCGTGAACGTGGGAAGATGGTCCTTCAGGGGCGGTCGCCGGGTCCAGGCGATCTTGGTCGAGGGATCGATGCCGCGCGTGAACTCGAGAATCCGGGCGAACTCGGGCGCGCGCGCCACGGCTTCCCAGAGCACGTGCCCGGCGTGGATGCGGACGGGGAACGGGAGCGGGATCTGGAGCGTGCGGTAGAATCCGACGATCGGGGGGCTCACGAACCGGATCCGGTAGAGGGACCCGCTTCCGACCTCGGCCAGCGCCTCCACGGCCTGTACGTCGGGGAAGCGCCGCAGCTCGGCGGCCCAGACCCCCGGGCGCGAGCCGCTGATCCAGACGTCCGCGACCATCGTGCGCGGATCGATCTCGCTCCGGCCCAGGATCTCGATGAACACGTCGGGATGCCGCCGCGAGAAGGGTCCCGGCCAGGTTCGATCGGGGACGCGCAATCGAAGGGTCGCGAGGAGGAGCGGCGCCCGCCCGGACGCGTCGCGGTCGCGGGCCGCGCCTTCCCGCCCCGACGCGAGAGCCGCCTGTGATGGACCGGGCATGTCTCCCCCGCTCGCCGGATGGAGGTCGGCCTCTTCAGTTGTCCTCGGGTTCGGCGCTCCGCTCAGGGCGCGGCGCGTTCGAAGACCCGGGCGACCGGAGGGAGATCGAGAGGGGAGGCGATCCCGCCGGTACGAGTGCCGGCGAAGAGCGCCTCCCGCTCGAAGAAGATCCGGGCCTGCCTCCAATCCGCCCGGGATCCCCGCTCGATCCGCACGATGTGCGTGAACCGGGAGCTCTTCGGCGGGTTCGTTCCCGCATAGCCGACGAACAGGGAGCAGCGCGCCCACTCGAACGCGTCCAGGATCGGGCCCAGCACCGAGTCGGGGAATCGGCCCGCGATCCGGTCGCTGTTCGCGACCGCCAGCAGATGGGCGCCGCCCGCCGGCGCCATCTCCCCGATGATCCGCTGCATCGTCTCCGGCAGGCGGAGGAAATCGGCTAGGCGGGCGAGCATCGCGGGGGGTTCGTCCGAGCGCACGAGCTCGAATATCGCGGCGTTCGCCCGGGCGTGATCGGGGACGAGGTCGCGCACGGGATCGGTCGTCCACGCATGCTGGGGATCGACCCACCCCGCTCGCGCCGCGTCCCATCCGTCGGCGCCCCCCCGGTCGTCGCGTACCTCCAGCCAGTGGAGATCGCGGTCCGCCTGCTCGGCCAGCGCGAAGAGGAGGAGGTTCACCAGGTCCCGGTCCTCCCCATACACCAGCGCCGAGGGGACGCGGGGCACGCGGTCCGTCCCCGGGGCCGAGGCCGGGTCCGGGGGGAGGGAAGGCGGGAGACGGCGGGAGGTCACTCCGGTCGCCGGGCGGGCGGGAGGGGTCGTCGGCCGCCGGGAGCGCGACGGGGCCGGGAGGCCCTGCGCGGAGTCGGGCGTGGTCGCTTCGCGTCGGTCCGGCGGCACATTCGGAGACATCATCGGCGTGGTTCGGGCGAGGTTGGCCCCGGGGGATGAGCTTCCACCGAACCTCTTCGCCGAACCGAACGGGTTCGGGTGCCGGAGGGCGACGCCCGTGCCGCGTCGGCGGCGGCCGGCGAGGGCGCTTCGGAGGGTATATCCCCTGCGCGACCGATGGGGCCCACTCGCCGGGATCGATGTGACGAAGCGGGCCCGGGGGACGGGCGCGACGAAGGCTCGCGCTGGCTCGAGCTCCTCGAGGTCCGATTCCGAACGATTGCGGAAGCTCCGGGAGTCCGCGGACGAGTCGGCCGGACGGCTCCTCGTGGCGACGCTCAAGGTGCGGATCCCCTCGCAACTCTGGACGGGCCCGTTCAGCCTGCGCCACCCGCAACTGAGGCTGGAGGCGCTCAACCGTACCGAGGTGACCCCCGACGTCTCGGTCTCGGACTACTGGATCGGCGGCGGGAGCCCGGGAGAGTGGGCCGATGAGATCGGCCGATTCCGGGACGTGCTCCAGGTCGACAGTCTTGCGGAGGTCGCGGACGGGTGTCTCTACCGTATCAAGTACCGAAACCCCCCCGTGATCGCTCTCTACCGGCGACTTCGGCTCCCCCTGCAGTTTCCCCTTCGACTTCAGGCCGGGGTCATCACATGGGAGGTCGTCGCGCGCTACGCGGAGTTCAAGGAAGTGCTCCGGCACGCTCGTCGGGCCGACTCCGATGTCCAAGTGGTCTCGGTCCGGCGTCGGTCCCTCCGCAGCCACCTACCGATGCTCACCCAGACCCAGCAGTCGCTGTTGAGCGAGGCGATGGCCGCGGGCTACTTCGCGGTCCCCCGCGGCGTCACGCTCACCGAGCTGGCCCGGCGGCTCGACCGGAGCAAGTCCTCGGTCTCCGAGGGGATCGCGGTGATCGAGCGGAAGCTCATCGAGAGCGCCCTGAGCGCCGGTTCGATCGCATAGGCTTGGGTCCGGAGGATCCGGGCCGCTCCCGACCGGAACCGCCCGGTCGACTCGAGCGGGGGCGGGGCCGACCCGGGGCCGCGGAAGGGTCCCCGCGCCGTAGCACGGCGACCTGCCCTGGGATCCCTTCGGATTCGGATGGACCCCCCCGCGGCGGTGGCCCTTTGACCTGCGCCGGGATGGGGCGCCCGCGGAAGGATCGTTGACCGAGATCGAATGCGTCGTCGTGGGGCTCGGCGGGGCGGGCTCGGCGGCCGCGTACCACGTTGCCCGTAGCGGGGGCCGGGTACTGGGCCTCGAGCAGTTCGGGCCCGTCCACGGGCATGGGTCGTCCCATGGGAGGACCCGCATCTACCGGACCGCGTACATGGAGGGCGCCCGGTACGTCCCGCTGTGCCTGCGCGCCCAAGAACTCTGGCGCCAGCTTGAGCTCGACTCCGGCGAGTCGGTCCTGCGTCCCACCGGGGGTCTCGTCATCGGCCGTCGGACGAACTCGTTCGCGTCGGAGTCCTTGCGGACCGCGATCGAGTGTCGCCTTCCCCACGAGGTGCTCGACCCCTGGCAGGTCGAGCGGCGGTTCCCCCAGTTCGCGCTCGCTCCGGACGAAATGGCGGTGTTCGACCCGAACGCGGGGGCGCTCTTCCCGGAGACCTGCGTCCGCGCGCACGCGTCCGGTGCGGTGGAGGCCGGGGCAGAGCTCCGATACGGGACCCGCGTCAAGGAGTGGTCGGCCGACGCGAGCGGGGTCACCGTGCGCACCGAGTCCGCGGAGCTTCGGGCGAGGACGCTCGTGCTGACCGTGGGCGCCTGGACCTCGCGATTCGACGGCGGCCTGGCGCTGCCGCTCGAGATCGAGCGGCAGTTCATGCTCTGGTTCCGCGCGCGCAACGCCGCTCTGGTCGGCCCGCATCGGATGCCGGTGTTCGTGTGGGACCGGGGCGAGGAAGCGCGGACGTACGGGGTGCCGGACTTCGGCGACGGGGTCAAGGTCGGCGCCTGGAACGGCAAGGTCGCGGCGTCTCCCGAGGAGGCCGATCGGGAGTACCGGGAATCGGACGGGGCGCCGATCCGTGCGTTCGTGGAACAGCGACTGCGTGGGGTCGAGCCTCACGAGATCGCGCACGTCGCGTGCCTCTACACGAACACGCCCGACCGGGACTTCGTGATCGGAGTGCACCCGCGGCACCCGAACGTGATCGTCGTGAGCGCCTGTTCTGGCCACGGATTCAAGTTCACGAGCGTGATCGGAGAGATCGTCGCGCGTCTGGCACAGCACGAGGCGCCCGGATTCGACCTGACCCCATTTGCGCCGGATCGATTTCAGCGCTGAGCGTGGCGTGGGGGGCTCCCGGCCCGAGCTCACGCCGGCGCATCGCACGCGGCAGAACGCCCGTGGGAAGCAGAGGGGCCTCGAACGCTTATCCTCCCTCGCCGCTCCGGGCAGGCGCGGAGTCGATGGAGACCTCCCTGAAGGTCCGGCTGCACGACGCGTCGGTCCGATCGTTCGGGACGTGGATCTCCTCGGCGTCGGTCGTCGCCGTCGACGCCCTTCGGGACCTGGGATTCGATTGGTTCATGATCGACACGGAGCACTCGCCGGTGAACTCCGAGACCCTCGCAGCGATGGTCGCGATCCTAAGTCGCGGCGGGCCGACCCCGCTCGTCCGGGTCGGCGACGTGGACCAGTACCTGATCAAGCAGGCGCTGGACGCCGGGGCCCACGGCATCCTGGCGCCGCTCGTCAACTCCGAGGCGCAGGCGCGCAGTGCGGTCTCGTTCGCCAAGTACCCGCCGCAGGGGGTGCGAGGCGCGGCGGCCGCGGCGGCCTCGCGCTACGGGAACCAGCTCGGCCCGTATCTTCGACGCGCGAACGAGGAGACCCTGGTCGGGGTGCAGATCGAGACCCGTCAGGCGCTCGAGAATCTCGAAGCGATCGCCGGAGTCGACGGGGTCGATCTGCTCTTCGTGGGTCCGCAGGATCTGACGCTGAGCCTCGGGCTCGTCGACGCCCGGGGCGATCCCCGCGTGCGCGAGGCCATGCGACAGGTCGTGACCGCGTGCGAGCGACACGGGAAGGTCCCGGGCACGTTGGTCGTGAACCCCGAGGAAAAGAAGACGGCCGTCGAGATGGGCTTCCGGTTCATCTCGCTCGCAGCCGACCTGAGATTTCTCATCCAAGGAGCCCACGACTTCCTTCGGGCGTAGCCCCGCCGTCCCGGAATCCTCCCTTCGTCCGCACGGACCGTCACATCGATGGGGCAGAGCCGCCGGGGAGTCGGCGGCCCCCATGCGAGGGACCACCTTCGCATCGGGCGGGCGCGGCACTCGAGATCCTGCCCAACGTTCGGATGGGCGCATCCAATGGACGCCGCGGAGTGATCCGTAGCGGGACCCCGCTGGCCCGCCCGGGATCGGCAGCCAGGGACTGGATCGTGTCCGCCTACGTCTCCATGTCGGCGTCGACGAACTTCCTCACCATCGCGTCGACCATCTTCGCGAGCGCCGCGTGGTCGGGGTGCGCGTTGTACGCATCGAGCGCGGCCCGACTCTCCGCCACCAACATCGCCATTCCCTGGAACTTCGCTCCCCGCCGCTCGGTGGACCGCCCCCAGTATGCGCTCGTGATACCGGGTACTTTCGAAGCCAATCCGAGGTAGGCGGCCTTCGCCCGCTCGATCTCCAAGGGGCCGACCCGATCCTTCCATTGCATCAGCACGACGTGAACGATCATCGCGGGACGCACGGCCGCGCGCTCGGTTAGGCCTTGTGGGGGTCCGATCGCGGCGATCTTCGGGTACGTGATCCGCCTCACCGAAGTCCCGGTCGCCATTCTGGTCGCCGTCCCGCTGCTCCTCCGGCCCATGTTCTTCGCGCTGGTGGGCGGGGTTGGCGGTGCGATGGCGCCCGGTCGGCAGTCGGCCGACCCCGCCGTACGCCCGGCAGACCCCGCTCAGTTGAGACCCGCTCGGGAGGGGACCGGAGATCGGCCCGACGGGCCTCGGCGTCCGGCCGCGACTACGAGTTCGCAGGGCGCCCGAACGCCCTCGGGCGTCACGAACCCAGCGCAGCGCTCGGCGACCTCGTCCCACGCTCGGCGGGATTCGTCGGGAGAGAGGTCCTCGACGATCCCTCCGAGGATCATGTGATAGAACGAAACCAGGGTCCCGAGGTCGGGGAGCTCCAGCGGGCAATCGACCGAGATCACACGAACGTCCACGAGACCGGCGCCAGCGAGCAGCGACGCGGCCTCTCCGGGGCGCGAGAGCCGGAAAGGGCCCGGCGCATCGGGCGGCTCCGGCGGGCCACCCTCCGGGTGGGCCCAGCGAGACAGCACTTCGGCGGGCCGCACCAGGAAGGCATTGCGCGCCGGCGCGGAGAACGCGCTGAAGGCGATCCGCCCCCCGGGTCTCAGTAGATCGCGCCAGGCGCGCAGGGTCTCCGCCGGTCGGGGAAAGAACATCAGCCCCTGACGGCACGTCACGGCGTCGAAGGAGTCCTGGGGAAGGTCGGGTCGCTCTCCGTCGATGGGAACGACCTCGACGTTCTCTAGCCGGTCGCGGCGCGCGTTTCGCGCGGCCAACCGTGCCATCCCGGGCGCGCCATCCGTCGCGAGGACATGACCGGACGGCCCGACCGCCCGGGAGAGATCGGGGGTGAATCCCCCGGATCCCGCCGCGAACTCCACGACCCGTTCCCCGGGCCGCAACCCGAGGGAGGAGATCAAGTGGCGAGACGCCGGCGCAAACCAACGGTTGACGACCGGCGTCCAGCGGTCCCAGTCTTCCGCGAGCTGGTCCCACGACTCGAGAATCGAGGTCTTCGCCCGATCCGCGCGCTCCCTCGCCCCGGACGTTGACATCGATCCGGACCGCGGGAGCCCGCCGCTGGTACCTAAGCGCTCCGTCGGGCGCGGCCTCGGTCCGGCGACGAAGCCCGAGAAGGCATCCGCCGAGGGAACCGGCGTCGGGTGTCGCCGCCGCGCGAGGCGCGCATGCGTGCGTAGGTGGAATGGGCCGGCCGGTCTCGGCCATCCGTTATCCACCGTACGTCGTTGCCGGGCCCGTGGTCGGTCTCCGCTACGAGCTCCACTTGGACTTCCCAGATCTCGAATCCGTCTACCGCGGACGTGTTCGGGTCACAGGCCTTCCGCCGACTCCGGAAGTGACGTTCGATCTCGAGGCCCTGACCGTCCTCTCGGTGGCAGCCGACGGACGAGGGCTGCCGTTCACGGTCGAGAACGACCCGGGGCGGCTCATCGTCCGTGATGCTCCGGCGACCGGGCTGACCATCGATTTCGAATCGACCGTCGATCGGGAGGCTCCGATCGGCATCTATCAGAGCCCGTTGGGAGACGGAGTCGCCGTGACCACCCACCTGGAACCCGCCCGGGCGCGGCGGGTCTTTCCGTGCTTTGATCGACCCGACGCCAAGGCGGTGTTCGAACTCGAGGTCGTCGCGCCGGACGAGTTCACGGTGATCTCGAACGCGCCCGCGCGGACCAAGGACCGCGCCCCGGACGGGCGCGGATGGACCCGGTTCGATCCCACGCCCCCGATGTCGACGTACCTGTTCTACCTCGGCATCGGACCGTTCGAGCAAGCGGAGCGCGAGATCGAAGGGATCCGCACGATCTGCGCGACGGCCCGAGGTGCGGCGGCGCGGACGGGATTCGTGGCGGACGCCGCGGCCCGCGCGATCCGGTTCTTCGGGGACTACTACGGGATCCCGTACCCTCTTCCCAAGATGCATCTGGTCGGGATGCCGAAATTCCTCTCGGGCGCGATGGAAAACTGGGGCGCCATCGTGTTCGCCGAGCCGTTCGTCCTGGTCGACGAGAACACCTCGGTCATGACCCGGATGGTCGTCGTGAACATCGCGGCGCATGAGGTGGCGCATCAGTGGTTCGGCAACCTCGTCACCATGCGAACGTGGGACGACCTTTGGCTCAACGAAAGCTTCGCGACCTTCGCCGGGTACAAGGCGCGCGATGCGCTCCATCCCGACTGGGACAGTTGGTCCGAGTTCTGCTACTACGAGACCGGCACCGGACTTATGGTCGACTCCCTCCCCGGGACCCATCCGATCCAAGTCTCGGTCACGGACCCCGCCCGCGCGGCGGAGTTCTTCGACGACGTCAGCTATGCGAAGGGTTCGTCGGTGCTCCGAATGCTCGAAGGGTTCGTCGGCGAGGCCGCGTTCCGAGACGGGGTTGCCCTCTACCTGCGCGAGCATGCGTGGGGAAACGCGGAGGCCACGGACCTCTGGGGAGCGGTCGCCCGGACCTCGCGTCAACCGGTGGACCGAGTCATGCCGGAGTGGATCCTTCGGCCCGGCTACCCGGTCGTCACCGTCGAGCAGCGAGACCTCAACCTGGTGCTGAACCAGCGGCGATTCTCGCTGGTCGGGTCTCCGAACGATCCACCGTGGCCGATCCCGCTCACGGTGCAGGTCGACGGCACCCGCGTCGAGCGGCTGATGCACGAACCGACGGCCGAGATCCCGATTTCGCGGGACGCCGACGTTCTGGTAGCGCCGGGACGGACCGGGTTCTTTCGCGTGCGATACAAAGGCCCGGTACGACAGCGGATCCTGGCTCGATATCGTGCGCTCGCCCCGCTGGACCGGCTCGGTCTGCAGGACGACGGGCTCGCGTTCCTCCTCGCCGGCGAGATGGACTTCCCTGAGTACCTCGACCTGCTCCGCCGTGGCGAAACAGAGACGAATCCCTCGCTCGTCTCACAGGCGTACGACGCGTTGACCTGGGTCCGGCCGCTCGTGTACCGGATCCCCGCGTGGGAGGAGGCGTTCCGACGGGTGTTCACAAGCCAGGGAGAGCGACTCGGACCGGCGGCCTCCCCCGGAGAGTCGCCCGCGACCACGACGGCGCGCGACATGGTGACCCGAGCCCGGGTCGCCCTAGACCCGCTCTATCGCCTGGAGATGCGGCATCGATTCGAGGCGATCGGATCGGCGGCCCCCGAGGTCCGGCAGGCGATCTACATGGCCTACGCCGCGACGGCGAGCGGGGTGGAGTATTCCGGACTGATCCGCCAGATGCGGGAAGCCCCGCCGGGCCACGAAGGCCGGATGATCGCGACCGGCCTCGGCATGCTCTCTCGGACGGAATGGCTGCTCGAGTGCCTCAACCGGCTCGGTTCCGGCGAGATGCAGGTGAGTTCGTGGATCGCACTCGCCTACGCAGCGACGTGGCTCAACCCCACCAGCGGCGACGCGCTGTGGGCGTTCCTCTCCGGCAACCTCGAGTCCCGCGTGAGCTCGCTCGCGACCGGGGGCGGGACGATGGCGCTCGTCCTCCAGTACAGCCTCCCGGTGGCGGGGCTCGATCGCCCCGCCGAGATTCGCCAGTGGGTGGCCGATCATCCGATCCGGGAGGGCGAAGAGGGCGCGAAGAAGGGCCTCGGGATGCTCGCCGCGTTCGAGAACGTGCTCGACGCGGCGCGGCGGGCCGGGCTCGAGGTGACGCGGCGCGCACCTTCGTCGTGAGCCGGGTCGGAGCCGGGGGCGCAACGCGGATTGCAACCTCCTCTCGGAGGCGGCAGATCTTGATCGATCGGTCGAGTCTCGACCGATTTCGACCTTGGTAGGTATATGCCGAGCCCAGCGATCGCGAGAGACGGTCGGCCGTGGGGCCGATCGGGAAGGGGCCGATGCCCGCGGGAATCAATCGCCAATGGCTTGTCGCCAAGCGGTCGAACGGAGCGATCACGGAGGACTGCTTCCGATGGGCCGAGAGCTCGATCCCGTCTCCGGGCGAGGGCCAATTCCTCGCTCGGAACCTGTGGTATTCGTTCGACCCCACCCAGCTCTTCCTGTTGGGACGGGGCATTCCTCAGGACGAGGCGGGCGGAGCGATCCCGATCGGCCAGCCGATGACGGGCCTGGCCGTCTCCAAGGTACTCGAGTCCCGGCACCCGAAATTCCGGGCGGGCGACATCGTCCATGGCAGCATGGGCTGGGAGGACTACTCGGTCTCCGACGGAAGCGGGTTCATCCCGACGTACCGGGTTCCCGACGGCGTGTCCCCGAACTGGGCGGTCGGCGCGTTGGGAATCACGGGCCTCGTGGCGTACTTCGGCGTCCACGAGGTCGCACGGCCCAAGCCGGGGGAGACGTTCGTGATCTCGGGGGCCGCGGGCGGGGTCGGCACGATCGCCGCTCAGGTGGCCAAGATCCACGGTCTGCGCGTGATCGGCATCGCGGGAAGTTCGGCCAAGTGCGACTGGCTGGTGCGGGAGGCCGGCATCGACGCGTCGATCGACTACCGAAAGGAGGACGTCGGGAAGCGACTGACCGAGCTCTGCCCCGATGGGATCGACATCTACTTCGACAACGTGGGCGGACCTACCCTGGACCTGGCCTTGCAACGACTCCGCCAGGGCGGGCGGGTGGTCCTGTGTGGGATCACGTCGCTCTACGCGGTCACGGGCGACACGCCGGGTCCGCCGAACTACTACAATCTGATCATGGTGAACGGTCGGATGGAAGGCCTTCTCGGCCGCGATTACATCCCCCGGATCGACGAGGCCGTCACGGCCATGCTCCCGCTCCTCCAATCGGGGCGACTGAAGGCCAAGGAGGATCTGCTGCAGGGACTTAGGAGCGCCCCAAGCGGGCTGGCGCGGCTCTACTCCGGCGCCGGCTTCGGGAAGCAGCTCCTTCAGATGGACGATCCCCCACCGGCGTGATCATCGGCCCGCTCGGGTGGGGCGCGGAGTCACACGCTCCGATTGACCTATCTGTGGGCGTCCGGAGCACCTGGCGCCGTGGGCGCCTTCGGACAGATGGGCCGCACTCCGGTGGGAGCGCAGGGCCGCGGGATTCAGTCCTTGCTCTTCTCCAACTTCTGTGCTACCGACTGAAGCGCTCCGAGAAATTTCTGGGAGTACTTGGGACACTCCCAGGCCACCTCATGCTCGACGCCCTCCGCGCATCCCCACGGGCACTTGAAGCTCATATTCCGCTCCACCGTCCTCAGCACAGCGTTGACCGGCGAGCCGTCTCGGCACGCCGCTCTTGGGAACGACCCGCGCATACAAGGCCGTGAAGTCAAGGGCACTTGACCGACGGATCGCCGACGGGGAGCTCCACGGCGCTACCCGGTTCGTGCCCTCGGTCGACTCCGCTTAATATCCCGCATCGCGCTCCGAGGGCGTGTCCTCGCGTTCGGAGTCAGGGACCCACGGGTCCCGCCTCGAACGCAACCTTCGGCCCATCGTCGCCTTGGCGGTAGTCGGTCTGCTGGGGCTCGGGGTGTTCCCCGCCTCGACGGCGCTGACTACCTCCCCAGCCGGGTCCGGGAAAGCGCTGCCCGATCCTGCCGGAACCGCGCTGGATAAGGACCTCGCCTTCACATTCGTCGCGAACTTCGAGAATGGGTCGCTGGCCGGATGGCAGAAGGCCAGCGGCGCAACCCCGAGGATCCAGACCAGTGTCAATTACTCCGGGGAGCCCGCCCTCCGATCGGTCGCGACATCGGCCACACCCCAGATCGAGTTCGATAAGAGCGGGTTCGTCCGCGGGAACGCCGGCTGGTCGCTGGAGGCAGCGATCCGAGCGACCGGAGACTCCGCCGGATACTTCGGTCTGGGGGTGCCGGGTCATCAATTCGGACTGGTGATCGGGGTCAAATCCGGCAAGGTCGTGGCGGGAGGGAATCTGAGCAACCTGACCGTCGTCGGAGTGGTCCCGGCACACGGCGCCTACCCGGCGGGCTGGGTCTACATTACCGCGGGCTGGGATTATCCGACGACCAACCGATTCCTCGTCTCCGTCGACGGGAGCAGTTCCCCGCCGTTCGTGGCGTACGACGCCAACGCGCTCAACTCCACTTCCGTTCAGGTCGAGACGACAAGCGGAACCGTGTACTATTCCGACCTGATGGTCACGACCGACTACATCCCCGGTTACTTTCCGGGGCTGAACAACATGACGCTCTACGGCGAGGGCTCCGGATCCAACGTGCGGTTGCTCCCGACCTACGATGAGTTCTCCGCGACCATGACGCTGGACAGCTGGTCCGTTCCAAAGTCGCACGACATCAGCTGGCAAATCAACGCGATGAACGTCTCGAATGCGCGGGACGACGGTTGCTCGGGGTTCTTCCAGTTGGGGGTGGACCTGGATGCCGGCGGGCGCATCGCACCGTGGTACGTGAACGGCAACGGCTCCGACAACTGCGAGGCGAACTATTGGCCCGGCAACTGGCCGGGGCCCGGTACGGTCACGCCAGCCGGGACAGTCCTCGAGCTCACGATCGACTACAAGAAGCCCAGCCACACGGTGGTGTTCACGATCGTCGATCTCAACCTCTCGATGACCTGGACGCACGCGATCCCCTACGCGGGCCCAGCCTTTGTGGCGGCCTCGACGCAGTTCGAGGCGCAACCTCAGTTCAGCGCGGCCATTGCGAAGTACAAGATGACGGGGTGGCTGACGAACCTCGAGATTCGACCGGTGGGCGCGGTCGCCGAGGACCTCTCGGCGGCGTACATGACTCCGATCCTGGAGAATTCGCCCCCCACCTGGGATCAGACGTTCTACAACACGACCCTCGGCGGCTACGAATTGATCTCGACGTAACCGCGTCACTTCCGGATCGCCGTGCCCGGCACTCGAACGGCGCCCCGAGACGCTGACTTCTCCTCCAGGTTCCACGGTCGCGAGACGTTCCGGTCGCGGAGGAGGATCCATCCGCGGAAGTGAGCGCGCGCGAGACGCTGCGGAGGAGTCTAGGCGTTCTTTCTCTCGGGCGAGTGGACCGGGACGAGGACGAACATCTCTGTCTGACTCCGATAGAATTCGATCTCCGGTCGGCCGGTATCTACGTTCTCTCCCAGGATGCGTATCATCTCGGTGAACTGGCGGGCCAGCTGGCCGAGATCTTTCGACCAATCCGTGATCTTCCGGCGGGCATACCAGCCTCCGGGAATCTCCCCCACATCCAGCCCCATTCGGATCGGATCATCAGAATCCACTCGGGCCACGCACGCGAAGTACTCTTCGCCGGCCGGGGTGGGCCGGAACGTCCCGTAGAACTTTCGACCCTTGATGCTCGGGAGTTTCGCCTCGAGGCGGGCCATCGCCGAAGCGGGTCCCCCCGCGTTCCAGTCGGCCAGAACCCGGAGCACCGGGATTGGCGCGAGTTGAACGAAGTTCTCGGGCATCCCTCTTTGGTCGACGATCGCGGCGGCACGGATAATCCACGAGGGGAGGGCACGAAACGCCCCGTCTCAGCGGTCTCGACGGGCCATTGCGCTCGTCGAGTTCCGTAGGGTCATTCCCCCGGAGGTGAGCGGCGCTTGCGGGGCTGCGAGCGCGAGCAGTTGCGCGGTCCGTCGGCAGCGGGGGCATCCTCGCGGATCACTCGCGCAACCTGATGCGCGTCTTCCTCGGTCGATACCGGAGGAGCACGGCGCCGCTCTTGAGGGTTCGAGCTTCCACGAGTCGCATCGCGACGGCTTTGCGGCTGGGTTTGAACAGCGGGGTGCCCGCTCCGACCACGACCGGCGTCAGCAGGAGTCGATACTCGTCGATCAGACCGTGCTTGGTGAGAGTCGCCGAGAACTCGCCACTCCCGAATATGAAGAGGGGTTTCCCCGTGCCGCGCTTCAGCGACCGCACCGCCTTGACCGCGTCGCCACGCACGATCGTGGTGTTCTGCCACGTCGCGTCCCGGAGCGAATTCGAGAAGACGTACTTGGGGAGATCATTCAGCACCGCGGCGAAGTCACTCTTGTCGGACGGGAAGCTCTTCGCGAAGCCTTCGTAGGTCTTGCGACCAAGGAGGAGGCCCCCGGCGGACCGGTTCTCCTGGTCGGCGATCGCTTTGGTCTCAGGGCCCCAGGAGACCGAGTTGAAGTTCAGGTCCCAGCTCTTCGGCCCCTCGTAGAACCCGTCTATCGAGACCCAAATCGACTGAATGACCATCCTCATCGGGAGGTCATATCGCCTCGATCGATATCATACAGTGAGGGAACGAGAGTAGGGCGACAGTGACACCAGATCTCGTGCCGGTCCGACATACGCCCGAGGGCCTCGATCGACTCACTCCTTCGCGGCGAACGACCTAAGTTCGGCTTCGGGTCCGGCGGAGGTCTCCGACATTTCGGATGCGCTTCTCCGCGGGCCGATGCCCAGTGCACTGCGGATGTAGACCTCGTCAAAGATCTCTCCTAGAGGTCGGGGGGTCCGATCCACAAACAGCTCGTCCGCGTACCACTTCGCGCCGAACTGGACCATCGTCAGGAGAATCGGCACCACATCGGCGCCCTTGGCCGTGAGTTCCCACCGCACGTAGCCCCTCCGCGACTCGGCCCGAACTATGAACCCCGCTCGCTCGAGCTCCGCGAGTCGCATCGACAGGAGGCGCTTCGAGAGTCCGGGCATGGACCTGAGGATGTCGTTGTAGCGGTTCGCGCGGAAGAGAGCGATCGCCGTCAGGACCAGGAAAGCTCGCTCTCGCCCGAGAATCCGGAGGCTGGTCTCGACCGGACAGGACAAGAATTCGACCTTCATGGGGGCGGCGTGGTATCGGAATTTCTTCGGGAGCATAGTCGCCCTACTCTGATTCCCCTACACGATAAAGTCGCGCCGGACTATCCTGTTGACTGGAGCTGATTAGGGTGCCGAGCAGGACCGAGTGGACTCTCAACCACCAATACCTCATCCGAGCGGCGCCGGACGACGTCTTCCGGGCGATAACCGATCCCCAGTGGCTGACCCGGTGGCTCTGCGACCGGGCGGAGCTCGCCCCGCGAAAGGGGGGATCGTACCTGCTGGCGTGGAACGGCGGGCCGACGCACACGGGCACGCTCGTGGACTACCGCCCGGGGCGCCGGATCGCCTTCGCTTGGTCATGGCCGGGGGTCAAGCTGGCCGGCACGGTTTTCTCGCTCTCCGTCAAGGCGAAGGATGGCGGAACCCTCCTCATGATCGAGCACACCGGCATCCCTCGAGAACGGCACTGGGCCGAACTGTACGGCGGTGCTGAGTGGGGCTGGACCTACTTCGCCTTGAACCTCAAGTCGGTCCTCGAGACAGGCCACGACCTCCGGTCGAAGTACGACGGCTAGTGGCCCGGGCGAGTCATCCGTCATCGGATCTGCCCCTCCGCGAATAGTTCGGCATCGGAGACGTTCTGAATCACGTGCCAACGAGCGTCACGCTCCCCCCGACGTCCGTGCGTTTTCGGGGGTCCCAAGGGCACGTACGGCTCGGTGGGGTGGGCCAGTCGACGACGGATCCACAGCTCGGGAGGTCGGATCGAAGGACGAATCCGTTCAGCCAGGAATCCCGCACGTAAGCTCAGGCTGCGGTTTCCGAAGCGGTCGAGGTGCGAGGCATATCTCGTCCAGTTGAGCGTGGGTTTGGCGAGAGCGAAGATCTCCGCTACCCCGGCCATTCCTCCCGAGAGTTCGGGTCGGTTGAGGGAGTCCAGAACCGTCCGTTCAGGATCGCTCACGATCAGCGGAACGTCGCGGCGCCGCAGCGTGTGGGTTCCGAAGAAGTGTTTCCGAGCGACTCGAACCGGGCGGAAGAGCCCGGCCAGTTCCTTTCCGGGTGTCCACCGAGTAGTGGTCACAACGTAGTAGACCCGGCTTGCCTGCGGGAAGAGGCCCTGCAGCTCGGCGGCGGTGGCATACCCGAAGTAGTACGGCCGCACCAGTCGGCTTCCGACCCGCAGCGGATCGGTGTCGGGCACCGCTTCCGGCCCATACCGGCTCGGGTTCAGTAGGTAGGTCCCTCTTCGGATCCTTCGAAGCCACCCCCGTTTGACGAGGTCATGGGCAAGCTTTCGGGCGAAACCGCGTGACGCTCCGATCCGGCGTTCGATCTCGTCGAGCGTGACCAGATCCCGCTCCTCGGCCTCCAACGATAGGATCACCTTCGCTTCGGTTTTGGAAAGGGATCGGAATCTCACGAGACCGCTACGTGCTCTATATACGTTAAA
>DATJRX010000004.1:0-15349 GCA_035504395.1 Thermoplasmata archaeon | reverse complement strand
CGAGCCGTGTCATGTCAACGCATAAATAGGACCGCCCGCCTCGACCGCAAGGGGCTCCGACGCGGTCTCGACTGCGCGGGAGGGCTGAGGGGGATGCGACTTTGGATCTACATCGTGCGCAGATTGTTGCTGGTCGTCCCCGTGATCATCGGGGTGATGACGATCACCTTCCTCCTCGTCAGCTCCCTGCCGGTCTCCGAACGTCTCGAGGCCGCGCTCGGGACGAACCCTAAGGTCCCGTACACCCCCCAGGTTCCCTGCTCCAAATTGGGGATCAACCAGCCCGGCGAGTGCCGCAACCCCTTCTACTACAATGGTCTCGCGAAGTTGGGTCTCAATCAGGCCCCGCCCGTGCAATGGGCGATCTACATGGCCAATTCGTTAACGGGCCATTGGGGGTACGTCGGGAACGGCTCCGGCCTCTCCGGACAGATCCCGATCGCTCGGGGCCAGCCCGTCATCACGGTCCTCGGCTGGTTCCTCCCCTACACGCTCGAGCTGGCCGCGTTCGCGCTCGCGATCATCATGGCGGTCTCGATCCCGCTCGGCAACCTGTCCGCCGTCTACCGCAACCGGCCGATCGATCAGGCCTCGCGCGTAGTCTCGTTCTCGGGCTTCGCGTTGCCCCCGTTCCTGTTAGGTTCATTCGTGCTGTTCGCGGTCGTGCTCCTCGTCGGGGGGCATTCCGGCATTTCGCCGACGTGCTCCAAGGTTGAGTCGTACTTCGACTTCTACGGATCCTGGCCCCAGATCCAGTGCTTCCAGGGCGGTCTCTATCCGGTCTGGCTCAAATCCGGTCAGATCAGTTCGCCGACCGGCTTCCCGACGGTCGACGCCGCGATCCACGGGCAGTGGTTCCTCTCGCTCGACACGATCATCCGCATGGTGCTGCCGGCGCTCGTCATCGCCTACGGCACGATCGCGGTGCTGCTGCGGTTCGTCCGGAACAGCATGCTCGAGGTGCTGAACCTCGACTTCGTGCGGACGGCCCGCGCCAAGGGGGTGCCCGAGCGGACGGTCGTCAAGCGGCATGCGGGTCGGAACTCGCTCAACGTCACGATCACGGTCGTCGGGCTGACGTTCGCCTCGTTCATCGGCGGCTTCGCCGTCATCGAGACGGTCTTCGGGCTCAACGGGGTGGGCCGCCTGTTCGCCTACGCGGTCACGCTCACGCCGGTCGACTTCGGCGTCGTGTTCGGCAGCACCATCCTCTTTACGATCATCGTGGTCACCGCGAACCTGATCGTCGACGTGCTGTACGCCGTGCTGGACCCGAGGGTCCGGCTGGGGTAGGGAGGGACGAACATGGCTGCCACCGAGTCCGAGCGCCGTCGGCCGAACCCCCGCTGGGACCAGATGCGGCGCACCTGGTACTTCTTCCGGCGAAACACCCTCGCGATGATCGGCCTCGCGATCCTGATCTTCTTCGTCATCGTCGCGCTCTACGCCCCGTTCTACCCCGCGCCCGGAACGAACCTCCAGGAGTACACCTCCAGCAACGGTTCTCCCCCCGGTAGCGTCACGAGCCCGTTCCCCGTCATCTGCACCTACCAATCCGGGGAACTGCCGCCCGCTCCGAACTGCTACCAGACCCCCACCGGCATGCCTTCGGTGGTGCCCCCGACCGTCAACCTCAAGACCGGGACCCTCGGTCCCCTCCCGTTCGGCTCGCTCACGCTCACGCCGTCCGGCACCCAGCTGTTCAACACGTACGCGGGGCTGGTCAAGGGCTCGGACTGGTCGCTCTCGATCTCCGTCGGGATCGTCGGGACGGGCGCCATCATCGGCGTCGTCCTCGGGGTGGTCTCCGGCTACTTCGGCGGGGTCGTCGACGAGGCGATCATGCGGCTCACGGATATCTTCCTCTCGATCCCGGGCCTGCTGCTCGTGATCATCTTCCTCTCGGTCTTCGCGGTGAACGTGCTGTCGATCGACCTTCGGGTCGCGATCATCGTCTCGGCGTTCATCGTCATCTGGTGGCCGACGTACGCGCGTATCGTACGAGGTCAAGTTCTCGTCACACGGGAACAGCGGTACGTGGAGGCGGCCCGCGCCTCGGGCGCGACCTCGGGCCGGATCGTGCGCAAGCACATCATCCCCAACAGCGTCTACCCGGTGTTCGTGCAGATGTCGCTCGATGTCGGCACGATCCCGCTCGCCATCGCGGCGATCGTGTTCATCGGGTTCCACGTCTTCCCGGTGAACACCTTCCCCGAGTGGGGGACGATGACCGCGCTCTCGGTTTCGTCGACGGTGCTGCAGACGTTCATCCAGGCGTGCCAGACCTCCGCCGCGACCTGCGTGATCCCCTGGTGGCAGTTCTTCTTCCCGGGGGCGGCGCTGTTCATGTTCGCCATCAGTGTCAACTTCTTCGCGGACGGACTGCGAGATGCCCTCGACCCTCGACTTCGGAGGTGAACGGGCACGGCACTCGACGCGGAGGAGCTCCACTCGGTCGAAGATAGCGAAGACCTGACCGCGACCCCGGCGGCGCCGGGGTCCCCGGACGCCTCGTCGTCGGGCGATGTGGTGCTGGACATTCGCGACCTCCACACGTACTTCTACACGTACGACGGGGTCGTCAAGGCGCTCGACGGCGTCTCGTTCAAGGTTCGCCGGGGGGAGACGCTCGGGATCGCCGGCGAGACCGGGTGCGGCAAGAGCGTGACCGTGTTCTCGGTGCTGAAACTGATCCCGGATCCGCCGGGCCGGATCGTCTCGGGCAAGATCCTGTTCCGCGGGGCGGACCTCCTCTGGGGGCTCGACCGCGAGGCGAAGATCAAGCCGATCAAGAAGACCGGTCGCGTGAAGGTCTCCCGGAAGTTCCGCCGCATCCGCGCGGCGAACGATCGGATGTCCGCCGTGCGGGGGCGGGGGATCTCGATGATCTTCCAGGAGCCCAGCCAGGCGATGAACCCGATCTTCCCGGTCTACGACCAGCTGGGCGAGGTGCTGCTCCTCCACCGGGGCACCCAGCTGCTCGACGGCCTCCTCAAGGCGGACCCGAACTCCCCGGCCGTGGCGGCCGCGATCGACCGTCTCGCGGAGGCGGCCGAGGACCCCGCGACGCGACCCGAGCGTCGCCGGGAACTGGCCCGCCAGCTCGGCGAGGCGATCGGCCTCCCGTCGTTCGGGACCCGGGCGTTCTACGCGACGCGGCCGTCCGAGCTCGGGGGCGTCGACCCCCGCAACGTCCTCGCGCGCGAGGCTCGGACGCTCCGGGTCTCCCGGTTCGAGCGCAGCTACCTTCGCTACCGCCGGCGTCGCATGGTGCTCGAGGACGAGCTCCGTGAGGTGTTCTTCACCGAGATGCGACGGGGCGAGCTCGCGCGCGGCCACGAGAGATCGGTCCGCAACCGCCTGCGCGCCCTGCGGCTCACCCACTTCTACTTCGGGCTCCCCGGGCTGGGCCGACGCCTCGAGAAGCCGGTTCAGCAGGAGATCCTATGGCAGACGGTCGCCCTCCTCGAAGGGGTGCAGATCGCGAACCCGGTGCAGATCGCCCGGGCCTATCCATTCGAGCTCTCGGGGGGCATGCTGCAGCGCGTGATGATCGCCATGGCGCTCGCTCCCGAACCGGTCATCCTGCTCGCGGACGAGCCGACGACCGCGCTCGACGTCACGGTCCAGGCGCAGATCCTCACGCTCATGCGGGACCTTCGCGACCGGGTCGGCACCTCGATCGTGCTGATCACGCACGACCTCGCGGTCATTGCGGAGGTCGCGGACCGGGTGTGCATCATGTACGCGGGTCAGATCGTCGAGAACGCCCCCGTCAAGGACCTGTTCGCCAACCCGCTCCATCCCTACACCCAGGGCCTGCTGGCCTCGATCCCCCGATTCGATCAGCCCGACAAGCGGCTCGACTCCATCCCGGGCTCGGTCCCGAACCTGATCACGCCCCCCAGCGGCTGCCGCTTCCACCCGCGCTGCCCCCACGCCATGCCGATCTGCAAGGAGCAGCGCCCGCCGATGACCGACGAGGGGGGCGGCCGCTCGGTCGCCTGCTTCCTCTACCACGGTACGCCCGTGGTGGAGTAGAGGGCCTCCATGGCGACCTTGGAGGACCGGCCCGTCGTGCTGTCGCTGCGCAACGTGCGCAAGTACTTCCCCATCCGCTCGGGCGTCTTTGGCGGCAAGGTCGGGGACGTGCGCGCGGTCGACGGGGTCTCCCTCGACATCCACGAGGCCGAGACCGTCGGGCTGGTCGGAGAGTCCGGCTGCGGGAAGACGACGCTCGGACGGACCCTCCTGCGGCTCATCGAGCCGACCTCGGGGCACGCGTTCTACCGGCCGCCCCCGGACGTGATGGAGCGGCTCGACACCTTGTACGCGGAGCTTGGCAAGGACGCGCCCGACGGGAAGGCCGCCTCCCCCGAGCTCAAGGAGCTCGACCAGATCGCCCAATCGTACTCGATCTTTCGGCGGCGGCGCGGCCAGATGCGCGACCTCCGCGGGAAGCTCCAGATCGTCTTTCAGGACCCGTTCGGGTCGCTGAGCCCCCGCATGCTCGTGCGCGAGATCGTCCGCGAGCCGCTCGACATCCACCACCAGGGCTCGCGCCGCGAGCGGGACGAGCGGGTGCTCGACCTCCTGCAGCAGGTCGGGCTCAACCCCGAGCACCTCTGGCGGTTCCCCCACGAGTTCTCCGGCGGCCAGCGCCAGCGCATCGGGATCGCGCGCGCCCTCGCGCTCCGGCCCGAGCTGATCGTCCTGGACGAACCGACCAGCGCGCTCGACGTGTCGGTGCAGGCGCAGATCCTCAACATCCTGAGGAACCTGCAGGGCGAGCAGCAGCTGGCCTACCTGTTCATCTCGCACCACCTCTCCGTCGTGCGCGCGATGGCCCGGGTGGTCATCGTGATGTACCTCGGCCAGATCGTCGAGCGCGCTCCCGTCGACGAGCTGTTCTACCGCCCGCTCCACCCGTACACCCAGGCGCTCCTCTCGGCGATCCCCCTGCCCGACCCCCAGCTCAAGCGGGAGCGGATCATCCTCCCCGGCGACGTCCCGAGCCCGGCGAACCCGCCCTCGGGCTGCCGCTTCCACACCCGGTGCCCGGCCGTGATGCCGGTCTGTTCGAAGATCGAGCCCCCGACCGTGGAGCACCGGCCCGGCCACTTCGTCGCCTGCCACCTGTATCCTCCGCCCGGCGGCGTGCCGGCGGCCGAAGCGCTCCCCTCCCCCGCCCCGGCGCCGGCCTCGTGAGCCCCCCCGCCCATGGTGGCTCCCACCGACCTCGACGCATTCCCCGATCCGGAGGAGGTCTCGAAGCGCGAGGCGCTCCGCGACCCGGGACCCGCGTGGCGGGAGTGGTTCCTTTTCCACGGCGCCAAGGCATGGGTCGGCCTCGCGTTCCTCATCGTCGACGTCTGGATCGCCGAACTGTGGATCTCCCCCTTCCAACCGCTGGGCCTCGGCCTCTCGCTCGCCTTCGCGGTCTACGTCGAGTTCCTCGCGTGGCGCTACCTCTGGTACCGTCCGGAGGCCAACTGGGGCCTCCGGGGGTTCCGGCCGAGCTGGCTGCGGCCCCGCGCGGTCGGCCGCTGGACGCCCGAGGAGGCCGCGTTTCGGCGCGGTGAGCACGGCCCGGAGCTCGTCGAAGGCCCCGATCCCTCTGAGTTCCTCTAGTTCGCTTCGGGTCGCCGCGGACCCAGGACCCAGCGAGGCGGCCCTCGTCCCGACCGCAAGGGCGCGGCGAGGTTCGTGAGGGAGCGCAGACGCCCCCCCAGCCGCGGGGCCCTTTGGGGACGCGCTGCGCCCCACCCAGATATGAAGAAAAGCAAGGAAAGGGTTGGCAACCCCTCCCGCCGAAGCGGAAGGGGTTGTTCGGGACTACCGACCCGGGCCTAGACGACGTTCAGGCCGCTCTCCAGATACCACTGCTGACCCGGCTGGATCGAGTTCGTGGTGATCGTCGAGGGGTTGATCCAGTTCGCGTAGGATCCGATCCCGACCGGCTGGATGTAATACATGTAGAGCACGAGGTTGTTCCCCACGCTCTCGATCATGTTGTACAGCAGCAACCGCTGTGTCGGGTTCGCGTCCGTCGCCGCGAAGTTCATCGCCCAGTCCATCGCGAGCGTCGCGGTCCCCTGGCAGGTCTCGTTGACCAGCCCGCCGTTCGCCCAGAAGGCGAGCGCCGAGAAGTTCTGCGCGTAGGTCGTGCCCAGCTGCGCGCCCTCGGCGCAGTAGTACGGACCGGGGGAGAGCACGGTGCCGTCCGGACCCGCCGGACCCGCGAGGAACACCTGGCCGAGGCCCGCGCCGAACGTGTACGAACCGTTCGCCGCGTAGTACGGGGCCATGTAGTCCGTCGGGTCAGGGTAGTCGGGCAGCCACCCGTCGATCTCCACGGGGAACGGACTCGTTCCCGGCGGGTCGGCGGAGTTGGCGACCAGGGTCGAGAACGTGGGGTCCCACCGGCTCGGGGCGAGCAGATTGCCCGAGATCGACTTGATGTCCGCGTTCCACGCGTCCACCGCCGTGTCGATCTGCGGCGCACCCTGCTCCGAGACCATCGGCCACGTGCACGGGGTCGTCGTCGAGCAGTCCGCGGAGATCTCCGGGTCGTAGTACGGGGAGCCCACGGTCGTCAGCTGCTTCCACCAGTACGCCGCGCCTCCGACCACCGACGCGTCCGAGGACGGGTCGTGCCACGTCGCCGTGGCCGTGTTGTACCCCGGCCACGAGATGTTCGTCGGGTAGTAGTTCCCGAGACCATCGGGGATGGCGCCACCCAGGTTGTTGTCGTAGGTGATGCCGTCCTCCGTGTTGATCTGCGTCAGGCTATAGTTGTACGGGAACGCGTTGCTGAGGAACGCCCGCATCGCCGGGTTGTCGAAGAAGTCCGCCGGCACGTTCATGGTGATCGACGAGGCTCCCTCCGTGGCGGTCGAGTTCAACCAGAAGTTGTACCCGAAGTCGAACGTCTCGAGCGTCGGGACGCTGAGCAGCCCGATCTTCCCCTGCTTGACCAGGTTCAGGATCGTCGGCGTATCCGTCGGGAAGAACGAGGCGAAGTCCGCCTGTCCTGCGACGTACTGCTCGAGCCCAGCGGTCGAGTCAGGGTCCCAGAACACGTAGACGTTCGACGCGTAGTGGCCCGGCGCCGGGTAGCAGCCCGGAGCGGCGACACAGTTCGGCTCGGCGTAGTACGGGTTCGCCTTCAGAACGTACCCCTGGCCCAAGTTGACGCTGACCGGGTAGTAGGGCCCGCTCGCCACGACGGACCAGCGCACCGAGGGCTGAGGCTGGTACGGGTTGAGCGCGCCCTGAGCTTCCAGGTTGTCGTACGCGTTCGAGGGCACGGAGTTCACGTAGTTGGTCCAGGTACTGCTGTTGGTGGTCGTCTGCCCGCTGCCGCTCGGGAGCCAGCAGGGCCCATCGCCGTTCGCGGCGCTGGTGCCCGCGAAGTCCGGGATGCCGCCGCCGTGGGCGCTGTACCAGCCGCACGGAACCACGGACGCACCCTCCATATCCTGGACGAACTCCAGGAAGAATGGCCAGAGTGACCCGGAACCGTCTGCATCGAAGGTGATGCAGCCGTGATCATTGACCATCGCTGAGGCGGGACAGTACGCCGTGTCGTTGATCAGCATCGAGTTCAGCATCCACGTCGGCGTGTTGTTCCACGGGGCGTGGAAGACCGTCGAGTTGTCGAACGAGGAGTTCCCGTAGGGCAACAGCGACTGCCCGATGATCCACCCGTTGTAGACGTACTGGCTCGGCGTCTGGAGCCACATCATGGTCCGCAGCACCGAGAACATCACGTCCGACGGGTAGACACCCCAGTGGGCGCCGGTCGACGAGTCATAGAACTGGGCGGTCGAGCTGATCGGGAACGTCCAGTACTGACCCGCGCCCAAGGAGCCTGCCGCGTTGAGGTCGTTTCCGTTGTACTGCGCCGCGCAGGAGTTCGGGCCCGTGGCTGCGGGGCCGGGCACGCACGTGGAGAGCACCGGCACGAACGTCGACGTGCTGCTCGCGTTGTAATTGACGAGCTGCTCGTAGGTGTTCATGATGACCTCGCCACCGACCGTCTCGTAGTCGACCGAGGGGTCGAGGCTGGTCGCGCCGCCCGGAGCGATCTCGTAGGAGTAGATGGTGCCGGGGTGCGGACTGCCACCGGTCGAACCGCCCGAGGTACAGTATGTGCACGCCAGGGACGCGCCGGTCTGACCGACGAACACCGACCAGGTGTAGTTCTGCCACACATAGCCATGCGGCGCCGAGATCTGTCCGACGAAGGTGATCTCGTTGACCCCGGGCGTCGTGAAGGTGTAGGTGGCCGTCGCGGCGTCCGCGGACGAGCCGTTGGTGACCAAGGTCGCGCCCGAGGTCGCGGTGATCGTCGGCGGAAGGGCCGTGTAGCCCGCGGCGCTGGGGAGCGTCGTGTAGGACGCGGCGACCGTTACGGTTCCGCCAACGTGGACCCAAGGCCGGACCCCGCTGGCCGTTCCGTTGTTGAACGTCGCGCTGATCGCCGGGAACTCGCCGCTGGACTGGCTGGTCGCGGACGGCCCGATGACGATCGGGAACAGGTAGGCGGTACCCGTATGGGTCACCCCTCCGACATCCGCGGTCGCCGAGACCACGTACTGGCCGAGGCCCGGATAGTTGTGCGTGAAGCTGGTCGTGCTCTGGGTGGTGGTGGTGCCGTCGCCCCAGTTCACGGAGAAGCTGGAAGCGGTCTCACCGTTGGTCAAGTATACGCTGGCGGGCAACGTCGCACCCTGGGTCGACTGGAACGCGATCTGTCCGTATCCCGGTTGATACGGGACGAACAGGACCACGTCGTTGATCCTCGCCGAATTCGAACACACCGGGCTCGTCAGGGGCGCACACGTCGCCGGTGGGCTCGCCGAAGACGAGCCTCCCGCGGCGCTCAGCCCGGCATAGCCGGCACCCCCGACGACCACGACCACCACGATCAAGATGATCGCGGCCGTGATCCCGGAGATTCCCCTTCGGCCCAATCTCCAATTGGACGAACTGTCCTGCCTTGTGGCTGCCATCTCATTCCCGACCCCCGTTCGGGGGTCAACTCCCCGAGTCGGGAGCCAATATATATACCCTTAGAACACGGGCCGTCGTGGGGCCGACGCGGACCCTCCGGATCGCGCCGTCCCTCCTCAGCGCCGACTTCGGGGAGATCGGGGCCGCGGTCCGGGAGGCCGAGGCCGCGGGCGCGGACGCCTTCCACCTCGACGTGATGGACGGCCACTTCGTCCCCAACCTGACGTTCGGGCCCGACATGGTCGCCGCGGTGCGCGCCCGCACCCGGCGGCCGCTCGACGTGCACCTCATGATCAGCGACCCCCAGCGGTACCTGGAGGCGTTCCACCGGGCCGGGGGAGACACCCTGGTGTTCCACATCGAGGCGCCGCTGGACCCCGAGGCCGTGCTCGCGGAAGCCCGTCGTCTCGGAGTCGCCGTCGGGGCCGCCGTTCGTCCGGGGACCCCCCTCTCCGCGCTCGACCCGATCTTCGACCGGCTGGACCAGGTCTTGATCATGAGCGTCGAACCCGGCTTCTCCGGCCAGAAGTTCCGACCGGAGGTGCTCGAGAAGGTGCGGGCCGCGCGCCGTCGGATCGACGCCCGGGGGTCGGCGGCGGACGTCTCGATCGACGGCGGGATCACGCCGGAGACGGCCGCCGCCGCGTCCGAGGCCGGGGCCACGTTCTTCGTCTGCGGCCATTCGGTCTTCCGCGGCGGAACGATCGCCGCCAACCTGGCGCGGATCCGGGCCGCCGTGGACGAAGGGAGCCACCGTGCGGTTCGCTGAGCTGGCGGCCGCGTTCGAGCGCCTCGAGGCGACCTCGAAACGCCTCGAGATGCGTCGGATCCTGGTCGAGCTGGTCCGTCCCCTCCGACCGCCGGAGCTCCCCGAGGTCCTGTTCCTGGCGCAGGGAATCCTGCGTCCCGAGTACGAGGGTGTGGAGCTCGGCGTGGCGGAGTCGCTCGCCCGGCGGGCGCTCGCGCTCGCCACCGGGCAGGAGGAGGCCGAGATCGCCCGACGGACCAAGCACTTGGGAGATCTGGGGCTGACCGCGGCCGAGCTGCTCGACGGCCGGCCGCACGGAGCGGAGCACGCCCTCTCGGTCACGTCGGTCTACGCCGAGCTCCGGGGCATCGCCGAGGCGAAGGGGGAGGGGTCCCAGGACGCCAAGGTCCGCGCCCTCAAGGGCCTGCTCGACCGGGCGACCCCGTTGGAAGGGAAGTATCTGATCCGGTTCGTGCTCGGCACCCTCCGCGTGGGCGTCCGGGAGATGACGATCCTCGACGCTCTTACCGAGGCGTTCGCCGACGGGTCGAAGCCGGCGCGCGCTCGCGTCGAGTCCGCGTTCAACCTGTGCAGCGACCTTGGGGCGGTCGCAACGGCCCTCGTGGAAGGGGGTCTGGACGCCCTGGCCACGATCGGGCTCACGGTCGGGCGGCCGATCCGTCCGATGCTGGCCGAGCGGGAACCGACGCTGGAGAAGGTGCTCGAGCGGATGGGAGGAACGGCCGCCCTCGAGTTCAAGTACGACGGCTTGCGGGTCCAGGCCCACATCGCCCGGGACGGGACCGTCCGGCTCTTCTCCCGTCGACTCGAGGAGATCGGCCCCCAATTCCCCGAGCTGGTCGAAGAGCTGCCCCGCGCCGTTCGGAAGACGCCGGCGATCGTGGAAGGCGAATGCGTCCCGGTCGACCTGGACACCGGGGCGCTCCAGCCGTTCCAGGAGATCTCCCATCGCCGGGGCCGCAAGCACGATCTCGAGAAGGCCCGGACCGAGATTCCGGTCGTCCTGTTCCTCTTCGACGTGCTGATGTCGGACGCGGAGCCGACCCTGGACGCGGCGTTCCCCGAGCGCCGTCGCACGCTCGAGGCGATCGTCCGGGAGACCGACCGCGTCCGCCTCGCGCAGCAGCGGATCGTCCACTCCCTCGACGAGGCGACCGAGTTCTTCGAACTGGCCCTCTCCGACGGCGCCGAAGGAGTGATGGCGAAGTCGATCCGGCCCGACAGCGCCTATCGGGCCGGGGCGCGCGGCTTCACGTGGATCAAGTACAAGCGCGACTACACCGTCGGTCTCTCCGACTCGATCGACGGGGTCGTGGTCGGCGCGTTCCAGGGCCGAGGGCGGCGCGCCGGCCGCTACGGGGCGTTCCTGCTCGCCGTCTACGATCCGAAGCGCGACCGGTTCGAGACGTTCTGCAAGATCGGGAGCGGGTTCGACGACGCCCAGCTCGCCGAGATGCCGAAGCTCTTGAAGCCGTACGAGACCGACGGTCCGCCGCCCGGCATCGACACCGGGATCTCGCCCGATCGCTGGTTCACGCCGGGGCTGGTGCTCGAGGTGCGCGGGGCCGAGCTCACCTTGAGCCCGGTCCATCGGGCGGCATTCGGGGCGATCCGGCCCGGCGCGGGCCTCGCGCTCCGATTCCCCCGGTTCACGGGCCGCATCCGCTCCGACAAGGGCCCGACGGAGGCGACGAGCTCGCACGAACTGCTCGAGATGTATCGGTCCCAGGTCCGGCAGGCCGCGGAGACCCCGTCCGACGCCGAGGGCGACGCGACCTAGACGCTCCGGCGTCGCCGGTGCGCCCAAAGACATAAGAAGGGCCACCCGCGTCCGCACGTCACGGGAACGCGCATGCTCGTCGAGATGACCGAACTCTTGGGTCGCCAGGTCTACACGCCCGACGGACGCCTGCTGGGCGAGGTCGACAACGTGGTCGTTGACGTCGATGCCTCCAAGGTCGACGGCCTGTTCGTCGAAGAGACGAGCCCGATGTTAGTGGACGACTCCCGCCCCGTCGACGTCCCGTACCGCTGGGTGTCGGCCGTGAACGACGTGGTCCTCCTGAAGTACTTCCCGAAGCGCGTCTCCGTGAAGCGGAGCTCGGCGCGACCGGCGAAGGACGCCCCCGAGGCCGCGGCCCCGACCGCCCGCTGAACGGACGCGGGGATAGCCAAGCCTGGAAACGGCGCGGGACTTAAACGCCGGCACCCCGGCCAAGAGATCCCGTCGCGAAGGCGTTCGTCGGTTCAAATCCGGCTCCCCGCTCTCCGCCCAACCGCGGGCGGGTCGATGGCGTGATGGGCGATCTCGGGCTGGACGCGCCGTGCGTCGCTCCGACCTGATCCGTCGGCTCTCGGCGATCCCGGGCCCCCTCCACCCCCGAGCGGACCTCGAGCAGCTCCCCACTCCGCCCGAGATCGCCGCCGACCTTGTCCTGGCCGCCCGGGCCGACGGGCTGCTCGACGGCGCGACCGTGATGGACCTCGGTTCCGGCACGGGTCGGCTCGCGATCGCGGCCGCCCTCGCGGGCGCCGGCCGCGTCGAGGGGATCGAGATCGATCTCGACTCCGTCGAGATCGCGCGCGCGAACGCCGACGGACTTCCGGTCCGGTTCGAGGTCGGGGACGTGCGGCACGGGGCGAGGCGGGCGGACGTCGTCGTCATGAACCCTCCCTTCGGGGCCCAGCGGCGCCACGCAGACCGGCCGTTCTGGGATGCTGCGTTCGCCGGGGCTCAGCAGGGCATCTACGCGTTCGGCCTCCGGTCCAGCCGAGAGTTCATCGAGCGGCGCGTGCGGGCCAGCGGAGCGGAGGTGCGACGCCTCCTGCCGATCGAGTGGCCGCTGGCCCAAAGCCTTCCGCACCACCGTCGGCCCCGGGTCGAGTTGAGCGTCGATCGCTGGGACCTCGCGCTCGGAACCCTGCGCTAGCGGGCGCTCGAGCGGATACTTGAGGAAGAAGAAGGAAAGGGTTGGCCCGGGGATCGTTCCCCGCGCTAGCTCATCCCGTGCTCGGCCTTCATGTGGCCGGCGAGCTCATCCGCCGAACCGAAGCTCTTTCCACAGACCGAGCAAGTGTTCGGGGCCGGCGTCGTCTGTCCCTGTTGCCCGCCCTGCCACGGCTGAGCGGCCGTCGGCTGGTCGCGGCGCATCGCGCTCGCCACGGCCAACGCCACGATCATGCCGATGATCAAGCCGACCACGAGCAGGAGGGTACCGGCCTCGGGTCCCTTCAACCCGGCCAGGATGGTCGAGTTGTGGTACACCGTGGAGTTGTAGAACACCGTCCCGCCGCCGTTCTGAAGCACCGTCACGTTGCCCGCCTGGACGAACGTGCCGTACAGGGTGGTGACCGTCAGGGAGTACGGATACAGCCCGGCCGCGGGAGCGTACCAGGTGACCGAAGCGGGCACGCTGGTGGACGCCCACTGCAGGCTCGCGTTCTCCAAGACGCTGGTCTTGGCGGGGTTCCAGATGAGCAGCCGGACGCTGGAGAGGTACTGGGCGACGTACGTGGCGACGAACGTCGCATTACCGACCCCGACCCCGCCGTTCGGGCTGACCAGGGTAGCGCTCAGCGGCGCAAAGATCAGCGAGGTGTTCGCGACCGCGTTCGCACTCGCATTGTTGTACCCCAGGTCGTAGCCCCAGAAGGTGAAGTTCGCGTTCAAGCTGACCGGGTCGTTCGTGATCCCGTTGCACGGCGTTCGGCTCAGCAGCACCGGGTTGAGCACGAAGTTGTAGGTCGTGATCCCCGCGTTGACGCTCGAGTTGTCCGAGATCGCCGAGCAGAACTGGCTCGTGACCGTGTCGGTGATGGTCAGGAATACCGTCGCGTTAGCGGTCGAGAAGTTCCCGGGCCCGATGCCGTCGCCCGAGGCGCCCACGTTCACCGACAGGGTGTACGGGAGCAGGGTGTAGGGATTGACGGTCGCGGTGTACGTGGCCGTGACCACGATGCCCTGGGCGGGGTGGGGCGACGCCGAGCTCGCCGTTCGAACCGCGGGCGCGGTAGCGCCAATCGCCACCGGGGTGCTCGCGTGGGACGAAGGCGCCTGCGCCGCGAGCGGCGCCAGTCCCGCGACCAGCACAGTGAGCAACAGCAACGTTCCAATCGCAACGGCACCTAGTTCCCGATAGCGGGTGCGACGCATAGACCCCCGGAAGACGTACTCTACTTAAAGGTCTCGCCAATCTAACGTTTGTTCGACGCATAACCGGCGTCGAATCGGCTTTCGGCCCCGAAAGGTTCGACTACAGTGCGCCGTTCGGTCTCCCGATGCGCGCGGACCGACCGAGCCCGGCGACCGTGCCGGGGCCGCGGCCGTTGGGGCGCGTGCCCGGTCGTTGGCGCGACATCCCTGAGGTGGGGGACTGGCCGTTTCGACAGTCCGTCGCGGCGACCGGTCCCACGGGCGACGCGCTCGCCGCTCAGATCGAGGCGGCGTTCCGGGAGTCGGGATATGCGTTCGACCCCGGTCGGCCGCTCTCGAAGGGAGCGACCGGCTATCACCCGCGCGGAGGACCGCTGCTGATGGCCGAGCGCGACATCCGAACCGCGCCGCTCTCCCGGCCGAAGCGCGTCGCCGCGGTCGTGCTGCTCGTCAGCGGACTCGGGCTCGGAGGCGTGGAGTCGATCGTCTTCGGGGCCCCGATCCTGGCGGTCCCCTGGATCCTCGGATCGGTCGGGGCGTCGGCGATCTTCGCGTTCCTGCTCAACCGCGCGTACGACAGCGACATCGTCCTGGCAGTCCCTCTTCTCGGTCCTCGACCCGCGGCGGCCGGCGCGAGCCCGGGTCCGGGTCGGACGCGTTCGACCGTGGTGTTCCTCGGCGGTCAGGTCCGGTCCGAGGTGTTCGGACGGCCCACGTCCGGGAGCCGGGACGTGGTCTCGGTGTCGGACGAGGTCCACGCGCTGCGCGGCATGACCGAGGTCGCGAAGGCGTTCGAGCGTCTCAACTCGGGGACTCCGACGCTCGAAACGGCGGAGACGTCCGCGCCGATGCGGCCGAGCGGCTGACGGTGCGCGGCGCCGGAAGCGCGTCCCGCGTCAAGCGTTAAATCCCCCGCCCGGCTGGCGCGCCCGACCCGCCCCTCCGGGCCTGAGTTCGGAAGGGCGACCACTAGGTACCATATGTCGAGCAGCCCCCCCGACCTTCCCCGTCTCGCCTTGCCCGGCGACTATCTCGGCCCCGCGGAACAGTTCCTGCCCGGTCATGGCACGTACGAGGACCGGGGTCGCATCTACGCGTCCCTGCTCGGCAGCCCGGCCGTGGACGCCCGGGACCGCACGGTCCACGTGACCCCGCGGAACGGCATCCCCGAGATCCGCGAGGGCGAGCTCGTCTACGCCCGCGTGGACGAGCTCAAGACCGCGATGGCGATCTGCACGATCGTCGCCACCACCACCAGCCCGCGGACCGTGCCGGGGGCGCCCGAGGGGACCATCCACATCTCCAAGGCGAAGGACGGGTACACCGAAGCGCTGTCCGACGTCTTCGCGGTCGGTGACGTGGTCCTCGCCCGGGTGCTCCAGTCGCATCCGTCGGTCAAGCTCTCCACC
>DATJRX010000003.1:0-14725 GCA_035504395.1 Thermoplasmata archaeon | reverse complement strand
GACGAACTCCGCGGGGACCCCGAGCTTCTCGAGCGCGGCGACGTCCTCGGCGACCCGGTGTCGGCTCGCCAGCATTCCGACGAACGCCAGCGGTACCTTCGAGAGCTCGCTCAGCACCGCGACGTCGCGCTCGCCCTTGGTGAGCACGACCACGGCGTCGTGTCGGCCGAGACCGAGCCGCTGGGCGTCGATCCGGGACTCCCGAAGGAGCTCGTGGGGAGCCTCGGCGAGCTGGGGGTTCGGGTCGACCACCACCACCTCGTAGCCGAGTCGGATCCCGAGGTGGACCAGGGACTGCTCGACGTCGTCCCGGCCGCCCTGACCGACCACGAACAGCCGGCGGGTCGGCAGCATCGGTTCGATGTACAGCTCGAGCGTCCCCCCGCAGTTCGTCTGGACCCAGATCTCGTTCGGGTCCGTCTCGCGCACCGTGCCCGCGACCGACGTCTCGGTGTCGACCAGGTGGACACGCAGCACCCGAGGCTCTCCGACCCGGATCGCGTCCAGCGCAGCTTCGATGACCGGTCCTTCGGGGCACCCCCCACCGAGCGTGCCGGCGGCGATGGCGCCGGCCGCGTCGACTAGGATCTTGAACCCTGGCTTCGCGAGCGTCGACCCCTCGTTGCGGGTCACCGTCGCGATCGCGAACGGTTCGCGCCGCGCCACCAGTTCGGAGAGGCTCTTTGCGTAATGCGCGGGTTGCACAGGCCGGCCTACGGAGCTGCGCTATCTATACGGTTCGGGGCTGCGAACTCGTGGTCGGACCGCGCCCGGCCGGTCGTGAGTTCGAAGGGTTGATAACTCATCGGAAGGTGCCCGTGCCGCGGTCTCGCATGGAGTTCTGAACGATGTATCCACCGAGCTTTGACTACTACGCGCCCGCGACGTTGGACGAAGCGATCCGCCTGCTCGACCAGCATTCGGGAGAGGCGAAGGTGCTCGCCGGGGGCCAGAGCCTGATCGGGCTGCTGAAGCTGCGGCTGGCCGAGCCGGGGGCGCTCGTCGACATCAATCGGATCCCGAACCTGGCCTTCGTCCGCGAAGACGGAGGCTGGCTGAAGATCGGGGCGCTGACGCGGGTGAACGATCTCCATGCCGCCGACGTCGTCCGGAAGAGCTACGGCGTCCTGTACGACGCGTCCGCCGAGATCGCCGATCCGACCGTGCGGAACTGGGGCACCGTCGGGGGCAATGCGACCCACGGGGATCCGGGCAACGATCTGCCGGCGTGCTTCATGGCGCTCGACGCCGAGTACCAGGCGCAGGGTCCGAAGGGGATCCGCACGATCTCGGCCCGCAAGTTCTACCAGGACTCGTTCGTGACCGTGCTCGCTCCGAACGAGGTCCTCACCGAGGTCCATGTCCCGAAGGCGGGCCCGGGGAGCGGGAGCGCGTACTCCAAGATGGAACGCAAGGTGGGCGACTTCGCCACGGCCGCGGTCGCGGTCTCGGTCGCGCTCGGCGCGAACGGCACGATCGCGAAGGCCGGGATCGGACTCACCAACGTCGGCCCGACCGCGATCTACGCCGCCCAGGCCGCGGAGTCCCTCGTCGGGAAGTCGGGCTCGGCGGACGACGTGAAGCGGGCCGCGGACCTCGCCGCGTCGGCCGCTCAGCCGATCGCCGACAACCGGGGTCCGGTCGAATTCAAGAAGGACATGGTGCGCGTCTGGACGCGCCGGGCCGCCGCGCGGGCGATCGCCCGCGCCAAGGGAGGGACCTGATCATGGCGATCGACGTCGAGGAGGTCGCCACCTCGGCGAGCCCGAACAGCTCGAAGGTCATCCACGTCACGGTCAACGGTGTCACGCATCGTTCGAAGGTCGACGCCCGGCTGCTCCTGGTGCACTACCTTCGCGAGCGCCTGAGGCTCACCGGTACGCACATCGGCTGCGACACGGCGCACTGCGGCGCCTGCACCGTACTGATCGACGGGATCGCGGCGAAGTCGTGCAACGTCCTCGCGGTCCAGGTCGACGGCCGGAGCGTGCAGACGGTGGAGGGACTCGAGGTCGGCGGGAAGCTGCATCCCGTCCAGGAGGGCTTCACGAAGGAGCACGGGCTGCAATGCGGTTACTGCACCCCGGGCATGATGATGGTGAGCGTCGCGTTCCTCGCGAAGAACCCGAATCCCTCCGAGGAGGAGATCCGACGGGGGATCTCGGGCAACCTGTGCCGGTGCACGGGCTACGTGAACATCGTGAAGGCGGTCCAGTATGCTTCGAAGAAGATGCAGGAACCCGCGAAGGGGGGTGCCTGACCATGGCAGACGCCACCCCAGTCCCCGGCGGGATCGGCCAGTCCCTGTCGCGGAAGGAGGACGTCCGGTTCATCCGCGGGAAGGGAAACTACGTCGACGACGTGAACCTCCCCGGCATGCTCTTCATGGACCTCGTGCGAAGCCCGTACGCGCACGCGAAGATCACCGCCCTCCGAAAGGAGGCCGCGCTCAAGGTCCCCGGGGTCCTCGCCGTGATCACCGGCGCCGATCTCACGGCGGCCAAGCTCGCGTGGATGCCGACCCTGATGTCGGACACCCAGATGGTCCTCCCGACGGACACGGTCATGTTCCAGGGCCAGGAGGTCGCGGCGGTCGTCGCCGTGGACCGGTACGCCGCTTCGGACGGCGTCGCGGCGGTCGAGGTCGACTACGAGCCGCTCCCCGTCGTCGTTGACCCGTTCAAGGCGCTCGAGCCGGGCGCGCCGGTGCTGCGCACGGACAAGGGCAAGAAGGACAACCACATCTGGCACTGGGAGGTCGGCGACAAGGCCGCCACGGACGCGGCCCTCAAGGCGTCGGCCACGACCGTCTCCGAGAAGATCTACATCCCGCGGATCCACGTTTCCTCGATCGAGACCTGCGGCTGCGTCGCGTCGGTCGACGTGAGCGGCAAGCTCACGGTCTGGATGACCACGCAGGCGCCGCACGCCATCCGGACAGTGTTCGCGCTCGTGAGCGGCCTCCCCGAGAACAACATCCGCATCATCTCGCCCGACATCGGCGGCGGGTTCGGCGGGAAGGTCCCGGTGTACCCCGGCTACGTGATCGCGGTCGTCGCGGCGCTGACGACCGGGAAGCCGGTGAAGTGGATCGAGGACCGAACCGGCAACTTGACGTCGGACTCGTTCGCCCGCGACTACCACATCGAGGCGGAGATCGGAGCCGACAAGGACGGCAAGGTCACCGCGATCCGGGTCAAGACCCTCGCCGACCACGGGTACACCGACGCGGCCGCGAACCCGTCGAAGTTCCCGGCGGGCCTGTTCCACATCATCACGGGCTCGTATCCGTTCAAGAACGCGTTCGTCGAGGTCGACGCGGCGTACACGAACAAGCCCCCCGGAGGGATCGCGTACCGCTGCTCGTTCCGGGTCACCGAGGCCGTGTTCACGATCGAGCGGTTGATGGACAACCTCGCGCACAAGCTCAAGATCGACCCGGCCGAGCTGCGCCTGCGGAACTTCATCCCGCCCGAGGCGTTCCCGTTCCCGAGCGTGCTCGGGTGGACCTACGACTCCGGCAACTACGCCGGGGCGCTGAAGAAGGCGATGGACCTGATCGGCTACGACGCGCTCCGCAAGGAGCAGGCCGAGAAGCGCGCGCGCGGCGAGCTGATGGGCATCGGCATCTCGAGCTTCACGGAGATCGTGGGGGCGGGCCCGTCGAAGCAGTTCGACATCCTCGGGATCAAGATGTTCGACTCCGCGGAGGTCCGCATCCATCCGACCGGCAAGGTCATCGCCCGCTTCGGGACGAAGTCCCAGGGGCAGGGCCACGAGACGACGTACGCCCAGATCCTCGCGGAGGAGCTCGGGATCCCGGCCGACGGCATCTCGGTCGAGGAGGGGGACACCGACACGGCCCCCTACGGGCTCGGCACCTACGCCAGCCGCAGCACGCCGACCGCCGGAGCGGCCGCGGCGGTCGCGGCCCGGAAGATCCGGGAGAAGGCGACGAAGATCGCGGCGCACCTCCTCGAGGTCGCGCCGAGCGACATCGAGTGGAAGGACCACAAGTTCCAGGTGAAGGGCGTTCCCGAGAAGTCGAAGACGATGGCCGACATCGCCTTCGCGGCGTACACGAACCACCCCCAGGGCATGGAGGCCGGTCTCGAGGCCGTCGACTACTACGACCCGCCGAACATGACGTTCCCGTTCGGGAGCTACATCTGCGTGGTCGACATCGACAAGGAGACGGGCCAGGTCAAGATCCGCCGGTTCGTCGCGGTCGACGACTGCGGGACGATCATCAACCCTATGATCGTCGACGGGCAGATCCACGGCGGCCTAACGATGGGGATGGCCCCCGCTCTGCTCGAGCAGATCCCGTACGACGACCAGGGCAACAGCCGCGCGCCGTCGTTCCTGGAGTACCTCCTCCCGACCGCGGTCGAGACGCCCAAGTGGGAGACCGACAAGACCGTCACGCCCTCGCCGCACCATCCGATCGGCGCGAAGGGAGTCGGTGAATCGGCGACCGTCGGGGCGCCGGCGGCGATCGCGAACGCGGTCATCGACGCGCTGCAACCGTACGGTGTGACCAACATCGACATCCCGATCCTGTCGTACAAGGTCTGGCAAGCGATCCACGCGAAGGATCCCCACTGAGCCGGAGCCGTCCCGATGCACATCGAGGGCGACTTCGAGGTCCGCGCGCCCCCCGAGAAGGTCTACGCCTTCTTCGGCGACCCGGTCGCGCTGATGGACTGCCTCGACGACCCGCACGCGATCCAGGCGACCGACGCGGACCACTTCGAGGGGACGGTCACGACCGGCATCTCGTTCATCCGCGGCACCTTCCGGGTTCGCGGGAGCTACGAGGACCGGAAGCCCCCGGGCTCGCTGCGCGCGAAGATCCAGGGCGCGGGGCTCGGGAGCGGGGTCGACGCCGACATATCGATCCAGATCGCCGCCGCCTCGGGCACGACGAAGATCCACTGGCAGGGAGAGGTCGCCCTGAGCGGGCCGATCGCGACCCTCGGCGAGCGGATGGTCCGCGGGACCGTCGACAAGAAGGCGGCGGGGCTCTTCGAGAACGCCCGGAAGCGGCTCGAAGCGGGCTAGGCCGCGTTCTTCACGGCCACGAGAACGATGTTGCTGCCTCGATTACCCCTTTGGGTCATCACATCGAACGGGAGAGAGACTGTGTTCACGATTACCCTCTTGACGCCGTGATCAATCAGTGAAGGCTTGACTCCGACTTTCATGAGCAGTGTGGGCAGAAGAGCCGGGAAGGGTACGGTCTGGATATGAGTAACCGTTAGACCCGACTTTGTTACCGCATCCGCCAACGCGCGGATATTGAAGAAAGTTAGGTGCCGCGGGACGTCGAGAAAGGCATAGGTCACTCGACCGAAGAACTGGGACGGAAACGAGTCGAAGTTCGGAACGCCAATTGAAATTCTGCCTCCAGGCCGGAGTAGGCGTGCGTATTCCCGCAGGGCAGCGATCGGATCGTAGAGATGCTCGAGAACGTGGCTTGCGACGACCAGGTCGAAGGAGCCGTCGCGGAAAGGCGTTCGAACCGCATCCCCGACTACGAACTCGATTCCGCCGAGCGGACCGGAGTCGGCAAGGGCGGGAGTGAAGTCCAATCCCCAAACCTTCCACCCTCTGGTGAGCATCTGGCGAGCGAGGTCTCCTCCTCCGATTCCGACGTCGAGCAGGGTATTCGATCCCGGTTTCGGATCGAGGAGCGGTAGACCGAGGTTTGACCCGATTTCCTGGCCGAGTAGCAACGAGTTGATACGGGTCAATACTCGGGCCGACGCGGATCTTCCAGCTTCGTAACCTCCGTAGTGACGCGGATAGTACGAGCTCAATTCGCGAGGATCTGGTCCCACGGAGACGTATCCCACGCCGCAGCGCCCGCACCGAACCACGGTGAAGCTCCGGGCCTTCGAGGGATCGGGATCAGAAACGGTGCAAACAGTTGTACTCTCCGTCGATCCGCACACCGGGCAGCTAGAAATTTTCCTCAATTTTCAGAACCAACCGAAATAGTCCGTTTTCATTCCCGCTAAAAAGCCAGCGCGTCACATCCCGAGCGAAGTGCAACGTTGGCAACTTGGACTTGACCCCATCTCGTGCCGAATGGCAGCGCTCGTCATCAAACCCGCGGAGTCGGCGAGTGGGGCGGGCTTCAGCTCGACCGTCCCCTCCTGGACTCGCGCCCGCTCCAAAGGCGAGTAGGTGCTGAAGTTCTGGATCCGATCAGCGCCGCTCGCTGGCGCCCGAAGGGCGATCGGCACCATGCTCTTCCGCTCACCCTTGAGGAACAGCTCGTTCACGCAGTCCTCGGCGTTGGTCTGGGTGTCGTTGGAACGAACCCCGGCCCTGAACATATCGGCGTAGGCGCGAAGTACCCCCGGAGCTCCGGGATCCAGATATGGCCCCCGGGGCCAAAGATCGAACTGGTGGTGCGGCGGGGCGGGGGTTCGACGTCATCGCAACAGAGCGCGCCATCGCCCCCGTCCCCTAACGCCGGTAGGCCACTGCTGCCTTCCACTCGCAGCCGGAGACCACGGCTCACGTCAGAACTGCGGTGGTGGTGCTAAGCCGCAAGGAACTTGGCGGGGTTCCGCGCGAACTTCCGCCGGCACCCGTCCGAGCAGAAGAAGTAGATCGACCCGGCGTGCGCGTGCCGGAGGGGCGACGACGTCTCGACCTCCATGTGGCATACGGGGTCGATCGCGACCGCGGCGGTCGCGGGCACCGCGCCCTCGGCCGCCGGCACGGCGCTCGGCGGCGACGTCGTGCGTCGAACCTTGACGATCTCGGCGAGGACGCTCACGGCGATCTCCTCGGGCGTGGACGCGGAGATGTCGATCCCGACGGGGGACCGCACTCGAGCGAGCTGCTCGGGGGTCGCTCCGTCCTCCGCCACGGCCGCGAAGACCGAACGCGCCCGCTTGCGGCTCGCGACCAATCCCACGAACCCGACCGGCGACCGGACGATCGCCGCGAGCGCGGCCTCGTCGTACTTGCCCATGCTCGCGATCACGGCGTAGGAGTCCGGCGTCAGGTGCTTCGGCATCTCCGCCAGGTCGGCGACGAACGCGTCGACGTCGGGCAGGTCGTGCGGCTCGGCCCCGGGCGCGGCGAGCACCACGCGGAATCCGACGACCGGCGCGAGCGTCGCGAGGCTCGCGGCGAGCGGGGAATCCCCGACGATGAGCACGGTCGGCTTCGGCACGTTCGGTTCGATGAAGATCTCCACGGTTCCTCCGCTCTGACAGACCATCGGCCGTTCGACGACCCCCTCGGCGGTCGATCCGCCCTCCGCCACTTCCGGGGCGACCCGCAGGAGTCTCGGGGTCTGATCCCGAAGCGCGGCGAGCGCTTCCGATACGAGGAGATGCTCGGTGCATGCGCCCCCGACCCAGCCGACGTGGCTCCCGTCCGCCCGGACGATCGCCTTGTATCCCGGACGGCCGGAAGTGGGACGGACGGAGCGCACGACGGTCGCGAGCGCGAACGGGAGGCCCTGCGCCCGGAGCGCGGCGGCGACGGCGTCCACGTCCGGCTCTCGGCGGAGCCGACGGGGGAGCGGGTGCTCGGCGGGGGCTGCATGCAGCGCGAGGCGGGGCGCGGCGACGGCCGCGAGTACCTCGGGCAACGGGTGCCCCGCCCGGATTGCCGCGTCGATCGCGGCGAGCTCCTCTTCCGTGTCCACGTCGACGAGGATGCCCGGGTCGTCGACCGCGACCTCCCGGATCTCGGCTTGGTGCGTAGGGAACATCCCGCGGCACCCGACGTCGCCCTCCAACCGATCGAGCTCGGGCGACAGCGACAGGTCGAACATCACCGGATTCCCCCAGACCCCGCGGTACGTGGGCAGGAAGATGGCGCCGTCCCCTCGCTCCGCCCGGTCCGCGAGCGCGCGCAGGGTCCTCGGGGAGACGAACGGCTGATCGGCGAGCACGATGGCGACCCGGTCGGCTTCGGGCGCCGCAGCGCGCGCACCCGCGCGAAGGGATGCGCTCATGCCGCGGCGGTAGTCCGGAGTGACCACTACGGTCGTTCCCTCCAGGTTCGCGCCCGACCGGATCTCGTCCGCGCGGTCGCCGAGGACAACGATGATGGGCGACAATCCGGCCTCGCGCGCGGAGGCGACCCCTCGCTCGAGGAAGGTCCGGCCGTCGACCCGGACGAGGGGCTTCGGTCGGCCCATCCGGGTCGACCCGCCGGCCGCTAGGATGACCGCGGCGGTGCGCCCGACCCTCGGCGGCGTCGAGGCCCGTCGGGAACGCGCGGACGCCATCGGGCGGGCTAGTCGAACCGGGCCGTAAGGCTTGTGCGGAGCGCCGTCAGGGTCCGACCCCCGGAGCCGTAAAGCCCGAGCGGCTCTTGCGCCGCGCCGACGTGAACGCTCGCCCGGCCACGTGGGACCCTCCGCCCGAGCAGCGGACCGCGCCGGACCAGCTCCCGGCCGAGGCCTGGCGAGCGGTCGACCTGTTCGAGGGCGAGTTCGCGCGCCGATGCTGGCGGACGGCCCGCGGGTACCTCCTGCTCACGAACCTTCGGTGCATGATGCTCTGGCAGCACCACGAGCTCTTCCGATCCCTCAACTGGGAGGCGAGCCCGCAGGTCCTGCTCTACAACGTCCAACCCCCGCACGTGCTACTGGGCCGCTTTGTCGAAGTTCAGGCGGCGTACGACCCCGCGGAAGGTTCCATCCGGGCGGCCGTGGCCGACCCGAACGCCGTGGCGGAGGAGATCGCGGCGGAGGTTCCGCGCGCCCGGGCGGAGTGGGACCGGCGGCGGACCCAGGCGCTCGCGGAGCTGGCCGCACATCGGGCGCGCCGCGACCAGATCGCGGCGGCGCTCGCCGCGGGTCGTCCGGTCCCGATCCCGCGCGTGCCCTGCAAGTACTGCGGCAACTTGATGCCGATCACCGCCCGGACGTGTCCGACCTGCGGAGCGCCCGCCGGCTGAGGAACCACGACCCGATGCTCGCGATCGACATCCCCGCGCTCATCGTGGCGTTCCTCGTCACGCTCCTCGAGATGACCGAGGTCGTGGCCCTGGTCTTCGCGATCAGCTCGGACGCCGCCTCCGTCCGTCCGGGCGCCGCCGGCGCCGTGGCGGGCGTCGCCGTCGTGGGCGGGATCGCCCTCGGGTTCGGGGCCCTGCTCACCGCGATCCCCTCGCCGTACTTCCTCGGCGCGGCCGCGGTCGTGCTGGCCGCCTTCGGCGTCTTCCTGTTCCGCGGCACGCTGCGGGCCTACCGACGCGCGGCGAACTCTTCCGCGGCGCCGCCTCCGGCCCACCGCGCGCTCCAGTTCGGCGGCGGGTTCACGGTCGGCGCGATCGAGTCGACCGAGGCGGTGATCGTGCTGCTCGCGATCGCGGCGGGCGGGTACGGCTTCACCGCTCTGGTCGGGGCGGTCCTGGCCGGCGTGCTCTTGGTGGGTGCCGCGCTGTACCTCCACGGGCGCATCCGACGGATCAAGGTCCGCCTCCTGCGGCTCGGCGGGACCTCGATGGTGATCGCGTTCGCGATCTTCTGGGCGGGCGAGGCCCTCAACGTCGCGTGGCCCGGCTCCGACCTTATCCTGATCCCCCTCGTGCTGGGAGTTGGCCTCGTGGTCCGCGGCGTGATCGCGGTCGCGGTCCCTCGGGTCCCTCCGCCCGCCGCGCCCGCCGGGACGTCCCGTTCGTGAACTTTGTGAACTCGTAAGTGTATAAACTCCGGTCGAGTTCCCGGGTTCGATGGCGGAACCGGCGAACGGCGGTCCGGGATTCTCCTCGGCGAAGCGGGAGATCCTGGTCCTGCTCAAGGAGCGTCCGGATCTCTCGCTCGCGGAGGTCGCCGCGGTCCGACAGACCTCGAAGGTCGCCGCGCTCCACCACCTCGCCGCGCTCGAGAACGAAGGGTTCGTCGAGCGTTCGTACGAGCACCGGTCGATCGGGCGGCCGGCCGTCCACTTCCGGCTGAGCGCGAAGTCGTCCGGGATCTTTCCCCAGGCGTACACCCAGATGTCGCTCACCGCGATGGAGTTCATCGAGCGGAAGCTCGGGCGGGAGGCGGTCGTCGCGATGCTGCAGGAGCGGGCGCACGATCTCGCCGATCGGAATCGGACCCGGCTCACCGACCGGGACCTGCGGCAGCGGGTTGCCTCGCTCGTCCGGATCCGCTCCGAGGGCGGCTACATGGCCGAACTGGGCGGGACCAAGGGGTCGACCACCGAGATGCGGGAGCACAACTGCCCGATCTTCGCGATCGCGGGCCGGTTCCCCGAGGCGTGCGAGGTCGAGCGACGGATGTTCGAGTCGATGCTCAAGGCCCGCGTCGAGACGTCCCATCGGGTCGTCGCGGGCGACCCGGTCTGCCGCTTCCTGATCCGACCTCGCCCGGGAGAGCCATGACGCCCGAGTCGAGCGGGCCCCGGCCCCTCGCGCTCGTCACGGGGGCCAGCCGGGGACTCGGCGAGGTCCTCGCTCGCGTACTGGCGGGAGAAGGGTTCGACCTGCTCCTGACGGCGCGGGACGGACCGGCGCTCGATCGGGTTCGAGCGGTCGCCGCGGCGCGCGGTGGGGCCGCGCATGCGATCCCCGGCGACATCACCGACGTCGCCCTCCGCGCGCGGCTCGCGCAGGCGGTGGGCCCGAGCCGCGGCCTCGATCTCCTGGTCAACAACGCCGCTACCCTGGGTCCGACGCCCCTGCGGAGCCTGATCGATCTCGAGCCGGCGGCCCTCGAGGAGATCTATCGAGTCAACGTTGTGGGGCCGATCGCGCTCGTTCGGGCGCTGCGGCCGGCGCTGCGCGCCCGGAGGGGCCTTATCGTCAACCTCTCGAGCGACGCGGCCGTCGGAGGCTATCCGGGCTGGGGCGGCTACGGTGCGACCAAGGCCGCGCTCGACCTGGTCTCGTTGACCTTGGCCCACGAGCTCGCCGTCGACGGGATCTCGGTCGTGTCCGTCGACCCGGGCGACCTTCGAACCCCGGGCGCGGAGCCGGCGTTCCCGCCCGAGGAGTTCCGACAGCGACCGTCCCCCGAGGTGACGATCCCGTTCTGGGCGTGGCTGCTGGGTCAGGCTCGGCCGGCGATCAACGGGCTCCGATTCCAGGCCCAGGCCGAGCATTGGGGGGTGCCCCCGTGACCGATCTCGATTTCGAGCGGCCGTCGCAGCTCCAGGCGACCGACACCCCCGAGGACCGAGGCGTAGGTCGCGACGGGGTCCGCCTGCTCGTCACGGAAGGGGAGGTCTCCCGGCATCACGTCTTCCGGGAGCTTCCCGATCTGCTCCAACCGGGGGACCTCCTGGTGGTCAACGAGAGCGCGACGATCCCGGCGAGCTTGCCCGCGCGCGGCGCCGCGGGATCGTTCGTGATGAACCTCTCCACGCGGTACGCGCCGAACGTGTGGCTCGCCGAGTCACGGTGGAGCGTTTCGCGACCCGGTCCGGTCCCCATCGGAGACTCCGAGACGATCGCGATCGCCGGGGTCGAGGCCCGGCGGGTGGCCGGCTACCCGGGGATCGATCGGCTCGCGTTCTACCGGACCGAGGCGGACCTGTTCGGCACGATGCTGAAGGCGGGGGCCCCTATCCGGTACGGCTACCTCGCTCATCCGCACCCGCTCGCGGACTACCAGACGGTGTTCGCGAGGATCCCGGGGAGCTCGGAGATGCCGTCGGCGGGCCGGCCGTTCTCCGACCGGACCTTGGCCGATCTCCGCGCGCGCGGCGTGGGGATCGCGCGCCTCTGGCTGCACACGGGCGTCTCCAGTCTCGAGCTCGAGAACGGGGACACGGGCCTTCCGCCCGTGTATCCGGAACCGTTCGAGGTCCCCACCGAGACCGCAACCGCGATCCGCCGCGCGCGCCGCGCGGGGGGTCGGGTCGTGGCCGTCGGGACCACGGTGGTCCGCGCGCTCGAGACCGCCTCGGACCACGGGGAGGTGCGACCGCTCCGGGGGTTCACCTGCCGGGTCCTCGGACCCCGGGAGCCGTTCGGATCGGTCGACGCCCTGATTACCGGTCTTCATGACCCGAGGACGTCGCACCTGTCGCTCCTGTTCGGGTTCGCGGGCGAGGCTCGGGTCCGGGAGTCTTACCGATCGGCCGTCGCCGAAGGATACCTCTGGCACGAGTTCGGGGACAGCCACCTGCTCTGGCGCGCTAGCTAGGTCCGCGGGCGAGCCCGCGCCCGGTTCGAAAGAAGAAGAAGGAAGAGGTTGGCCCCGACGCGGCCGGTCCCCCTCAGATCGGGATGACCTTCCGGCCGAAGTTCCAGTTCGCGAGGTCGGCCGTCGCCGTCAGCCACGCGAGCAGGCCCACGAGGACGATCTCTCCGCCGATGCCCTGCAGGACCCCCTTCGAGAGCGGCGAGCCCGCGGCCGTCTCCCACGCGTTGATCGTGAGCAGGATGAACGCGATCCACAGCGTGAGGAATACCAGGAACACTCCGATCCCGTGCTTCCACGCGCAGATCAGGAAGGTCAGGGTAAACAGCATCCAGATAAAGAAGAACGCGGGATAGTCGTACGGTGTCGTGGCACTCGCGTAGGTCGTATTGACCCACACGAAGGCCCACCAGAACAGCCCGTACCCGGCGAACGCCGTGCCCGCGAACATGTTGCCCTTGCGGAGCGCGATGATGCCCGCGATGATCTGGGCGACCCCACCGAAGAAGAGGGCCATCGACAGGGTAGCCCCTGCCCCGGTCCACTTTCCGACGGTGAGACCCGCCAGCATGGTCGTCGTCCCGAAACCCATCAGGCCGAGCGTGGCGGAACTGGCCCACCACTCGGGTTTCTCCTCAACTTTCGGCGGAGCTTCCTGCATCCCATGCGCACTTTCCATCGACGCGGTGGCCGGCATGTTAGGGCCTCGCACGCGGTCCCGATATAAGAACCCTGACTTCGACGGGGTAATTCTGTTACAGCGCCCGAGCCCCTGCCGAGGGGTGGAGCGCCATCGACTTATCCCTCCGGGCCCGGTGGGCCTGCCGATGGAGGACCGATCCGATCTCGAACGCATCGTCTTCGGACAGACCCGCGTGATCCTGAGCCGCGACCTCTCGGTGATGAACCCGAACCTCGTCGTCGGCTCCCAGGGCCTGGTGATCGGCAAGCTCGCGAACTACACGCTCAAGGTCGCGTTCCCTCAGGTGACCGTCGGGGTCAACTGGAAGGACTGCGACATCGTCGTCGGGAAGACCGGGATGCCGACGCTCGCCGAACAGCCCCGCGTGATCCCGAAGCCGCGCCAGATGGGCGAGGAGTAGGGCGGGGGGCTCAGACCCCGCCAGCGCCGCTGGCGCCGTCGGACGTCAGCAAGCGCTGCGCGATCGGCACGACCGCGGGAAGCTCGGCGACCTCCGCATCGACGAGCTCCCGGGAGACCGGGGGAGCGTAGTTGAGGGCGCGGTATTCCGGAGCGTACTCGTGCAGTCCCGTGAATAGGATCCCGGCGCGCAGTCCCGCGTTGCGCGCCCCGGCGAGATCGGCCCAGCCATCCCCCACGTGCATCGCGCGGCCCGGCTCCCCGTGGAGCCGATCTAGGGTCGCGCGAAAGATCTCGGGGGCCGGCTTCGTCCAGGGCTGCTCGTCGCTGAACGTGTAGACCTCCACCGCTCGGTCGAACCCATGCTCGCCGAGCACCTCGCGCAGGTACCGACCCGGTTCGCCCACGGTGTTCGACAGGATCCCGACCCCGAACCCGAGGTCCCGCAGGCGTTCAAGGGTCTCCAGCGCATGCGGCGCTACCCGGAACGGCGTTGCGCGCACCAGGTCGCCGAGCTCCCGTTCGAACTCCGCGGGCGGTGGGGTGCGCCCCACGGAATGAGCGGCCCTTGTGATCTGCTCTGCCGGGGTCACGGACCGGCCGGCGTGGGACGCCTCGACCGCGAGGCGCAGCTCCCGATCGTACGCCGCTCGAAACTGCTCCGGGGTCGGGTCTGAGCGCCCCGGGAGCGGCGGTGCCGTCGCCAGGGCCCGGACCGCGGCGGCGTACTGACCGGCCAAGTAGGCCGCCTCTCCGGCCGGCTCTAGGTAGACCAGCGTATGCCAGAGGTCGAACGTGACGGCCGGTCGTGCCGACATGCGTGCCCTCCGGGTCGCCGCGCGCCTATAACGACATGTCCCCGGGCGAGGGACGTGAGGGCCGGGGGGGACGGTCCGGTACGGTTTGAACCGCCCGAGGATGACCGCGGCATGACCAACGCCGCTCCTCGACTTCTGGTGGGCCTGAAACCGTCGGACAGCACGCGGGCGGCGATCGACCGCGCGCTGCCGGGAGTCCCCTGGGCCTTCGCCGAGGCCACGCCGCCGCCGCCGACCTCGGAGGTCGAGGCGCTTCTGGTCGGCGCGCTCGACCGCGGGCCCCTCGCGTCGTTCGATCCCCGATCCACCCCGCGGCTCGCGTTCGTGCAGCGGATCTACACCGGACTCGACGGCTTCCCGTTCGAACGGTTCCCGCCGACCGTCGCCGTCGCCGGGAACGTGGGGGCGTTCGCCCCGTACGTCGCGGAGCAGGCGGTGATGCTCGCCCTCGCCGCGGCCCGCGACCTGAACTCGGCCCGCGAAAAGGTCGCCGCCGGCGTGCTGCGCCCTGCGCCCGAAGAGCGGTCGCTCCTCGGGGCGACGGTCGCGATCCTCGGCTTGGGATCGATCGGTACCGAGATCGCCCGACGGGTCCGACCCTTCGGGGCACACGTGGTCGGCGTGAATCGATCCGGCGCCGCCTCGGCGGAGGCGGAGCGGACGTTCGCGGCG
>DATJRX010000002.1:0-16093 GCA_035504395.1 Thermoplasmata archaeon | reverse complement strand
TCGGACGGGGTGCGAGCCCCGCCGGTCTCGCTCCGGATGCGCATGTGCACATCACCGTGAAGTTTTTACGTGATTCTGGTAAGGCTGGGCGCACAACCTGCGCCTCTGGAACCTGAATCATGGCAGCCCCCGCATCCGCCCGGAACCCCGTCGCCAGCTCGGCGAGCGCCGCCGCACGCTCCAAGCCGCCGTTCTTCCCCGTCGCGCCTCCCGCGGTCCGGCGTCCCCGGACCAGCGGCCTCACGCACGTGCTCGACCGGCTCGTGCCCGTGCATTCGGTGGAGCTCGAGTACCTGGCCCCCTACTTCGATGTCGCCAAGATCGGGTGGGGGCTTCCCCTGCTCCTCCCTCGGGAGAAGGTCCGGGAACGGATCAACACCTTCCATCAGCAGTCGATCGAAGTCTCGACCGGCGGCACGCTGCTCGAGTACGCCGTCACCCACGATCGAGCGAACCAGTTCTTCGACGAGGCCCGGGAGCTCGGGTTCGACCTGATCGAGATCTCCAGCGGGGTGATCGAACTCGCACCCCATCAGATCGAACGGCTCGCCCGGTCGGTCAAGGAGCGGGGGCTCGACTTCTACATCGAGGTCGGCAAGAAGGACACCCACTACCAGCTCTCGCTCAAGGAGACGATCGCGCAGATCGGCCACGCGCTCTCCCTCGAACCCCGCAAGGTCATCCTCGAAAGCCGGGAATCCGGACGGGGCGTCGGCGTCTTCGACAGCGACGGCGCGATCAAGTGGGACTGGGTCCGCTCGATCCTCGCCGAGCACGCGAAGGAGGACCTGATCTTCGAAGCGCCGATGGAGGCGCAGCAGGTCCAACTGCTGCAGGAGCTCGGATCGGACGTCAATCTCGGGAACGTCGCGCTGCGATCGGTCGCGCCGCTCGCGACCGAACGGCTCGGGCTCCGCAGCGAGACGCTCGGCACGATCCGGACCGGCAAGGTCGTCAAGGGCCCACCGGCGGCGAAATTCCTGTTCTTCCTCCTCGAGACCTACCGGGGACTCGATCAGACCCAGCTCAGCCAGATGTCCCGCCTCCCGCGTCGGACCGTCCAGAGCGCGCTGGAATCGTTGCGCCAGCAGGGTCTGGTGCGCGAGTCGGTCTCCCTCCACGATTCGCGGCGGCGAGAGTACCGTCTGACCTGAGAGGCCTAGGACGCGACCTAAAGTCGCCCCGCGCGCTCGTTTCGGGGTATGTCAGCCCGGGAGGATCGCGGCGAAGCCGGACGCGTGGCGGCGGTCACCGGGGCGACCTCGGGTATCGGACGCCAGGTCGCCCTCGATCTGGCCGCCCGGGGCTATCGCGTGGCGGTCGTGGGGCGCGGCGTCGACCGAGTGGCGGCCGTGGCACGGGAGCTCGCGACCGCGACCGGGAACTCCCAGGTCGAAGGGATCGCCGTCACGGACCTCGCCCGTCCGGAGGAGGTCCGTCGGCTCGCGACCGAGCTCCTGGCGCGGTATCCCTCGATATCGCTCCTGATCAACAATGCGGGCGGCTTCTTTCGCCGACGCGACGTGACCCCTGACGGGCTCGAGCGGACGTTCGCGCTCAACGTCCTGGCCCCGTTCCTGCTAACGAACCTGCTCGCCGAGCGCCTCAAGGCGAGCGCGCCGGCACGAGTGGTCAACGTCGACTCCTCCGCGCACTACCGCCAGCACGTCGACTGGTCCGATCTGCAAGGCGAGCGACACTACGCGGGGTACCAAGCGTACGGGCGGAGCAAGCTCGAGCTGCTGCTCCTGACCCGGGAGTTCGCCCGCCGGTTCGCGGGATCCGGCGTGACGGTCAACGCCGTGCACCCCGGGTTCGTCGCGAGCGGTTTCGGGCAGAACAACGGGGGCGGGACCGCCTTCGGGATCCGGATCGCCGCGCGGCTCTTCGGGAGGAGCGTAGCCCGCGGGGCGGACACTCCGGTGTTCGTGGCGACCGACCCGTCCGTGGCGAGCGTCACCGGGGCGTTCTTCGCCGACCGGAAGGTGCATGCGGGAGACCCGGCGTCGCGCGACCCGGCCGACGCCGCTCGGATGTATGCCGCCTGCGACGAACTGGCGGCCCGGACCCCCCGGGCGGCCTGACGCGTCGGGACGAGCCGTTACCTACCCGTTCGGTGCAAATACTTCCGGGCATGGCATCCTCCGAGTCGGATCTGCGGGCACCGGACTGGTTCCGGCGGGTCGTGTTCTACGAGTTGCCGGTCCGCTCGTTCTACGACAGCAACGGCGACGGGATCGGGGACCTCGCCGGCGTCACCGAGAAGCTCGACTACCTCACCGACCTCGGGGTCGGGGCGATCTGGCTCCTGCCGTTCTACGCGTCCCCGTGGAAGGACGACGGGTACGACGTTGCCGACCACTTCGCCGTGGACCCCCGGCTCGGGACGATCGACGACCTCGACCGCCTGATCGAGGCCGCGCATGCCCGCGGCCTGCGGGTGATCGGCGACATGGTCGCGAACCACGTCTCCGACCAGCACCCGTGGTTCCAGGAGGGGAGGAAGAGCCGGGACTCGAAGCACCGGTCGTGGTTCCTCTGGTCGGATACCGGGAAGGAGTTCTCGGAGGCGAAGCTGATCTTCCCCGACTACGAGCGGTCGAACTGGACGTGGGACGAGACCGCCGGCCAGTTCTACTTCCACCGCTTCTTCCGGTCCCAGCCCGACCTCAACTTCGACACCGGGGCCGTCCGGGCCGAGATCCTCAACTATGCCCGGTTCTGGCTCGCGCACGGGTTGGACGGCTACCGCTGCGACGCGGTGCCGTACCTCTACAAGCGGGACGGTACGGTCTGCCAGAACCTTCCCGAGGTCCACCAGTTCTACCGCGACCTACGCAGCATGATGGACCGGGAGTTCCCCGGAACGGTGCTCGTGTCCGAAGCGAACGCCCCGATCGGCGAGACGGTCGCCTACTTCGACCACGGCCGCGAGTTCCAGATGGTGATGCACTTCCCGCTGATGCCGAACCTCTACCTCGGCCTCGCCGAGCGGAACCCGAAGCGGATCCTCGACGTCCTCCGGGCGAGCCTTCCCTGGGTTCCGAGCGAGTGCGGGTGGGCGTACTTCCTGCGGAACCACGACGAGCTGACGCTCGAGCGCATGAGCGAGTCGGAGCGGGAGGTGTTCTTCCAGGAGATGCACCTGCCCGCCGGGGCGCGGATCCACAACGGCGTCCGCCGCCGGCTGGCGCCGCTCCTCGGGGGCGACGACGCGTCCACCCTGCTGCTCACGGCCCTGATCCTGGCCCTCCCCGGTTCGCCGTACCTCTACTACGGCGACGAGATCGGGATGGGCGACCGGCTCGATCTCCCCGATCGGGATGCCGTGCGGACCCCGATGCAGTGGCAGAACGACCCGTCCGGCGGGTTCTCGAGCGCGCCTCCCGACCGGCTCACGCGTCCGCTCGTCACGGAACCGATGTTCGCCCCGGCCGCCCGCAACGTCCTGGATGAGGAGAACCGGTCCGGCTCGCTCCTCCGGCGCACGCGGACGCTGCTCCGGGTCCGGGCCGCGCATGCCGCGATCTTCGGGTCGGACCGGTTCGAGGGCGTCGACCTGCACGACCTCCCGGTGTTCGGGTTCTGGCGGACCGGCCTCGAGTACCAGATCCTGTGCCTGTACAACTTCGCGACCGAGCCGGCCGCGGGGGAGCTCGAGCTCCCGGGCTCGGTGTGGGCCTCCCCGGTCGAGATCCTGCGCGCGGCGCATCCGTCGACCGTGACGGGCCGTACGTTCCACTTCCGGCTGGCACCGCGCGGATTCTCTTGGACGGTCTTCCTCGCGCGGCACCCGCCCCCGAAGGCGTAGGCACCCGGACCCGCCCCGGACGGTTTGCCTCAGCGGTGCCGGGCGGACTCGCGCGCGACGCAGGCCGCGCCGACCAGCGAGGCGTCCTCCCCGAGCTTGGCCGCGACGACGCGCGCCCCGGCCGCGGGCGGTTGGCACCGCGCGCGGATCGCCGACTCGATGACCGGCAGGAACTCCGGCATGCCGGCGACGAGGCCCCCGGCGACGATCAGCAGCGAGGGGTTGAACGCGTTGACGACGCTCACGGCCCCGTCCGCCAGGAACCGCTCGGTCTCCCGCACGATCCGCCCGGCGAGCATGTCGCCTGCCCGGTAGGCCTGGAAGACCGTCTGGGCGGTGATGGCGATCGCGCTCCCGGCCCGGCTGACGAGATGAAGTCCGGCGCTCGGGTCGCCGCGGACCTCCTCCTGAGCCCGCTCCGCGATCGCCCAGCCTCCGACGTACGCTTCGAAGCAGCCCCAGTTCGGGCAGTGGCAGCGACGGCCCCCGACGACGATCGTCATATGGCCGACCTCGCCGAACGCGTGGCTCCCGCCCTCGAGCAGGCGGCCCCCGACGACCGCCGAGCCGCCGACCCCGGTCCCCAGGGTCAGGCAGAAGAGGTCGGTCGCGCCGATCCCCGCCCCGTGCTTCCACTCCGCCAACGTCGCCGCCCGGGCGTCGTTGATCACGGAGACCGGGGCGCCCAGTTCCTCGGAGAGCCGTCGCGCCAGGGGAACGTCCCGCCAGCCGAGGTTCGGCGCATGGACGACCGTTCCCGTGCGCGGGTCGACCTGGGCGGCGACCGCGATCCCGACCCGGACCGTTCGGGGAGCGATCTCCCCAAGGGCCGCGCGCGCGCTGCGCGCGACCGAGCGGATCACCCCACCGGGGCCGTCGTTCGAGTGGACCTGGCGACCGCTGTGGCGGACGATACGGCCGCTCGGGTCGACGAGCCCGCTGACGACCTTGGTCGCACCGAGGTCGATCCCCAGGACCGGGACGTGCGCGGGCCCCCGCCGGTCACTCTTCCGGGACCTCGCCGCGCGCTTCGACCTCGGCATACTTGTGGACCACGTCGACGAACGTCGAGTGCGACCAGGTGAGCGGGGTCGCGCTCTTGGGCTCTCCGGTGCGGCCGTCGATCTGCTCCGGGAGCAGCAGGGTGGGCGTCGCGTGGTTCGCGACCCATTCGATGAGCTCGCGGCAGCGCATCCGGTCGCCGAGGCGCAGCCGCGCTTCGGCGAGCCAGAGCGTGCAGATGACCCACGGGTTCTCGAGACCGTAGTACTGGTCCCCCTCGTACCGACCCAGGCCCCCGACCGTCGCGTTCCAGAGCCGGCGCTCCACCACGTCGACCACGGCCCGGGTCCGCGCGTCGTCCCACGGCAGGAGGCCCAGCTTGAGCCCGAGCAGGACCGACGCGTCGATCCGCTCGTCGCGCGGGAACAGGCTCCGGACGAAGCGACCCTTCTCCGCGTCCCAGAACTCGCGCCGGGCCGCCTCGACCACCTCCTGCGCGGCCGCCCGCCAGTTGCCGGGGTCCTTTCCGATCTCGGCGGCGACGCGCGCGGCTCGCTCCAGCGCGTGCGCGACCGCCGCCGTCGAGTAGAGGTGGACGCCCAGCCGCTCTTCCCAGAGGTCGAAGCTGGGCGCGGGGAGGCCGGTGGTCGGCTCGCGGAACGAGGTGAGGAAGTTGGCCGCGTCCTTCACCAGGGGCCAGAACCCGAGGAGCACGTCGGGGTCCCCGCCGCGCTTGAAATGGTGCCAGACGGCCGCGATCACGGTCGCGGTCTGGTCGATCTGGAGGAACGGCGGCGGGTGCCACGTGCTGCCGATCGCACCGTCCGGGAAGTGACGATGGAAGAACGAGCCGTCGGGCTCCTGGCAGGTGCGCGCGAACTCGAGGAACCGGGACGCGCTCTCGTAGAGCCCGGCCTCGTCCATGGCCTTCGAGATGTAGCCTCCGTCGCGCCACCAGCAGAAGTTGTAGGTGTCGCCGGCCGCGACGAGCGAGCTCGTGTCCGGCGACGCGATGATCGCGCCGTTCGCGCCCGCGTCGTGTCGCATGATCAGCACGCTCGCGCGGTAGACCTGGCGCGCGCGGTCGCTGAGCTCCCGCGGCGGACTCGGGAGGCGGCGCGAGACCCAGGTGTCCCAGAACGCCTCCGACTCCCGGACGAAGCGAGCGTACCCGCCGGCCCGGACGTAGTCCCGGACCTCGTGGACGGCGGGCAGGCTCCGCCCGGCCGCCATGAACAGCCGGACCTCGAGGTCCCGATCCGGGACCGGTTCGAGGTCCCACTCCATGACGCTGTCCGCGGCTCCGTGGGCGACGGGGCGACCTTCGAGCCGCCCGTCCTCGGCGTCGACGTACGTCCCCTTCAGCCCCTTCAGCGTATGCTCGCCGCAGACCGCCCGGGTGTAGGTCGGGTCCGAGAAGAACTCGAAAAAGTAGCCGCGTTTGTAATGGACGAGCGTGCCCGCCGGCGGGTCGACGAACGCGGTGTCCTGGTACATCGACTCCGCGATCTGGAACGCATGGTAGAGGAACAGGCGGATCGGGCGGGCCGGCTCCGCCCGGAGCCGGAAGACGCGCGCGATCAGGTCGTGGTTCGGGTGCACGTGGTCGCGCACCGAGAGCCGGATCCCGTGGCCGGACCAGTTGGACTCGGGCAGATGCCCGCCTCCGTACGGCGTCTGGCGGATCTCGTACCCGTTTCCCTGCCGGAGCCAGGCGAACCGGCCGCCCGAGACATCGAAGATCCCGACCCGGCTCTCCCGCAGCTGCTGGAATTGCCCCGGGAACGGATAGAACAGTTCGTTCCATTCGCCGTTCTGGTTGACCGTCAGAAGGATCCGGCCGTTGCCGGTCACCTGGGTGATCACGCGGTCGCCCCTCTGCGCCACGACCCGGGTCGCGACATCCGGGACCGGGGGTGGGGTACTGCGTCTATAACATCTCGGTTCGACGAGCGATTCCGGGGCTGGGTCTCGGGAAGAACCATTACCCCGGCTCGCCCTATACGACGCCGTCCGTGCCGCCCCAAGGATCGAACGGCCCGGCGCCGCCGGGCGGTGACCTGCTGACCGCCCTCTCGGGCGTCCTCGCGCAGGATACGCCGGCGCTCGTCCTGGTCTACGGCGATCCGGGATCGGGGAAGAGCAGCCTCCTGCGGGCGCTGATCCCTCGGGTCGAGGGGCCGGCCATCTTCGTCGCGTACCGGGCGGTGGCGGGCACGCGGTCCGCGCCCGTGGGTCCGGCCAACCCGGCGACCGAGGTCGCCCTGCTACTGCTGGATCCGGCCCGGGTGATCGCCGACGGGAACGCGGAGCGGGAGCCGAGCGGCGCGATCCCGGTCTCGTTCGTCCCGGCCGGTGTCCAGCCGGGCCACGACGGGTTTCCGCCGCAGATCTCCGAAGCGATCGAGCAGATGCTCGCGGCGGGCGGCGGAACGATCTTCGTCGACTCCTGGGATCGTCGGAGCGAGGAGGAGTACCGGGAGCGCTCGGGGGTCCGGTCCGGCGGCCTCGTGATCACCAGCGCGGTCGCCCCGCTGCAGGAGCAGCTGGGGCGGATCCCCGTCCACGCGGTCGTCGCGATGATCGGGGCGCCCGACGCGGGGTCCGACTCCCTGGCCGACATCTCCCTGAGCCTCGGTCACGAGGAGATCGACGGGAACTTCGTGCACCGGCTGCACGTCGAGAAGGCGGCCAGGGATGTCGGCGGCCGCTCGGACCTCCTGTTCTCCACCGTCAACGGCGAGTTCTACTGCCCGGCACCGCAGGAACCGCCGCCGATCGGCGGGGTCCGGGCGCCCGACCCGGAGGCGGAGTCCGTGGCCGGGACGTTCTGGCCGGGGTCGGCCGAATACGCGCGCGCCTTCGGCCGCCTTCGGTTCAACGGGTATACGGTGCTGGAGCTCCTCGACGACGCCCCGTCGGCCGCCTCGGGGGCGCTCGGGTTCCCGATGGTCGCCTGGACGCTGCTCCGCGGCGGCCGCGTCGTGTGGATCCCTTCCCCGATGATGAGCCACGGACGGATCGCCCGCATCCTGGCCGGGATCGTACCGCCCGACCAGCTCCGCCAGAACCTCCGGGTCTTGTCGGCCGCGGCGGCCGATTCGAGCCTGGGAGACCTCCGCAGCATCGCCCTGCCGGTCCGGCGGGCCACGAAGAACGGGGCCGACCCCCGCACCGTGGACGCGGCGCCGGTCGAGCCGCTCTTTCCCGAGGCCTACAACTTCCTCCGGGCGCGTCCGGGCGACGGACTCTCGCTGTTCGTCCTCGCGGTGGACGGCCTGCGCGCGCTGTCGTCCACGAGCGGGAACACCTACGATCCCGCCACGTTCCCCCTCCTGGTCGAGCGGTACGCCCGGATCGAGCATTTCCACGGGCTCGGGATCGTGCACGGGGAGGACCCCCTGGCACGTGGCGTGCTCCCGACCGCCGACACCTGGCTTCGGGTGCGTCAGCGCCACGGTCAGACGGTCGTGACGGGGATGCGGCCGAAGACCCCGACGTACCTGATGGACTGGAAGGGCGAGCTGGAGCGCTACACGCTCCGCGCGCTGAACTGAGACGTCCCGCTCCGGGCGGAGCCGTTCCTGCGGGCGCGCACCTTCATATCCGAGAAGCCGGATGTTTGGACGATGACCGCGCAGCCGGGCTATGCGTACGCCCCGCCGCCCACCCGGAGCCGACCCCTCGGAGTCGCGATCCTGGCGGTGCTGATCGGGATCTACGGATTCCTCGAGTTCCTGTTCGGACTGCTGATCGCGGTGGGCTCGGCGGCGATCTCGTCGCTCGGGGGCTCGTCCGCGTTCCACATCCTGGGCACCTCGGGCGTGCTGGCCGGCGCGATCCTCGCGATCATCGGCCTGATCGTGCTCGGACTCGCGGTCGGGCTGTGGCATCTTCGGATGTGGGCCCTGGTCCTGACCCTGCTGTTCCTGATCTTCGAGATGGTGATCAACGCCCTCGCGGGCACGTACATCTCGTTCGGGTTCATCGTCGCGCTCCTGCTGTTCATCTACCTGCTGGCGGTCAACCGCCACTTCCGGTAGCGCCGCCCCGGGTCACTTCAGGATCGGGACGCCGAGCTTCTCGAGCGCGCGCCGGCGCAGGTCGGTGAGCGCGTTCATGTAGTTCGCGTAGGCGTCGAACGGGCTGTCGTAGCTCGAGAAGTACTGGTGCACGCCCTGGTCCGCGCCGTGCCCGGTCACGTACATGTAATAGAAGTGGTCGGACGTCAGGAGCTTTCGCCAGTCGGCGATGACCGCCGGGTCGCCGGTCTGGAGCACCGCGAGCCCGACCTTCTTCGCCGCCTCGAACGCGGAGCGCTGCAGGTCGTTCCCGAGCCATGCGCCGAGGTCGCGGTTCTGGTCCGCCCAGCTCATCGTGTACGGCACCGAGAGCGGCGCGTGCGGAGGCCCCACGATCGCTTCGTCGACCGTCGACCACTCCAGATGCGGATCGCGTCCGACCGCACCGGGCAGGGCGCTCAGGAACTCGAGGATGCCCGAGCGCGCCGAGTGGTGCTCGCCGAACGTCTCGAAGTCCATGAACAGGCCGACCATCTCGCCCGGGGTCGAGGCGATCCACCGCGCGTACTTGTCGGCCGTGAGCGGGTACTCGTTCCATCCGCTCGACGAGAACCGGAACCCGACGTCGTCGCTGAGCGGATAGTGGCGGAGGAGCAGCATCACGGTGGGGGCCGGGGCCGCGCAGTAGCGGTACGTCGGAGGCTCGCCGCGGAGGACCCCCTCCCATCCTTCCGCGAGCATCCCGTGGAACCGCTCGGCTTCGGCGAACCGGGCGAGATCGTCCGAGTACGCGAGCTCGGTCATCCGAAGGACCTTCGGCTCGACCCCGAACTCCTGCCGCAGCATCTCGCGGTGCATCTCGACCTCGTCCGCGAGCTCGGGTGGGGGGACGAGGAAGGCCAGCGAGTGGTAGTAGGTCTCGGCGAGCAGGGCCACGCGGCCGGTCCGGACCACCGCCCGGAGCCGGTCCAGCACGTCGGGCGCGGCGAGCCGGGCCTGCTCGACGAACGTCCCCGTGATCGAGAGGCTCAGGCGAAACCGGGTGTCGTGCTCGAGGTTCGAGAGGATCCGGTCGAGCGCGGGCCGGTAGCACCGTTCGGCGATCCCGCGGAAGATCGCGAGGTTCCGGTCGACGTCGAAGTACGGTCGCCCGGAACCGAGGTCGAGGAATCGGAACCGCGCGAGGCGCCAGGGTTGGTGCAGGTGAAGATAGAGGACGATCTTCACGGCGAGCGGCCCCGGATCTGCATCGCCTCGAGGTACACGCCCACGGTCTCCCGGGCGCGCTCGGGCCAGCCCTCCCGGAGCGCTTCCCAACGTCCCTGCTCGCCGAGGGCGCGCCGCAGCGTCGGGTACTCCAACAGCTCCGCGATCCGGCTCGCGAACTCGTCCGCATCCCAGAAGTCGACGCGGAACGATCCCGACCCGATCTCGGCGACTCCGCTGGTCTTCGATACGATCGTGGGGACCCCCGCGGCCATCGCCTCGAGGGCCGCGATCCCGAACGGCTCCACCACGGACGGCAGGACGAACACCGAGCTCCCCTGCAGGAGCACTTCCCGTTCCTCCTCGGTCACCTTGCCGAGGAACATCACGTGGTCGCCGATGCCGAGCCCCGCCGCGAGCTGGATCAGCCGCGCGTACTCGGGGCCCTCCCCCGCGATCACGAACAGGACGTCCGAATAGCGCGGCACGATCAGCGCTGCCGCCCGCAGGAACGTGTCGACGCCCTTCATCGCGGCGAGGCGGCCGACGTACAGCACCACGCGCTTCTGCGGGTCGATCCCCTCCAGCCGCTCGCTGGGCCGAACGGCGTTGTAGACGACGCGGATCTTGGCCGGATCCGCGTGGTAGCGCTCGATGAGCTGCTGCCGAAGGTGCCGGCTCACCGCGATGACCCGGACGGCCGCATCGAGGCCGGCCTGCTCGCGCGCGAGGATGTGGTCCCACGGGTGCCCGAGCGAACGATCGTACTCGGTCGAGTGGACCGTCATGACGAGCGGCACCCGGAGCCGCTCGGCGAGCGCCCGGGCGCCGAACGTCCCGAACCAGTCGTGGACGTGGACGATGTCCACGCGGCCGAGGTCGGTGAGGGAGCTGACCCACGAGTTGTAGCCGTCGGTCGAGTTCGCGAACGGGGAGTTCGGGGCGTCCCCGGCCCAGTACGCGGGAGGGAATTCCGCGGGGCCCGACGGCGTCGCCTGCCCCGGGAATCGGAAGGTCACGCCGGGCACCGGGGTGAACGGGCCCTGGAACGGGGTGAGGAAGGTGACGCGGTGGCCGAGGCGGGTGAGCTCCTTGGACATCTCGAACGAGTGGACCCCGAGACCGCCCGTGTGGTTGGGAGGCCACTCCCAGCCGACCATGACGATGTGCAGCGGACGCGGCGCGGCGATCGTGCGGACCACGCCTCCGTTGCGGGTCGGACCGGGCGAGGCCCGGGCGACCGGCTGGAAATCGTCGATCGGTCCGATCGGCGGCAGCGAAACGGTCCGGTCGCGCCGGACGCGGGGCTTCGAGCGACCCTTCGTGGCCCGACGGCGTCGGGGCGTCGAGGTCGTCTTCGACTTCGAGTGGCTGCTCGTGCGGGTCGACTCGGGCATCGCCTCCTCCCCGCTCCGAACGGCCCCCGGCCCACGCCGCAGGCGGCCCCCCCACTTGAAGGCGGCGGGCCCCGGCACGAAGTCGCGCGCTAGAATCCGGCCAAGAGTTCCGCGAGGGCCGACTTCGGGTCGGCCGCGCGCGTCACGGCGCTCGCGACGAGCACCCCGGACGCGCCGAGCTCGATCGCTCGCGTGACATCCCCCCGGTCGTGGACCCCGGCGCCGCAGAGGACGAGCGTCCCCGGGGCGACCGACCGGACCGCCGCGACGGCGCCCGAGACGACCTCGGGCTGCGCGGTCGAGACCGCCCGGTCGCCGCCGATCAGCTCGGGGGGCTCGACGGCGAGGTAGGGCGGCGCGAGCGCGGCGAGGCGCGCGGAGGCGCGGACGTCGCGCGCACACACCACCGCCACGAGGCCGAGCGCCTGGAGTCGGTGCACGACATCCAGGGCGTGCGCGAAGGAGATCGGATGCTCCGAGTGGTTGACGAGGCTCCCCCATCCGCCGGCCTGCTCGACCGCCGCGGGCGGTACGAAGCCCGTGAACGGACCCGCGTCGAGCGGATCGGCGTGCTGCGCGAGCACGGGGATCGATACGGCGGTCGCCACGCGCGCAAGATCCGGCATCGCGGGGGCGATGGCCACGGGCACGCCCGCGAGCTTCCCGAGCTCCTCGAGCGTCCGAGCGAGACGCTCGGCGCTCGGGCCCAAGCACCCCGGGTACGCCTTGAGGTTCAGGAGGAGCAGCGGCCGTCCGAGGGAGAGCGGCTCAGTGCGCGGGAGCCGCGCGGACGCGCTTGGGCCGCGAGCAGATCGCGTACTCGTCCCCGTCGAAGAAGACCTCTCGGTCGGGGTGCTTGCGCTGGAGCTCGGCGATCCGCGAGAGGACCTCTTCGAGCGTTGTGGACTCGTCATTCGGATCGATCCTGAGGTGCACGGTCTTCTCGGGCCGCCCGGGCGAGGAACCCGTACTGACCATGACGCACCGAGACCGAGGGAAGACGGGGGAGGTTCTAAAGCCATGCGCGTGCGAACTCGGAGCCGGCCCCGGCGGCAGCCGACCGGTCCGGGACGGGACCGGCTCGCCGGAAACACCGGGTCGCGGGCCGCGCTCGGGTCCCTCTGCGACGCCGCAGCATGCGAAGCCGTAACCCGTATAACCCGGACCCCCCTGCGCGGCGGTACGAGGTGCCACCCGTGGCAGAGGCGAGAGGTCAGGTGTCCAAAGACGAGGAGTCCCGGCTGTCCGAGGCGGAGATCGCGGTCCATTGGAAGGAAGAGGCGCTCTACTATCCCGGGCCGAAATTCATCGGCCAGGCGAACTGGACCGACCCCGGCGTCGTCGAACGATTCTCGGAGAAGAACTTCCCCGAGTGCTATCGGGAGTACGCGGACCTACTGACCTGGGACCGCTACTGGCATACGACCCTCGACACGAGCAAGGCGCCGTTCTGGAAGTGGTTCGTCGGAGGGAGGCTCAACGTCAGCGTCAACTGCGTCGACCGCCACCTCGAGAAGTACCGGAACAAGTCGGCGATCATCTGGGTCGGCGAGCCCGAGGACGAGCCGACCGTCGTCCTGACGTACCAGGAACTGTACAACCGGGTCAACGAGATGGCCGCGCTGCTGCGCGAGCATTGCGGGCTGAAGAAGGGCGACCGGGTCACGATCCACATGCCGATGGTCCCCGAGCTCCCGATCACGATGCTGGCGTGCGCCCGGCTGGGCGTGATCCACTCGGTCGTCTTCGGAGGGTTCAGCGGCGAGGCCTGCGGCGCGCGGATCGTCGACAGCCAGAGCCGGGTGCTCATCACCATGGATGGGTACTATCGGAGCGGCAAGCTGCTCGACCACAAGGTCAATGCCGACATCGCCTGCGCAGCGGCGGCGAAGGAAGGGACCAAGGTCGAGAAGGTCCTCGTCTGGAAGCGGTTCCGGGACAAGCTCGCGTCCCCGACCCCGATGGTCGACGGCCGGGACTTCTTCGTGAACGACGTCCTGAAGCAGTTCATGGGAGCGCGGGTCGACCCGGTGTCGATGGCCGCGGAGGAGCCGCTCTTCCTGATGTACACGAGCGGGTCGACCGGAAAGCCGAAAGGCTGTCAGCACTCCACCGGCGGCTATCTCAGCTACGTCACCGCGACGTCGAAGTTCATCCAGGACATCCATCCGACCGACGTCTACTGGTGCATGGCCGACATCGGCTGGATCACCGGACACTCGTACATCGTCTACGGTCCGCTCGCGAACGCGGCTACGACGGTGATGTACGAAGGCGTCCCGACGTACCCGGACGCGGGCCGCCCCTGGAGGATCGCGGAGCGGCTCGGCGTCAACATCTTCCACACGTCGCCGACCGCGATCCGGTCGCTGCGGAAGGTCGGACCGGACGAGCCGAAGAAGTACCGCTACCACTTCAAGTGCATGACCACGGTCGGCGAGCCGATCGAGCCGGAAGCCTGGAAGTGGTACTACGACGTGGTCGGACGCGGCGAGGCCGTGATCACCGACACGTGGTGGCAGACCGAGACCGGCGGCTTCCTCTGCTCGACCAAGCCGGGGATCGACCCGATGAAGCCCGGGAGCGCCGGCCCGCCGATGCCGGGGATCTACCCGGCGATCCTCGACGAGCAGGGAAAGGAGATCCCGATGGGCGCCGGCCGGGCGGGCAACATCGTCATCCGCAATCCGTGGCCCGGAATCTTCCAGACGGTATGGGGGGACCCGGACCGCTTCGTGAAGACGTACTATGCGAAGTACAACAAGAACAAGTCGAGCACCGACTGGCACGACTGGCCGTACTTCGCGGGCGACGGCTCGGTGTGGGCGCCGGACGGCTACATCCGGATTCTGGGCCGCGTGGACGACGTGATCAACGTCGCGGGCCACCGCCTCGGGACGAAGGAGATCGAGTCGGCGTGCCTCACGGTCCCCGAGGTCGCGGAGGCCGCGGTCGTGCCCATCGTCGACCCCGAGAAGGGCCGGGTCCCCGAGGTCTACATCGCCCTCAAGCCGGGCGTCAAGGCGGATCCCGCGGTCGCCGAGAAGGTCTCGAAGGCGATCGAGACCGTGATCGGGAAGATCGCACGGCCCCGCACGGTCCGCATCGTGCCCGATATGCCGAAGACGCGGTCGGGCAAGATCATGCGCCGGGTGCTCGCGTCGATCTCGAACCACATGGACTACGGCGACATTACGACGCTCTCGAACCCCGAGGTCGTCGAGCAAATCCGGGTCCAGGTGCAGGGCACCGGGCCGGTCGAGAAGCGCACGGCTCCTGAGGACATCAAGCGCTTCGGCGAGACCACGTAGGGAAGTTCGTCGAACCCTTTCGCGCGCGCGAGAGAGCGGATCGCGTGACGGAACGACGGTGTCCGCAGCGCGGCGGCACGCTCGGAGCGCCGGTCACCGAGGGGGTGCACTGCTTCGTGGCGTGCGCACGGTGCGGCCGCCGTTTCCAGTTCGACGATCCGGCGATCCTGCGGAGCGACGTCGAGCAGGAGCCGCTTCCCTGCTAGCGACCGGCACTCGGGAGGAGGGCCCGTCCGCCTCCGTTCCCTCCCGAGGGAGGGGCGGGAGGTCCGAGCGGAGTCGTGGAGAGGGCTAAACCTGCGAGCGCATTGACCCGGACCGGTATCGGCCCTCCGGGCGTTCTTCCAACGGCGCGCGGAACCCGCCGGCAGCGACGATGATCGAGTGGCAGGCGGCCTCGAAGGATTATGGGGGCGGATCCCCGCCCGCGCTCGACGGGGTCAGCTTCACCGTCGGGAACGGGGAGATCGTCGGGCTCGTCGGGCTCAACGGGGCGGGCAAGACCACGGCCATGCGGCTCGCGTGCGGGATCTCGCGACCCACGGCCGGGACGGTCTCGGTCGACGGTCACGACATCCGGCGGGAGAAGGTGCGCGCCTCGGCTCGCCTCGGGTGGGTACCCGAGCTTCCGAACGTCGACCCCGACCGGCGGGCGCTCGCGCTCCTCCGGTACTTCGCCGGCTTCTACGGCTTCTCGGCCCCGGACGCGAAGCGGCGGGCCCAGGAGCTCCTCCGTCTCGTCGGGCTGGAGGGGTCGGAGCGCACCCGGGTGCGCAAGTTCTCGCAGGGCATGATGAAGCGATTCAACCTCGCCGCCGTGATGGTGGGCGATCCCTCGAACCTGCTGCTCGACGAGGTCCTGAATGGGATCGATCCCCAGGGCATCCAGTTCGTCCGGAACTGGGCGACGGAATTGCGGTCGCAGGGAAAGGCCGTGCTCTTCTCGTCGCACCAGCTCACGGAGATGCAGCGGATCGCCGACCGGGTCGTGTTCCTGCACCGCGGCCGCCTGCTCCGCGTGATCCACCGATCGGAGCTCGAGAACCTGGCCACCGGCGAGACGCGGGTGCGGCTCCGCATTCCGAACCTGGACTCGGCCGGCCTGGCCTACCTCACCGGCCTCGGTCAGATCGCCCGGGCGGGCGACGCGCTCGAGCTGACCGGGCGGGGCGTCGACGTCGGACAGCTGAACCGGGATCTCGTGTCGCGCGGCTACGTCGTCACGGAGCTCCAGGTCGAGGCGACGTCGCTGGAGGAGTACTTCCTGCGGCTGGTGGCGGGCGCCGGATGACGCCGTACTCGCACGAGTTCCGACACCAGCTGTTCACGGCCACCGCCCTCGGC
>DATJRX010000001.1:0-33168 GCA_035504395.1 Thermoplasmata archaeon | reverse complement strand
CGGCGACCCGTTCGCCGCGACCACGCACGTCGCGCTCCGCCTCGCCGCGGAGCGCGCCGGCCACCGGTGGCGGTACATCCCGGCGGCCAGCATCCTCACCGCGGCGGTCGGGTTCCTCGGACTGATGCACTACCGGTGCGGGCGGACCGTCTCGCTGCCGATCCCGGCCCCCGGCTTCGAGCCGATCTCCCCCTGGGAGCAGATCGCGGCGAACGCGGGCCGCGGGCTCCACACCCTGGTGTTGCTCGATCTCCGGCCGGAGGAGGGGCGCTACCTCACCGCGGCCGAGGCGCTGCGCCTCCTCCGCGCCCGGGACCCGGAGGCGCGGTTCCTGCCCCGGGGGGCCGACGTGGCGGTCGCCGCCCGCGTCGGACGGGACGACGCGGACGGCTGGATCGGTCCGGTCGAACCGCTCGCCGAAGCGGACTTCGGCGCGCCGCCCCACGTCCTCGTGGTTCCGGCGCCCGAGCTCCACTTTGAGGAGGCGGCCGCGATCCGCCGGTTCCGCTGGCCCCGCCCCGACGGCCGCTAGGTCGTGCCGGGCGGTCGGCCCGCTCCGGGCGACGGGAGCAGGGCCTCGGCGAACTGCCGGATGCGGAACGGCCGCAGCAGCACGGCGTCCGGACCGCCGTCGTCGGGCCCGGTGAGGCTCGGCGGCCGCGACGCGGGGGCGACGAGGATCACCCGCATCTCGGGCGCGACCCGGCGGACCTCGGCGACCAGCTGGCTCGAGCTCCCCTCGGCGAGATTCACATCGGCGACCATGAGGGTCGGGCGGTGTTCGCGCACGAGGTCGATCCCCTGCTGGGCGCCCTCGGCCTCGCCGTCCACCCGGAAGTGGTGCAGGCGGAGGAGGCCCCGGAGCAGCACCCGGGTCTCCTCGTCGCCGGCGACGACCACGGCGGACGGTGACGTGCCTGCGGCTGACGCGGCCATTTCGACGATCCGCTCCCGTTGGTCTCCCGAAGACCTGGGACCGGATGGTGAAAACAGGAAACGTTCGGGTATTTTTGCTCTCGGTCGAATCGCGCGAAATGAGGGTGACTCTGGGACAGGCGTTCTACGGCTCCCGGACGCCCCAATCGGCGACGCCGGCCGACTGCAGGAGCGCGTCCAGCGCCTCGTGGTACCGGGCCGCGGGGGCCGCGAGCGTCGACCGAGCGCGATCGGCGAGGGCGCTCCCGAACTCCTGCTCGGTCTTCGAGAACTGCCAGGCGTGGGCGCCCGCCCGGCCGAGGGCGGTCAGGAGGCCGAACGCGAGCCCGCGCTCCTTCCCCTCCCCGGGCAGGGACTGCACGATCGCGCGCTCGGCCGCCGCCTCGCCGTGCGTCCGGTACTCGCGGGCGATCCGGTCGACCCAGGCGGCCTCACGGGCGAGGGTCGAGTAGCGGGGGAGCTCGTCCAGCACCTGGCGCTCCTCGCTGCGGCGCTGCGCCCGCTTCAGGATCTCCGCGATCCGCCCGGGCGCGCCCCGGGCCTCGTCGATCCACCGGCGCGCCTCCGCGGGATCGTCGACGATCGTCCGCACGATCGCCTCGGCGTGCTCCGACCACAGGCGCTCGAGCGCCCGGCTCGCGACCGCCTCGTCGACCTCGAAGTACCCCCCGACGCCCTCGAGCGCGGCGCGGACCGCCCGCCGCTCGATCGGCGTCCCCGCGAGCGCCTCGACGAACGGGTCGAGCTGGCTCCCGTGGCAGACCCCGCCCGCGACGAAGGTCGGCCGGCGCGTTCCCTGGATGCGGGGCTTGAGCTCGTCCGCGTAGGCGTCGAGGAGCCCCGCGTCCGAGAGGCGGCCGATCTCGTAGTTGTGACGGATCCCGCGCGGCAGCTCGGGCAGGTGGGCGTGGACGCACTCCGGTCCGCCCTGGCACCGCACGTTCCACTCGGCCCGGACGGGGAACTCCCCGGTCGGGTCGGGGACCGCCGCCCCGTCGGACAGGCTCCCGAGCAGGTGACGGTCGGTCTTGACGCAGCGCCGGCAGACCCGGAAGACGGTTCGCCCGTCGGGCCAGCCGACCTCGAGATACGGACGGGGCTCGCCGTCCTTCAAGTGCGTGCAGAGGAACCGGTGGGTGGCGGGTTCCTCGATCAGTCGGTACGGGAGGTCGGCGACCCGTTCGTTCCGGAAATCGTCCGGGGGGGTCGGCTCCCGTCCGGTGCACCACAGGCTCCGCCGGGTGGCGAAGAAGTGGAAGCCCTTCTTCGCCCAGTCGACGTACCCGAGGAGGAGTCGGGACGGCTCGTCCGACTGCTGGACCGCGATCTCGGCCTCGCGCGAGGAGTGGGCGAGGGTCGCGAAGGACGCCTCGCCGTCCGGGAGCGGGAAGCTCGCGACCGTCAGGTCCTTCGGGTCGAGATAGAAGCGCAGGAGCCCCGCGTACGACCGGGCGATCGGATCGCCCCACCGGCTCTGCCGCTGCAGGCGACGCTCGTCGTCCTTGGCGTCGCGGACCTCCTCGAGCTCGGCCTTCAGGCGATCGAACCGTTCGGGCGGGCAATCGCGGGTCCGGCGCGGCAGCAGGGGCTCGACGCTCTCCCGGAGCACCTTGGCCCGGGCCAGCAGGTCGTGCTCCCGGACGCCCGATCCCCGACGCAGCCGCGGCATACTCGCACCGCGGGCCCGAGCGGAGCGCGGTACATATTCCCGAGTACCGCCCGCCCGCGGCTCACCGGCGGCAGAGGTCCAGGAAGTGGCGGAAGATCTCCCGACCGCCCTCGGTGTGCTCGACCTCGGGGTGGAACTGGACGCCCCAGATCGGCCGCGTCGCGTGGGCCATCGCCTCGACCGGGCAGCCCGACGAGTGCGCGAGGACCGAGAAGCCGGGCGGCGCCCGCGTGACCGAGTCGCTGTGGCTGCCCCACACGCGGAACCGGGCCGGCAGCCCCGCGAACATCGGGTGGTCGGGCCGGTCGACGATGAGGTCGACCGAACCGAACTCGGGGGAGACCCGGCCGAGCGAGCCGCCGTAGTGCCGGCCGAGGAACTCGTGCCCGAGGCAGATCGCGAGCACGGGGACCTCGGCGCGGTCGATCCAGCTCCCGACCGAGCCGAGCGGGGTATCGGTCCCCTCGAGGCTGAGGGCCCCGCCCGAGAGCACGATCCCGTCGGCCCGCATCGCGTCGAGCTCGGTCGTGTTCGGCACGATCTCGCTCTCGACGCCGAGGTCGCGGAGCACCCGCCACTCCCGATGGGTCCACTGGCCTCCGTTGTCGACGACCGGGACCCTCACGGCGCGCCCCCCTTCGGGGGGCCGGCCCGCGCCCGCAGCTCCTCCACCGACTCCTTGAGCTCGCGGACGTCGACCCGCATGCGCAGCATCTCCTCCTCGAACGGGGTGAACCCCGCGGAGCGGAAGATCCGCGCCGAGAGGTAGATCCCGATGAAGATCGCCCCGATGAGGGCGAAGACGGTGGTGACGACGAGCGCGAAGACGAAGGCGAGCGGGTCGCCGATCGCGGACTCGATCGGGAGGGTGAACAGGTGCGTGATCTCCGCGAGCTCGACGAGGAGGAGCACGGCGATGAGCAGCGACCAGAACACCAGGACCCAGGTCGACGGCTTCACGAGACCGCCCCGGTGCTCACCAGCGCGAGCGTGATCGGCACGGGCAGGTCGACGACCGGGGTCGTGAAGCTGCCGATCCCGGCGGTGTTGGAGGCGACCGAGAGCGTCGCGCTCCCCGCTCCCCCCGTCACGTTGAGCGCGAACAAGCCGGCGTAGAGAGCGCTTACCCCCGACGCCACGTAGTCCGCGGTGACGTTCACGGCCACCGGCATCCGGTCGGCGGTCGCGGTGACGGAGAGCACGTTCGAGCCGTTGGTCCAGTTGGTCCAGGTGAGGTTCCCCGAGGGCCAGCCGCCCGTCCAGTTGAAGCCGAAGGCGAAGCCGACCTCGATCGAGTCGTACCGCGCGGTCGTTCCCAGCCCGCGGACGTAGAAGTGCATGGTCGAGTTCCCCGGGATCGCGTCGACGATGAGCTCGGCCTGCGAGAAGATCGAGCCCGCGCTCGGCGGGCCGTACGAGGTGAGGAACGGGGTGAAGACGATCAGCAGGCCGAGGAGCAGCGCGATCGCGACCAGGGGGGCCGGGAAGTAGCGGGCGAGGTCCCGGCGCGGGTTCACGTCGCCTCCGAGCGCCAGCCCCGGTAGAGGGCGTGCTCCACGCCCAGATGGTCGAGGACCTTCCCCGCGAGGTAGTCGGTCTGGTCGTCGACCGTCGCGGGGTGGGTGTAGTACGGCGGCGCGGCGTCGAGTACGACGACGCCGAGTTCGCTCAGACTGGTGAGATGGCGCAAGAGGAGGGTCGGGAGCGGGCTCTCCCGGGGGACGATGACGAGCCGCCTCCGCTCCTTGAGGTGGACGTGGGCCGCGCGGAGGAGCAGCGTGTCCCCGAGGCCCATCGCGAGACGCGCGACCGTGTTCGACGAGCACGGGACGATCGCCATCCCGCGGGTCGGGTTCGAGCCGCTCGCGATCGGGGCCCCGAGATCGGAGTCCGCGTACGTCCGGGCGGCGTACGCGCGAAGTGCGTCGGGCTCGATCCCGCACTCCTCGCGCAGGACCGCCTTCGCCCCGTCGGAGACGACCAGCGCCACCGGGACCCCGGCCGAGCGCAGCGCCCGAAGGACCTTGACGGCGATGGGAGCCCCGCTCGCGCCCGACACCCCGACCACGATGGGAACATCTTCCGCCACGGCGTCCCCGGCCTTATCTGCCCAACACGACTCATGCGATAAGACGGTTCGCGGGGGCAACGAGGTGGGGCATCGAGCGGCGATCGTGGGCGCGGGCCACACGCGCTTCGGCGTCCTCGAGGCCGGTCCGCGGGCCCTCCTGCGGGAGGCCGTCGATCGGGCATTCGCGAGCGTCGACCGGGGGGCCGATCGGGCCATCGTCGGGGAGGCGTTCCTGGCCTCCCTCGGGTTCGGGGGCTGGCAGATCGGGAACTCGGCCGCGGTGCTCGCCGAGGAGGCCGGCCTGGAGGGGGTGCCGACGGTCCGCGTGGAGAACGCCTGCGCGTCGGGCGGTTTCGCGCTCCGCGCGGGGGTCCGCGCGATCGAGTCGGGTGCGTCCGGTCTGGTGCTCGTCGCGGGGCTCGAGAAGATGACCGACGTGGCGAGTGCCCGTCGCCGCTACTGGCTGGGGGTCTCGGGTGACACCGAGTGGGAGCGTTCCGCGGGCCTCACCTTCGCGGGGGTCTACGGCCTCCTCGCCGCGCGCTATCTCCACGACCATCCGCGCGGGGCAGAGGCGCTGACCGCGGTCGCCGTGAAGAACCACGCCAACGGGGCGCTCAACCCGAACGCGCACTTCCAGAAACCGGTCTCCCCCGAGGCGGTCCGCGCCGCGCCGCGGGTCGCGGACCCGCTCGGGCTGTACGACTGCTGCCCGGTGAGTGACGGAGCCGCGGCGGTCCTCCTCGCTCCCGCCGAGGGGGCCCGTCGCTTCACCGACGCCCCGGTCTACATCGACGGGATCGGGGCGGGATCCGACGCGCTCGCCGTGCAGGAGCGACCCGATCTGACCCGGTTCGGCGCGACGCGGTGGGCGGCGGACGAGGCGTTCCGCAGCGCGCGGGCGGAGCGCGCCGGTCTCTCGTTCCTCGAGGTCCACGACTGCTTCACGATCGCCGAGCTCCTCGCGCTCGAGGACCTGGGCTTGGCGGAGCCGGGCGGTGCCGTCGATCTCACGCTCTCGGGGGAGACCGAGCGGAGCGGTCGACTTCCCGTCAATCCGGACGGAGGGCTCAAGGCCAAGGGCCATCCGATCGGCGCGTCGGGGGTCAGCCAGGCATACGAGGTGTTCCTGCAGCTCCGGGGCGCCGCCGGCCCCCGCCAGGTCCCGGACGCCCGGCGGGCGCTGACGCACAACGTCGGCGGGGCCGGGGCGACCGCCGCGGTGACGCTGTTCTCGTCGGGGTAGCACGATGGCGGAGGCTCCGATCGGGTCGGTCTATCGACCGCGTGGTTCGGTCGCGGGTCCGGACGAGGACGGCTTCACCATGGTCGTGGCCGCGCTCGAAGGGCTCGGAGACACGGTGCTCGACGCCCGGCCGACGACGACGATCCTCGTCGGGGACGTCCCCTCGACCGCACCGGAAGACCTGGCCCGGTTCCTGGGGCTAAGCGATCCGCCGCTGCCCGAGGCCGTCGCCTCCCTCCCGGCGGCTCTGGCCCGGCTCGCCTCCGGCGCTGGCAACGGGACGCCGGCGCTCCTCCTGGGCGCGCATCTGCCCTCGCGCTCGCCCGTCGGGGCGGGGCCGCGAGAGGGAGGCGGTGAGGACGAAGCGGTCGCGATCTGGTTCCCCGACTCCGCGTCCGTGGTCGATCTCGAGCGCCAGGGGATCGAACGTTGGGACGACCTCGCAGGTCGCTGGAGGCCGCCCACCGGATCGGGCGGTCCTTCTCCCTCGCTCGAGTTGGTCGCACGGCCCGAGGTGGCGCTCCGCCCCGACCTGCCCGTGGCCCAAGGGGCCTACACACCATGGCCCCGGTACGTCGAGGGGATCCCGGCGCACTGGCGGCTCGTCGCGGAGCGGTGCGCCGCATGCGGAAAGGTCTCGTTTCCTCCTCGCGGCCGATGCCGGGCGTGCGACGCGACCGCGGGTCTCGAAAAGGTCCGACTGAACCGCGATGAGGGCAGTGTGGTCGCGGCGACGACGATCGGACCCGGGGGTCAGCCCACGGAGTTCGACGAGCAGGTCTCGCTCTCGGGCCCGTACGGCGTGGCCGTGGTGGAGTTCGGTCCCGGTCTCCGGGCCACCCTGCAGCTGACCGATGTCGACCGGCCGACGGCCCCGATCGGAGCTCGCGTGCGCACGCGCCTTCGCCGCATCTACACGATGGAGGGGCGATGGCGGTACGCGCGAAAGGCGATCCCCGCGCCGGGCCCCGTGGCCGCCTAAGCGAATCCGGGCAGGTCCCGGTCCTTCCGATCCTTGCGGGCGTACGGCTCGGCCGTGATGCCGAGGTGCGTCGCGATCGTCCGGAACGCCTGGACGAGCTGCTCGATCGAGCGGGCCAGCTCCCGCTGTTCCTCGCGCAGGGCGTGGAGTTCCTCGCGCAGCTGACGCAGTTCGACCTCCCAACGGTCCTTCTCGGAAGGCATCGTCATGTTCGTTCGTCGCGGCCCAAGGGGGCTCGGTACATAGGGTCGCGCCGGCGGGCGAGGCGCTACGTGCGCGTGCCCGACGGACCGAACGGGGAGGAGGAGACGCCCTTCTCCTCGAACGGGACCCAGACGCCCTTCGCGCTGTTGTAGTCGACCCGCTGGAGCTCGACCACGAAGCTCTTGAGCAGGTCGCCCGGGGCGGGTCGGACCGCGACCGAGTAGACGTAGATCCCGAATCCCATGAACTCGCTCACGCGGCGGAGCACCTCGGCCAGGTCCTCCCGGGGCACGGTCACTCGGACGGATGTTTCGCCCAGGAGGGTGGAGAACTCGTCGACATCGAACGGCCGTTCCAGCGCGATCAGAGGGATGGGGGCCGTCGGCGCTGCGGTGCTCGCTCCGGCCGGAGCGGCGGCCGCGGGGGTCGGCCCGGGGACGGGGGTCGTCGCGGGCCCGGGGGCCGGAGGCCCGCGGACGGATAGACCGGGGTCCTTGGGAGGGTACTTGTCCAGTACAGGGGATGCGTCGCGACCGACGAAGCCCTTCGCCGGGGTCGGGCGTCGGGTGGGGGTCCGGGCCCGGTTCGATCGCGGTCTCGGGCCCTTCCTCGAGCGCTTGGATCGCGGCATCGGAGTCCCAGGACCCATGCGGCCGGAGCTTATGGAATCGACCGGAGACGGGTTCCGTCGCGCGGTTCGATACGCATTCGCGGGTGCGGTCGCCCGCGCCCCCACCCGCGCGACCCTGGGGCGAACCTCCGCCGAAGAATCGGGCCCGGTGGCGGTAAATGTCGCGACCGCTGCCGTGCGACTCCACGTCACGGCACGTCGGTTTTGTAGCGCGCAGTACGACAGATGGATTATGTAGGACGGGGGAGGTGGCCAACCTGAGCCCCGACCGAAAGGCCGCGGGCTCGAAGTGGAGAAACGAGAATGCCGGCGCGTGTGATGAAGGAGTTCCAGGCCCCGCGGGGTCTGCCCAGGAAGACGGCGTCCGTCTGTCCCGAGTGCATCAAGGTGATCCCCGCGATCGTCCGCGAGAAGGACGGTCGTGTGATCATGGAGAAGACGTGCCGCACGCACGGGTACTTCTGGGACATCATCTCGAACGACGTGGACTTCTACCTCCGGATGGAAGTGTACGCCCACGACGGCGTCGGCTATGAGAACCCCTACTACGACAAGTTCCGCGGCTGCCCTACGACCTGCGGGATGTGCAGCCACCACAAGTCCCACACGGGACTGGCGCTGGTCGACCTGACCAACCGCTGCAATCTGAAGTGCCCGGTCTGCTTCGCGAACGCCAACGCCGCCGGCTACGTCTACGAGCCGACGCGCGAGCAGATCCACTTCATGCTGAAGACCCTCCGGGAGCAGAAGCCGGTGGGCACGGTGGCCGTCCAGTTCTCGGGCGGCGAGCCGACCCTGTCGCCGCTGTTCCTGGACGCGGTCTCGATGTCCCGCGACCTCGGCTTCAAGCAGATCCAGGTCGCGACCAACGGTATCCGCGTCGCCAACGAACCGGGTTTCGCCCAGCAGTGCCGCGACTCGGGGCTCCACACGCTCTACCTCCAGTTCGATGGGCTGGACGACGAGATCTACCGCAAGGTGCGGGGCGTCCCGCTCCTGAAGGTCAAGCAGAAGGCGATCCAGGCCGCGCGCGAGACCCACTCCTCGGCCGCCGAGCTGGCCGCGGGCAAGCCGGACAAGCCGCTGTCGGTCGTGCTCGTCCCGACGCTGGTCGGCGGGTTCAACGAGAAGGAGATCTGGCCGACGGTCAAGTTCGCGATCGACAACATCGACGTCGTCCGCGGCGTCAACTTCCAGCCGGTCGCGCTGACGGCCCGTATCCCCGACAAGGACCGGTTCCAGATGCGGTTCACGCAGTCGGACCTCGTGCGCATCCTGTGCACGGAGGGTCCGTTCGAGCGGTCGGACTTCTTCCCCGTCCCGTCGGTGGCCCCGATCTCCGAGCTCGTCTCGATCATCCACGGCGAGGAGAAGATGACCCTCACGACGCACCCGGGCTGCGGCTGCGCGACGTTCGCCTTCATCTCGAAGGACGGACAGAAGATCACGCCGCTCCCGCGGTTCATGGACGTCGACGGCTTCTTCGAGAACGTCGAGACGATGATCGAGAAGTACCGCGACGCGCGGTTCTCGCGCGTTCGGACGGCCGTGGCGGGCGCCCGCCTGCTGCACGACGTCTCGAAGTACTTCGACTTCGCGAAGGCGCCCGAGGGGCTCAGCGAGAAGAACTGCGTCAAGGTGATCGCGGGGATCTTCACCGAGGGCAACAAGGAGGCCCTTGCGAAGTTCACGTGGCGCACGCTCTACATCGGGAACATGCACTTCCAGGACGCGTACGACTACGATATCCAGCGCCTGATGCGCTGCGATATCCACTACGCGGTCCCGGACGGGCGGGTCATCCCGTTCTGCTCGTACAACTCGGGCCCGATCTACCGGACGGAGGTCGAGAAGAAGTTCTCGATCCCGATCCCCGACTGGCAGGCCGCGAAGAAGCAGGGCGGCGCCGCGCTGAAGACCATCGAGACGATGGGCGTCAACGGCGAGGTCATCGTCGACCCCGAGTACTACAAGGTCCGGGCGATGAAGGGCGCGCCCGGCATGAGCTCCGCGTAGACGGACATCGTCCGCGGCGGCGAACCCTTTCCTTCTCTCTTCTCAGGCCGGTCCACCGTCGAGCAGCACGGCCCCGACCTTCCGCCACCGTCGGGCGTCGAGCGGCGGGGATCGCGCGAGCGCCCCGAGGCCCGCCTCGATGCGGCGCCAGAGCGCCGCCGCGCGGATCCCGGGACGGGCCGGGCGCAGGGGGACGGCGTCGGGGTGCGCTTCGAGCCACGGTACTCCCGCCTCGATGTGCTTGCAGGTCCCCAGCCCCCGCCGCGCGAAGTCGGTGCAGGTGCACAGGGCGCTCGTCCGCGCCGGGAACTCGGGCAACAGCACGAGGTAGACGGTCCGGTGCACGGGGTTGCGGACCTCGAGCATCGGGTAGGGGTCCCGCGAACGGAGCCGCACGTCGAGCGGCTCCTCGAGCGCCCGCGCCCGTCGCTCCTCCACGGCCGCCCGGTCGGTCCCGGCGCCCGGACTCGAGGGGGACCGGCGCGGCACGCGGGGCGCAGTCGACGACGCCTCAAAGGGTCTCGGGCCCGGCGACCCGCGGGCCGGTGCGTCCCGCCCGGGCAAAGCTAGTTATGCGGGGCCACCGCCCCCGGACCATGTGACGGGGGAGCGGGCGGGGGTCCCTCGGTCCGGGTCCGGCGACGGTCGCCGGGGCCGTCCCATCGTTCGGTACGGTCGATGATCGACGCGACGACCGAGTTCATCATCGGCCTGTTCATCCTCGTCGCGTCGGCCGTCCTGGTCGGGGAGCTGTTCACCCACCTCGGGCAGGCGCCGCTCGTCGGGCAGCTGCTGGTCGGGGTCGTCCTCGGACCGACCCTGCTCGGGCCCGCGCTCGGCATCACCTCGCCCGCGGTGACCACGGAGTTCTCGGGCCTCGAGACGCTCGCGACCTTCTTCGTGCTGATGATGGCGGGGCTGTCGATCAGCCCGAAGGAACTGCGGCAGACCGGCGTGCCCGCCGCCCTGCTCGGCGTCGGGATCTTCTTCGTCCCGTTCCTCCTCGGCGCGGGCCTCGTTCACCTGCTCTATCCGACGTTCTCCGCGACCCTCGACCTGTTCGTCGGACTGACGATCTCGATCACCGCGCTCCCGGTCCTCGGGATCATGCTTCGCGAGATGGAGCTCCTCGAGACGCCGTTCGGGGCGCTGCTGATGAACGCCTCCGTCGTCAACGAGCTGTGCGCGGTCTCGGTGTTCGCCATCCTCCTGAGGGTGGCGAGCGGGGGCGGCTCGACCGTCCTGGCCGCCTCGGGCCTGGCGATCGGGGCGGTCCTGCTGTTCCTCGGCACGATGCTCGCGGTCTACCTCCTGATGCGGTGGATCGGGCGCCGACCCGCGTGGACCCGGTTCGTGCGGCGCTTCCGGTCGACGTGGAACTCCCGGGAGGCGGGCTTCGCGCTGCTGATGGTCGCGGGGCTGGGCGCCGCCCTCTACTCGCAGTACCTGGGCCTCACGTTCGTCGTCGGCGCCTTCTACGCCGGGCTCATCGTCACGCCCGAGATCACCGGGCAGAAGGTCCACCGGTCGATCACGACCGTGTTCGAGGCCGTCAGCTGGGGCTTCTTCGTGCCCCTGTTCTTCGTCCTGGTCGGGTACGGGACGAACTTCACCTCGCTCGCGACCTCGTACGTCGCGGTCAGCGCGTTCGCGGCGCTGGTCGTCTACGCGATCGGCTCGAAGTTCCTGGTCGGCTCGGCGATCGGGCTGTCGCTCCGGCGCTCGAGCGAGGAATCGTTCGCGATCGGGTTCCTGGTCGTGAGCCGCGGCGCGGTCGAGCTCGCGATGGCCGTGACGCTGCTCAGCGACGGCATCTTCTCGACGACCACGTTCACGATCGTCGCCGGGGTCGGCCTCATCACGACGATCATCGCGCCGATCGGGGCTCGCCCGCTCGTGCGGGCGATGCAGGCGTCGGTCCACCGGGCGCGCCGCGAGTCGCCCGAGCTCTCCGAGTGGGCCGGCCACCTTCCGCTGCCTCCGCCGGCCGACCCGGGCCGCCCTCCGCTGCCGAAGAGCTAGCGATCCCGGCCGCCCGTCGCCGGTACGGTTATCTTTCCGACGCTCCGTCGGCGCGCGATGGCCGCGCCGGCGACCCCTTCGCGATCCCGGCGCCGGCTGACCAAGAACCAGAAGATCGGGCTCGGCCTCCTCCTCACGCTGGTCGGGCTCCTCCTCCTCACGGTGCTGTTCCCGACCTCGCCCGCGTCGCTGCGCTACGCGCTCCCGCTGGGGGCCGTCGGGATCCTCGCGCTGTGGATCGGGGGGATCCTGATGGGCATCGGCAGCCGCTCGTGAGGGCGACCGCATGTTCCCGCCTCCCTGGCCCCTCGTCACGGTCGACATCGACGGGACGCTGACGCGGGGTCACGGCTGGGCGGCGATCGCCGACCGGCGGGGCCGGCGGCCCGAGTTCGATCGGACCTCGGCTCGATACCGCGCCGGCGAGATCGGGGAGGACGAGCACCTCCACAATCTGCTCGCCCTGGCCGTCGGGGCCCGGTGGTCCGACCTCGAGGCGACGCTCGCGGCGACGCCGAAGATCGCCGGGATCTCGGACGGCATCGCCCTCCTCCACCGGGGGGGCACCCGGGTCGCCCTCCTGTCGCACAACCCCGCGTACATCTGCGCGTGGTATCGGCGCACGTTCGGCTTCGACGACTACGAGGGGACGACGGGTCAGGACGTCGTGGACGGGATCGTCGGCCCCCCGTCGCGCATCCGCGCGGCGAAGCGCGAGGGCCTCCGCGCGCTCGCGGAGCGGGCGCACACCGGGACGTCGGGCGTGGTCCACGTGGGCGACGGGGCCGCGGACGCGGCGATCTTCCCCCTCGTCGGTCGGGGGGTCGCGCTCAACCCGTCCCGGCCGGACGTCGCCGCCGCGGCCGACCTGGTCCTGAGGACCGACGACTTTCGGGAGGTCGCGGCGGCGATCGAGCGCCTCACCCCGCGTCGGTGAACGGTGCTCCCCGGGAGCCCGAATTCTTATCTCGGTCGAACCGCCTCGCCCGGTCCCGATGGAGTACGTGCTGCTGCGGGCGGTGCACCCCACCTGGCTCACGACCCAGCTCCCGCTCGAGGTCGCCGAGCTGCTCCGCTATCCCACCCCCGAGGGCCCGGACCGCGACGCCGCCCGATCGGTCTCGTTCCTTGCCCGGGGCCCGGGGATCGCCCGGGTGATCGCTCCCCCGGCCGCCCGGGAGGCCCTGGCGGTCGAGACGGTGCGCGGCCGACTGCTCGCCTCCGCGCGACCGGGCGACCGTCACCTGTTCAGCCTGCCGACCGCGGTTATCCGTCACCTCGGCCTCCAGGTCTACTCGCGGGGCCCTCGCGCGGGCCGCGGGACCGACGACCGTTTGGTCTGGTTCACGCCCGCGCCGGAGTACTACGAGTACCGATCCGTGGTCGAGTCGGGTCGGCCGTGGACGGGTCCGTCCAGCGGGCCGTTCGCCCACGTGTACCTGGCCCGCGCGCTGGTCCCGTTCCCCCGAGAGATGGCCCAGCTGGCGGAGCTGGAGCTCCGCATCGAGGAGGAGGAGTGGCGTCCCGGCATCGAGGCGCTGCAGCGCGTCGGGCGGAGCCGAAAGGTCGTGTTGTAGCGAGCGCCGCGACCCGCGCGCGGTCTCGCCCGCACGGGCTCCGGGTCTCAACCCACGCCGGGGTTCGGGGCGGTTCGCCAACTTATTTATACGGTCACCAAGGATAGAATTCGCCATGCGAGGGCCTACTAGCGATTCGAAGGCGTCGGGCCGCCGGTATACCCTCCGGAACCCCGTTCCCCTGAGGTCCGACGAGGACCTCCGGACGACCCGGGCGGGGATCCCGACGGACGCCGCCATCGCGGATGCGAGCGGTCCGGTCGACTTCGACTCCCTCGCGAAGGCGATCCGCCGGTCCGTCGGCCATGAGGGCATGCGTCCGGAGGACGCGCGGTCGATCGCCGCCCACGTGCTGAACTTCTTCGGCTTCAACGAGCGCATCATCGACAACGTGCTCGAGCCCGACGACCGCGACACGTTCTACATGCTCGAGGACACGGGCATCCTCGAGACGGAGCGCGACGAGACGACCCTCTACGACGGCCGCGAGTGGCGCATCCACTACTGGATGTTCCGCAAGGACCGAATCTTCGACCTCGCGCGGCAGGAGAGCGCCGCGATGGCCGCCGCCGGCGAGGCGGAGGTCATCTACTCCTCCAACGCGAATCGGTCGGGTGCGTTCCGGCTTCCCCACGGGGAGCACGGGACCGGGATCGCGGCGCACGCGGTCTACCACGAGCTGGGCGACGAGATCTGGCTCGAGCGTCGCCAGAACCCGATGCCCGCCCCCGAGGCCCCGACCCCCGGCCGGGGCCGCCGCCACGTCGTGGACGAGGAATAGGCGCCCCGTCCTCGGGTCCGTCCCGCGGAGTTAATCGCCGTCCGGGCCTCCGGCGCCCGATGCGCCGTTTCCTGCTCCTGGCCCACCGCGTGCCCGTGCACGGGGGCTTTACGCTGAACGACCTCGCGGGCGGCGCCGGCCGGATGGACGAGATCGCCCGCGCGGTCTCGACCGCGTTCACCCTGTCGAACGACCTCCGACGCGATACAGAGGTCACGGTCCTGTTCGTCGCGGCGCCGACGCCGGCCGCGCGGCGGATCGACCTCATCGGCGCCCGGCTGCGCTACCTCAATCCGGACGAGCGGTCGACGGCCGCGCTCCTCAAGAACGCCCTCGTTCGCTCCCAGGGGCTCGAGCGGGTCGTCGAGTCATCTCCCGGGCTCTCGGTGGGGCCGGCGGACACGATCGCCGCCCTCACCGAGTTCCTGCGGCGACCGGGCACGGTCTGGCTCACCGAGGACGGGGCGCCGATCGTCGCGCACCCGATCCCGCCGGGCGACTTCGGCGCGGTCGTCTCCGATCCCTACGACCCGAGCGAGGGCGAGCGCGCCGTCCTCGCGGGCTCGGGGGTCCCCCGGCTCTCGGTCGGACCGCGTTCGCTCCGCACGTCCCAGGTCGTGGACGTCGTGCAGAACGAGCTCGACCGGCGGGAGCCCGCGGCGGGCTAGCGGGCGAGGAGAGGCGAGCCGCCCGGCGCGCCGGGACGGAGGGCGTCCCGGACCGTGCGGGGCCGGAGCCCCCCGATCACGGCGGTGAGCCGGACGACGTCGCGCGGCTCGGGGCGGACGCGCGTCCCGAACACGAGGTGCTGGGGCTCGCCGAGGCGCTGGCGGACCGTCCGGAGGACCCGGTCGAGGGTCCGGAGGGTCAGGTTGGAGCCGCCGTCGAGGTGCACGAGCGCCGAGGGAAGGTCGGAGAGGTGGTAGTCGAGCAGGGAGTCGGAGAGCGCCTGGTGCACCAGCCGTTCGGGCTCGGAGATGTGGTGCTCGCCGACGATGAGCGTGGAGAGGCCCGCCTCGCGCAGGTGGTTCTTGAGGCTGGCCAGGTCGACGTTGAGCTGCGACGGGTTCTCGACCATGTCCACGAGGCTCGAGACCAGGGAGTGGAGGTAGGCGTTGCGGACGTGGAAGACCCGGTGGATGGGGAGGGACTCGAAGCGCCGCAGCTTCTCGTTCGCGAGCACGAGCAAGAGCCCACCCATCTCCTCGAGCTCCCCGATCGTCGCCTCGACGTTCTCGCGCCGGCCCTGGTTCGTGTCCATCTCGACCTGGAACGGCAGGAAGACCACCGGGACCGGGAGCGTGTCGGTCTTCCGCAGCTCCGCGGCGAGGAACGGCAGCAACGCACTTCCGGTACCCCCCCCGAGCCCGGCGAGCAGGAAGACGATCTCGAACGGCGCGAGGCGGCGCAGGATCTCCTCCCGGCCCTCCTCGGCCGCGCGGAGCACGGACGCGCGGTCCCCGCCGCTCCCCCGCCCGCGCAGTTCGCGGGTTCCGATGAGAATCCGCTCCTCGACGCCCATCCGGAGGAGGTGCTTCGCATCGCTGTTGATCGCGAACGCCCGGACCCCGGGGATCCCGAGGCTCACCAGGTCCTGGACCGCCTCGCTGCCCGCGCCTCCCAGGCCGACGACGGCGCACGGGGGCGAGAGCGCGAGCGACGCCCAGGCCTCGGGGGGCTTGCCGTCGGGCACGTTCGACGCCCCGGCCCCTCTAGGGCGGCGAGGAGCCTTCCGCGACCACGGGCTCCCCTTCCCGTCGGTGGGGGCGGGCGGGAGGCGAGAGCTGCTCGAGGCGGCCCCGGATGTACTCGCGGACCGCCGACCGCACCGCGTCGTCGACGCTCACGGAGTTGCCCTCGCGGACGAACTCCTCCAGGCGGTTGTTGTCCTGGCGCGACAGCTCGACGACGACCTTGCGCACGTTCTGCGGCGGCAGGTGGAGCTCGATGTACTGCTCGAGCCCTTCGCGGATCGTGTCGGAGATCGTCGGGGTCCCCTTCGCTTCCTGGATCCGCTTGAGCTTCTCGAGCAGTTCCTGTGGGATGCGAACGGTGACCCGCTCGGACGTGTCGGCCATCTTCGTCAGACAAGTTCCCCAGTTTTGTCTGACGAATGACATATCCGCGGCGTAGTATAAGATTCCTACGGCCCGCTGCACTCCGCGGCGCGATTTTGAGCGGCGATCGCGCCACCGCGGGGTCCGCGGCCCGGGCCGACGAAAGCTGGCGGCGCGGTCGCTGCGGCCCGCGCGATAGTAACTTAACCCGTGGCCACGCCTCTTGCGTCGAGGAGCGTCCCGTCCGCCCGTCGCCCGAGGGTCGCCGCAGTCTGCGAGGAACGTGAGCGCGCCACGCGGTTCCCGTCGGCCGCACCGGACCTAGTCGATGTCGCCGCTGGTCCCGCCCCACGACGCCGCGTTCGCGGTGGCGACCGCCGTCGTCTCGCTGGGGGTCGCGTCGATCTACCTCTACGTGGCGGATCGGATCTTCGGCCGGACCGTCTCCTCGCCCGCCCGGCTCGCCTCGATCCAGCTGGCGCTCTTCTGGGGAGGGTTGGGCGCGACGATCCTCCTCGACGCCCTCGAAATGGGCCTCGCCCTCGCGAACGCGTTCCCGCTCGCGGCCGCGCTGACGTTCACGGTCGTCGCCGACGTGATCGCGGTCGTCGCGCTCTGGGCGCTCGTGGGGTTCCTGACGTACGTCTACACCGGCCGCTACCACCTGCCCGAGCTGGGGGTCATCTACGCGGCGTTCTTCGTGATCGCGATCTACTACACCTTCGCCCAGGCACCGATCGGCGTCGCCTTCGTCGACGGATCGCCCGGGATCCAGTACAGCGTGGCCGCGATCCCCTGGCTCTCCGCGGTCGTCATCGTCCTGCTCGTCGGTCCCGAGCTCGTCGGCGCGCTCCTCTACCTCTCCCTCGTCCGGCGCACGCGGATCGCGGAGCAGCGGGGCCGGATCTGGCTCGTGGGCGGGGCGATCCTCCTGTGGATGGCGCTCGACATCTTCGTGCCGGCGACCTCGGGACCGCTGCTGCTGGTCCGGACCCTCCTCGAGGTCATCCCGGGACTGATGATCCTGGCGGCGTTCTACCCGCCGGCGTGGGCCCAGCGACGCTTCGGGTTGCCGGACGAGCCGATCCCGGCTCCGGAGTCGGCCGACCGCGGGGTGCACCCGTGATCGGGACCGGTGCCCGCGGCCCCGCCCCGGCGCGGCCGCCGCCGCGGCGCCGGCGGGTCCCGCTCTGGATGTGGAGCGCGACCGCCCTCCTCTCCCGCCGCGCCGCGGCGGCCCCCGAGCCGTTCGACGACCGCGCGCGGCTGCTGCTGGACCTCCCGGTCGGCGTGCTGCTGCTGCTGGACGACTCGCAGCGGATCCGCTACTGCAACAGCGCGATCGAACGGTTCCTCGGCTACACCCCGAACGAGGTCCAGGGAAAGCCGATCGCGCTGCTGTTCTCGGAGGAGGCCCGGGTCGAGATCACCGGCATGATCGCGGACCACACTCCCGGCGATCCGACCGCGAGCGGCGAGCTCGCCGGGCGCCGGAAGGACGGACGGATCGTCCCGATCCAGGTGGTCGTCCGCAGCGCGGTGGTCTCCACGATGCGGGGCAGCAAGGTGACCGGGGTCTACCTGCGCGACTTCGCCGAGCGGGGCCAGCTCGTGGACGCGCTCGCCGAGCGGGGCGCCGCCCTCGCCCGATCGAATCGGGAGCTCGAGCAGTTCGCCTACATCGCGTCCCACGACCTGCAGGAGCCGCTTAGGATGGTCGGGAGCTACACGCAGCTCCTCGAGCAGCGCTACAGCGCGCAGCTCGACGACGACGCGCGCGACTTCCTTCGGTTCGCCCGAGAGGGGGCGACCCGCATGCGCGAGCTGATCGACGCGCTCCTCTCCTACTCCCGCATCGACACTCGGGCGCAGCCGTTCACGACGGTCGCGATGGACCAGGTGCTCTCCCTCGCGCTCGAGAACCTGCGCGAGTCGATCGCGCAGTCGAAGGCGGAGGTGATCCGCGGGCCGATGCCCTCGCTCGAGGGCGACGCCCTGCAGCTCGGGCAGGTGCTCCAGAACCTGATCGGCAACGCGGTGAAGTTCCACGGACCGAACCCGCCGCACGTCTGGGTCACGGCCGAGCGGCGCGGACCGGACTGGCGGTTCTCGGTCCGCGACGACGGGATCGGGATCGCGCCCGAGTACCAGGAGCGGATCTTCGTCCTGTTCCAGCGGCTCCACAGCCGCGAGGAGTACCCCGGCACGGGGATCGGCCTCTCGGTCTGCAAGAAGGTGGTCGAGCGCCACGGCGGCAAGCTCTGGGTCGAGAGCTCGGGCCGGCCCGGCGAGGGCACGACGTTCTTCTTCACGATCCCGGCCGAGCGGGCCGCCGTGCCCGCCGCCCCGGTCCGCGCGCCGTCCCCGGCGGAACAGCGCTCCCAGGTCGCGGCGATGAGCCTCATCGAGGAGCGGCTCAAGGAGCTGGTCTAGGGCACGTGCGCGCGGCACAAGGTTTTACGGGAGCCTCGGCGCATCGTACGTCCGGGCGACCATGTCTCCGAGGACTCCCGACGCCGCGCATCCCGTGCAGATCCTGATCATCGAGGACAATCCGGCCGACGCCCGCCTCGTCCGCGAGGTGATGCGGGACAGCAAGGTCCTCAACGAGATCCACTGGGTGCCCGACGGGGTCGAGGCGCTCGCGTTCCTCCGCCGCCAGGGAAAGTACGGCACGGCGCCCCGGCCGAACCTGATCTTCCTCGACCTGAACATGCCCCGGAAGGACGGCCGAGAGGTCCTGCGCGAGGTCAAGGCGGACGAATCCCTCCGTCGGATCCCGGTCGTGGTGATGACCTCCTCGCAGGCGGAGGAGGACGTCGCCCGCGCCTACGACCAGCACGCCAACTGCTACGTCCGCAAGCCGATCGACTTCGTGCAGTTCCACGAGGTCGTGAAAACGCTCCAGAACTTCTGGTTCGCGACGGTCGAGCTCCCCGGGTGATCCGGGCGGGAGTGCCGGGATGGCCGAGGCCGAGCTCGCGGTCCTCATCGTCGAGGACAATCCGGGCGACGCGCGGCTCGTGGAGTGGGCCCTTCGCCACGAGCCCGAGGCCCGTTTTCGGACGGAGCACGCCCCTCGCCTGGCGGCGGCGCTCGAGCGGCTCGACCGGGGGGGCATCGACCTCGTGCTCCTCGACCTCGGCCTCCCGGACAGCCGGGCGGACGAAGGGGTCCGGCGCATCCACGCGCGGACCCCCGGGGTCGCGATCGTCGTGCTCTCGGGGGCCGAGGACCCCGTCCTCGTCCGCCGGGCGATCGAGGCCGGGGCCCAGGACTTCCAGGTGAAGGGGATCTTCCCGGGCGGGCACCTGACGCGGGTCCTCGGGTCCGCGCTGAGGCGCCAGCGCCTCGAGCAGGAGCTCGCCACCGCGGGACCCGACCGGGTCGCGGGTTCCCTGGCCGAGACCCCCGAGGCGGTCGCCTGGTGGCCCGCGAGCGGGGCGCCGGTCGCGAGCCCCGCGTTCCTCGCGCTCGCCGGACTTCCCGCGGACGAGCTCGCCCGACGCCCGTCCTGGATCGCCGACCTCATCGGGCCGAGCTCGGGCCGCCGCCCTTCCGACCCTCCCGCCGCCGGCGTGACCGCGTCGCCGGTCCCGGGGGCCGGGGAGATCGAGTACGTCGTGCGCCCCGGACCCGGTCCCTGGGCGCTCCTCGAGCTGCGACCCCGCGGGAGCGGGAGCCCGGGCGCACCCGCGCCGGTCCCCGGGCCGAGCCCGATCGACCCCGATTCGTACTCCCAGCTCCTCGAGCTCGCGGGCGGCGACCCCACGTTCGTGCCCGCGCTCCTGACCGCGTTCCTCGACGAGAGCGCCCGCGCCATCCCGGCGCTCGACGCGGCGGCGGGGCGAGGCGACGCGCCGGCCGCGGCGGACCTCGCCCACCGCCTGAAGTCGAGCTCGGCCCAGGTCGGGGCGCTCGCGCTCTCGCGGCGGCTCGCGGAGCTCGAGCGCGAGGCCCGCCACGCCCATCTCGAGGAGATGCGCGGGATCGCGCGGAGGGTGACGCGCGACTACCCGGCGGTCGCCCGGGAGCTCACGACCCGGCGCGACGCGGCGAGGGGCTCGGGGTCCGTCGGCTCAACCGGGTGACGGGCTGCCCGATCGCTCGGCCTGCACCTGGCGGAGGACCTCGCGGATCTGCGAGAGCCGGATCGGCTTCTGCAGCAGCTGGAACGCCCCGCCCTTGATCAGCTCGCGGACCCGCGGATCGTCCGCCGCGTTGCCCGTGCAGACCACGACCGTGATGTTCGGGTCGCGGGCGATCATGTAGCGGGCGACGTCGTTCCCGCCCTGCGGCGCCGGACGCGAGGGAGGCAAGAGGTTCAGGACCGGCCCCGCCTTCGACGGGGCGGTCGCCCCCTCCGTGAGGCTGACGTCCAGGAACACCACGTCCGGATGGTCCCGATCGAACGCGGCGATCGCCTCCGAGGCGGTCGCCGCCTCGGCGACCATGTCGCTGGGCACCTTCTCCTGGGTCAGCGCCTGGCGGATCGTGAGCCGCACCGTGGGCGAATCGTCCACCACGAGGTAGCGCAGCGCGAGCATACCAGAACCCGGCCGGCCCGGCCCCGGGTCCCACCTGAGATAGAATAACGCACCGCGGGGTTATTAATTTCGCAGGTCGACCCCTGGGGGCGGGCCCCGGCCTAAACGACCCGCAGCAGACCGTACGGCGCGCGGTCGTGCCCCTCGGTGAGCACGAACGCCGGCGTCCACGGGTCGGTCGCGTAGAGGAACACCCGGCCCTGGCCCTGGTGCAGGTGGAGACGGAGGGCCGAGGTCGCGCGGAGCGGGTCGAGCAGCGGAGACTCGGGGGCGCCGACCGCGATCGCGTGGATCGGGGAGCCCCGCACCGCGGCCTGGATCTGGCCCGGCAGGCGCTGGGCGACCTCGGCCGTGATCGCCACGCCCATCGACGTCGCGATCGCCACGAGGCCCTGCAGGAAGACGACGAAGAGGCCCGGGGACGTCTCGGTCGAGCCGGACCGGAGGAACTGGTCCATGCCGATCTCGTCGCCCGGCGGCAGGGCGCCGGTCGGAGCCGCCGCTCCGAGCCGCACGATCGTGGGGTCGAACTCGGTCGGGGCCTCGTTCGGCCCGGCCGGCGGCAGGAGGAACCGGACCTGCTGGAGGAACCGGGTCCGGTCGGCGGAGCCGTGCAGCGAGTCCCAGACGTCCTCGGGAAGCGTGCTCGAATCCGGGATGAAGATCACCCGCCCGCCCCGCTCGATCGTGTGGGCGAGCATCGGCGCGAGCAGGAGGTACGGGATCGCGTTCGGCACGTCCTTCTCGACCTCCATGAGGGTCGACTTCCCGAGCGGGAGGCGGCCGAAGCTCTCGGCGAACGCGGTCGAACCCGGCCAGAGGAGGCCGGGGATCTGGTCGGGCGCGGGGTTGAACTTCCCTCCCCGCAGGTCCGCGTACGGCGGGAGCGGGGAGATGCACTCGAAGTGGGCGGATTCGAGCGAGAACGGATAGAGCGGGTTCTCGATGCGGACGCCCCGCAGCTTGTAGAGCGTGAGCCAGCGCTCGAGCCGGCCCTGGACGATCTCCCGTCGGGTCACGCCGACGCCGTTCACGAGGTAGTCGAGCTGGGTCTGCTCCTCGCGCTCGAGCACGAACAACAGGTGGGTCGTCGCCCGGCCCATGCGGCGCAGGAGCGAGCGCTCGATCTCCGCCCGGTTCGGGAGCTCGGGATGCCCCGCGCCGTCCGGTCCCCCCAGGTACGAGTCGACCAGCGCGTCCCAGGAGTCGATGACGATCAGCGTCGGCTGCTTCGGGTCGAGGCGGCTCCAGGCCTCCTGGAGCGGTTCGGGCAGCCACAGGAACTCGGCGAGCTCACGGGACTCGGCGGACGAGCTGTCGGTCAGCTTGTCGAGGGTGCCCTGCAGGAGCGCGCGGGCGGACTGCGCGATGCTCTGGTCGTACTGCGTGTTGTCGATGACCTGGATCCCGTTGTGGCCGTTCTGGCCCAGCCACGGGAACGCCAGCATCACGTCGTCGTTCGGGACGCGGTTCGTCACGTAGTAGCGCTTCCCCGGGAACGACTGGAGCAGCGCCAGCGAGAGGCTGGTCTTGCCGGAGCCCGGCGGGCCCCGCAGCAGCATCGACTGCGGGCCCGTGAGCCGAAGGAAATCGACGAGCTCTCGGGGGATCGGGAGGGACGCTCCCATGGCCCATCACCTATGCGCGTCGGTCAATAACCGTCTTCCGATGGCCCTTCCGGGCACCGGGCGCCCCGGGACCGCTCCGGCGCTCGCGCTAGGCGCAGGGGAACGCGTCGAGGAACGACCACCAGGCGTCGATCGCCTCGCGCGCGGAGCGGACGGCGCCGGCGCGCGCGCTCGGCGCGCGGGCGAGCTCGGACCGAAGGATGCGGCGCTCGGCCGCCGAGTGCGCGACGTCCGCACCGGTGTGGACGCGGAAGAACTCGTGCGCCGCGGGATCCTCGACCCCGTAGAACGCGCGCAGCCCGCGCGACTTCTCGGCCGCGATCTCGGGAAAGATCGACTCGTAGGAGTAGAGCGCGGCGAGGGCCCGCGCCGGGTCGCGCGCGGTCAGGCGCTCGTAGGCGGCGAGCAGGTTCCGCGTCGCCGGCCGCGGCTTCGCCGACCGGGCCGCGGTCCGGGCGAGGCCGATCCCGGCGGCAAAGTCGAGCCAGAGCGCGGGGTGGGTCGGGTCGCGACCCTCCTCGTCGACCAGGTTCTCGAGGAGCACGCGGCGGTCGCGGGCGTCGGTCAGGTGGGAGTACGCCGCGGCGACGTAGCGGGGGAAGTTCGACTCAAAGTGGTAGTACTGGCCCGCGTAGCCTTGGAGGGTCTCGCGCGACAGCTCCCCCTTCGACCACGCGACGTAGAACGGATGCTTCAGCAGGTGGCGGGCTCTCAGGAGGCGGTCGATCTCCGCGACGCCGTCGGACACGCCCGGGGGAACGCTAGCCCGATAACTAGGTTTTCCTGCCCGCGGCGGCAGGATGATGAGCCCCGACCGCGCTCCCTCGAGGCGTGCTCACCATCCACCCGGTCACCGAGGACTCCGCGTCGGCCGTCGTACTGCTCCGGGAGGCGCTCGCCGCGCGCGGCCCCCGATCGGACGAGGCGATCCCGTGGCGGTCGACGCTGGAAAAGGAGCTCCTCGAGGGCACCGCCCACGGCCTCCTGTTCCGGCACGACGGCCGCGCTGCCGGTCTGGCCCTGTGGGACCCGGGCTCGCCCGTCGGCGCCACCGTCGAGGTCGCCTACCTCGCGGCGCCGTTCCGATCGGCCGATGGGTACCGTCAGCTGTTCTCCGCGGTCCGCGGAGCGGCCGGCGCGGTCGCGTTCGCCCCCGGCGGGCTGGCGGGGCTCTCCGCGGGGGACGAGCGCGCGCTGATGCACGACCTCGGGTTCGCGCGCTTCGCGCGCTCGGAGATGCGGCTCCCGCCCGAGGCGTTCGTTCCGCCGGCCCCCGACGGGATCGGGGCGCTGCGCAGCGTTCGTCCGGACGACCGGCCGTCGCTCGCCCGCCTGCATCACCGCGCGTACTCGGGCCGGTTCGACCAGTACCTCTTCCTGGAGGACGAGGATCCGGTGCACGACGCCGAGCTCGCCGTCCAGGAGCTCCTCGGGGGCCGCTGGGGGGAGTTCCTCCCGTGGGCGTCGCCGGTCGCGATGGGCGACGAGGGACCCGCCGGGGCCGTGCTCGTGGTGCGGGCCTCGTACGGGCCCCTCATCGCCGACGTGATGGTCGACCCCGCGCTCCAGGGCCGCGGGCTGGGCCGGCGGCTCATGGTCGAGACGATCCGCCGGCTCCGGGAGCGCGGCGAGTCGGTGATCGTGCTCAACGTCACCGAGGGGAACGCCCCGGCCGTCGCGCTCTACGAGCGACTCGGGTTCGTTCGGACGCTCGGTCCCGCGTTCGCCTGGTACGCGACGGACCGGATCCCGGTCGCCTCGGGCGTCGACTAGACCGGGGCGGCGGTCTCGCCCTCGGGCGGTTCGCCGAGCGTCTCCTCGGCCGGGTGGTACCCGAGGCGGCGCAAGGCGCCGAACGTCGCCGCCATGAGGAGCCCCGCAGCGCAGATCGCCCCGCCGGCGGCCAGGAACGTCCCCTGGACCCCGATGGCGAGCGTCAGGAGCCCGCCGGTCGACTGGCCGACCGGGACGAGCGCGTAGCTTCCGACCTCGTCGGCGGAGAAGACCCGTCCCATCATCGCGTCGGGCACGGTCGCCTGGATCGTCGAGAGCAGGACCGTCTGGACCATCCCCGGCATCATGCCGTAGACGAACATGATCGGCAGCGCGAGCCAGATCGACCGGACGAGGCCGAGGGAGAGGAGCGCGAGTCCCATGAGGCCGATCAACGCGATCACCCAGCGGCCGGCGTGCGGCTCGAACCGCACCCGCGGGATCACGAGGAACCCCACGGCGACCCCAAGGGTCGACGCGGCGACCAGCGCGCCGTACCAGAACCCCTGGGCGAGCCCGAGCCACAGCCCGATGTACAGGCCGAGCTCGACCAGCGCGACCGCGGCCAGGAAGTTGACCAGGAGCGCGCCGATCGTGAGCTCGAGCAGCTCGCGCCGGCGCCCGAGGTAGAGGAATCCCTCCTTCGCCTCGCTCCATACGGCCCGCCGCCGGCCGGTCCGGGTGACGGAGAGGTCGACGTCCAGCATGAGCAGGGTCGCCTGCGTCGCGAAGAACAGGAGGAACGGGACCGTGAACGCGTACTCGGTCGGCGCGAGCGTGAGCAGGCTGCCGACGATCAGGGTGGCGGCGGCGCTCGTCAGGGCGGCGGCCGAGTAGATCAGCCCGTTCGCCCGACCGAGCAGCTTCGGCTCGACGAACTTCGGGACCGAGCTGTTGTAGGCCGGGCGGAAGAGCGTTGAGCTCACGACGATCGTCGCCCAGATCGGGTAGGTGAGCAGCAGCCACTCCGGCAGGTAGAACCCGTGCGGCCCGGGGACCGGGACGGGCGCGGACGGGCGCACCACGAAGTCCGCGACGGCGAAGGCGGTCGCGACGAGCGCGATCAGGTTGATCACGCGCATCAAGCCGCCGCGGTCGTACCGATCGGCGATCGCGCCCGCGAAGAACGCGGTCACCAGCGTCGGCACCGCGGACGAGAGGCCGAGGAACGCGAGCGCGAGCGGCGCGAAGGTCCCCCGGTCCGAGGCGGGGTACGCGAAAGTGATCGCGAAGATCAGGATGACGAGGATCCCGCTCGGCGCCGCGAACTGGAGCGCGCCCGCGGCGAGGAACGACCCGAACGAGCGACGACGGAACAGGTCGGCGTAGCGGGTCAGAGGAGGGCCCTCCGCGGGGTCCCCGACCCGGTGCCGGCGCGATAAGCCTTCCGCGACGCGCGGGAGTGCGGTCCATCGAAGAGAGGATTAACCCCGGGCCCGTGGGCGCGCCCCGCGGGGTCGGATCGTGCGCCTCCTCCACCACGACGCGGCGACCGGCCAGTTCCGCCTCCGCCTCGAGACCCCGAGCGATCTCTGGCGCCTCGCGCGGCTGCTCCACCCGGGCGAGATCGTCGGGGCGTCGACGACGCGCCGGGACCCCGAGGCGCCCGAGGAGGTGGCCGGCGCCGAGCGGAGCCGCCGGCGCGTCTACCTCGCGGTCCGCGCCGAACAGGTCGAGTTCCACGGCTTCTCCCGGCACGTGCGCGTGACCGGCCCGATCGTCGAGGGGCCGTTCGACATCGGCCGGCACCACACGCTCGACCTCGGGGAGGGCGACGAGGTGACGGTCGTGAAGCCGCAGCCGACCGCCGCCGACCGCACGCTCCTCGACGAGGGGCTCCAGGGGCGCGGGGACCCGTCCGTCCTCATCGCCGCGGTCGACTGGGGCGACTCCTCGCTCGTCCGCGTGCGCGGCCGAGCGATCGAGCCGGTCGCGGACCTTCGACGCACGATCGCGGGGAAGCGCTACGAGGGCGGACAGAGCGACCGCGACCGCCGGGCGTACGTGGACGAGCTCGAGCGTCTCCTCGCCCGCGAGGGACCGAGCGCGACCGCGGTCGTGATCGCCGGCCCGGGCTTCCTCAAGGAGGAGCTCGCCCGGCGGATCTCCGAGAACGTGCCGGCGCTGAGGGGCAAGGTCACCGTCGTCGCGAGCGCCGAGTCCGGGCGCGTCGGCGTCGACGAGCTCCTCCGATCGGGGCGGGCGTCCGAGGTCCTCCGCGGCCAGGTCGCGGCGGAGGAGGCGGAGGTCGTGGAGCGCCTCGTCCGATCGCTCGCCGGCGGACTGCGCGCGGCGGTCGGCCCGACCGAGGTCGCGGAGGCGGTCGAGCAGGGGGCGGTGGAGACGCTCCTGGTCTCCGAGAGCGCGCTCGCCGACCCGGCGGTCCTGCCGACCCTCGACCGGGCGCGAACGGCCCGGGCGCGGATCCTGGTCGTCCGCGACGAGGGCGAGGCGGGGCACCGGCTGGCGGCGCTCGGGCGGGTCGCGGCGATCCTGCGCTACGACTGGATGTCGCCGGGCCGGACTACGGGATCGACTGGAGCGTCTCGCGCAGGTCCTCGAACCGGCGCTTGAGCTCCTTGAGCGAGTAGCGGAGCGCCTCGCGGGGCGTGAGCGAGCCGTCGGTCTCGAAGCGGAGGAAGAACCGCTCCAAGTCCGGCTCGATCTTGATCGATCCGTGCTCGCAGGCGTGCTCGCACGCGCCGCAGTCGATGCACTTCGTCTCGTCCGTGACCGAGAGCTTCCCGTTCCCGAACTCGAGGATGTTCACGGGGCACGACGCCGCGGTCCGCTTGAGGCACGCGTCGGTGCATCCCTCCTTCTTGGCGATCTTCACGTGCGGCCGGGGGTAGAGCCCGACCGCGTGGGCGACCTGCCACTTCGCGTGCTCGCGGGCGGAGCCGACGGTCGCGGTCGCGTAGGCGAGGAGCGCCTGGCGGGCGCCGAGGCGGACGATCGGCACGTCCGGCTCGAGGATCGCGAGCGACGCGTCGCCGAGGGGCACGACGTCCTTGGCGTAGACCGTGCACGGACCCTTGCGGTCGATCGAGTAGATCACCTGGCAGTGGGCGCAACCGGTGCCCCCGCAGGTGCACTCGCTCTTCCGGCGGAACTGGCCGAGATCGGTCGGGATCGGGAGGAGGCCGAGCCGCAGCGCGACCGCCTCGTCGAACATGCTGGTCGAGGAGTCGTAGTCCTTGCCGGACGCCTCGTCCCGGATCGGGCCGAGGTGGAACTCGACGTCCTCGATCGCGAGCTTCGGCACGTCGGCGAGCAGCGTGCGGCGGATCGCGTTGACCTGCGACGCGGTCGGGCCCTCGAACTCGAGGACGGTCCCGCGCGGCTTGAGCTCCTGGATCGTGACGGGCATGGTCCTACACCCGACGGCCGCGCCGTCCACCCTTCGGCTTCGTGCCGTCGTGCGGGACGGGGGTCACGTCCTCGATCCGCTGGATCTTGACGCCGGCCCGCGCGAGCGCGCGGATCGCGGCCTGCGCGCCGGGACCGGGAGATCGGGCGCGGTTCCCGCCCGGGGCGCGCACGCGCACGTGGAGGGTCTCGTACCCCTTCTCCTTCAGGATCGCGGCGATCTGGTCGGCCGCCTTCATCGCGGCGTACGGGCTCGACTCGTCGCGCGCGGCCTTCACGACCATCCCTCCGGTCGCCTTCGCGAGGGTCTCGGCGCCGGTGATGTCGGTCACGGTGATGTGGATGTTGTTGTAGCTCGCGAAGATGTGCGCGATCCCGATCTTCGCCATGGCCTAGTGCTCCCCCTCCGCGGCGACCGGCGGGGCCTCGGGCGGGGCCGCCCGGGCGGCGAGGCGCTCCCGGAGCTCGACGCGCACGGGGTGATCGTCGCTGGAGATCGGGCTCGTCGGGGAGTACGCGATCTGGCCCTCCTCGTCCAGGCGGACGAGGTAGCCCGGTCGCGTGACGCGGTGGTCGCCGATCGCGAAGTGCCCGTGCACGATCCACTTGCGCGCGCCCTGCGCCGTGGGCGCGAGTCCGCGTCCGAGCACGATCGTCTGGAAGCGGCGCCTGAGCACGTCCTCGGTGGTGAGCGCGAGCACGTCGTCGATCGTGGGGGTCCCGACCTGGAGGACGCCGAGCCGGGCGAGCCGCTGGAGCAGCTGCTCCGTCTCGCGCTGCGCCTGGGTCTCGCCCGTCCGGAGCCGGGCCTGGAGCTCGCGCGCCTGACCGCGAAACCCGCGGAGGATCGACTGCGCCTTCCACAGCTCCCGCTTGTTCTTCAGCCCGTACTTCTCGAGGAGCTTGCGCTCCTCCTCCATGCGGGCGGCCTCCCACGGGTGCTTCGGGGTGTCGTAGGTACGGCGGAGGAACTTCGGATCGCCCATCGAGATCACTCCTTCTTGGCCGGCGCGGCGGCCGGGGCGGGGGCCGCCTCTTCCTTGCCCGAGGCGGCCGCGGCTTCCTTCGCCGCCTTCTTGAGCACGCCCGCGGCCATTCCCGTGCGGCCGTTGGAGCGGGTCCGCTGGCCGCGCACCTTCTGCCCGCGCTCGTGGCGGACGCCGCGGTAGCTCCGGATCATCTTCATCTGGTTCACGTCGTCGCGCCGCCGCGAGTCCAGGTCCGCTCCGATGTAGTGGATCGACTCGCCGAGCATCGGCTCGTGCGGGTGGTTGATCATCCATGCCGGGACCTTCGACGGGAGCGCGGAGAGGGTCGTCTCGAGGGTCTCGACGTCGGGCTCGGGAAGGTTCCCGATCCGCTCGACCGCCGACACGTTCGCGAGGCGGCATGCGACCTGGGCGAGCCGGGCGCCCACGCCCCGGACGCCGGTGAGGGCGAGCCCCACGGGCCGGGTCCCGTCGAGGTCGGTGTTGGAGACGCGTACGATGTAGCGGAAGTTCGGGTTGTCGGGGACGAACTTGGCGGCCTTGCCCGTGGTACCGGGCGCGCCGGCCTTGGCCTTCTTCCCCTCCTTGCCCTCCTTCGCGTCCTTGCCGTCCTTCCCCTCCTTGCCCTTGCCCGCCTTTTCCTTGCGCGCCGGCTTCTCCGGCGAGGCGGCCGCCCCGGCGTCCGCGGTCGTCGCGGCGGCGGGCTCGGTCTCCTTCGATTCCTTGGGCGCGGAGTTCACTCCCCTTCGGCTCCCGGAACCCGGCGTCGCGCGGGCGGCCGACGGCCGTCCGACCCCAGGTCCGAGGGTGCGGGCGCCGAGCAGCCCCGCCTTTTTAAGCGCTTCCCCGTGGGGCCGGCGTCGGTCGGGTCCCCGGGAGACGCATCTCGAGCACCCGGTAGCCCGACCCGCGGTCGAGGACGGCGACCGGGCCCGGGGCGTGGGCCTCGAGCCACTCCTGGTAGAAGCGGATCCCCTGGCTGCCCTTGCCGACCAGGAGGAGCCGCCCGCTCGGGCTGAGATGGGCCGGCGCCTCGTCGAGGAGGCGGAGGACGTGCGGTCGCCCGACGCGGTACGGCGGGTTCGTCGCGATCACGTCGAAGGTCTCCCCGGGGACCGGGTCGAAGAACCCGCCGATCCGCACCTCGGCGTTGTGCACGCGGTTCCGCTCGAGGTTCTGCCGCGCGAGGCGAGCCGCCCGTCGGTTCACCTCGGTGAGCACGACGTGGCCTTCCGGGGCGGACTTGGCCGCGGCGACGCCGACCGCGCCCCAGCCGCACCCGAGGTCGAGGACGCGGTCGGTCGGGCGGACCCCGAGGTTCTGGATCAGGAGCGCGCTCCCCGGGTCGAGGCCGCGGGCGGCGAAGACGCCCCGATCGAGGACGAACGTCAGGAGCTCGCCCCGGTAGAGGAAGCGGAGCTCCCGCGGGGCGGAGCGCGAGTGGGGCCGCTCCGCGAAGTACGACTCGCCGCCCGTCTCGGGCTCGGGGTCGCCGCTCATCGGTCCGTGCCGTGGCGGCGGAAGAACGATTCCCGCCGGCCCGAGCCGGACGTCGCGCCCGGCCCGAGCGCCTCGCGCAGCACCTCCTTCTGACGGGACGAGAGGCTGCGCGGCAGCTCGACGTGGACCGTGACGATCAGGTCGCCGCGCGCGGCGCTGCGGAAGTGCGGGAAGCCGCGGCCCCTCAGCCGAAGCTGGACCTCGGGCTGCGTCCCCGGCGGGATCTTGAGCGCGACCTTGCCTTCGATCGCGGGGAGGGTCACCTCTCCGCCGAACAGCGCGGTGGGGAGATCGACGGTCGTCTCGGTGTACGCGTCGACGCCCTCCCGGCGGATGTGGTCGTTCGGTTCGAAGAGCACCTGGACGAACAGGTCGCCGTTCCGACCGCCGTCGATCCCGGCGCCCCCGTGCCCCGGGACCCGCAGGACCGCGCCGTCGTCGATCCCCGGCGGGACGCTCACCTCGATCCGCTCGACCGTCCGGCGCATCCCTGAGCCGCCGCAGGTCGGGCAGCGCTCGAGGATCCGTCGGCCGGTACCGTGGCACTTCGGGCACTCCCCGATCGAGATGAACTGGGCGTAGCCCTGCTGCCGCACGCGGCGCACCTGCCCGGTGCCGTGGCACTCCGGGCAGGTCTCGAGCGCGGTGCCCCCGCGCGCGCCGGTCCCGTGGCAGTCGGGGCACGGCCCCGATTTCGGGACCTCGATCATCGGGCGGGCCCCCTCGACCGCGGCCGAGAGCGGCAGGCGGACCGCGACCTCCACGTCGCTCCCGCGGTTGAGCGAGCGCGTTCGCCCGGTCGAGAACGAGCCGCCGAGCGAGCCGAACAGCTGCTGGAACAAAGGGGACGCGCCGATGAGGTCCTCGAGGTCGCCCTGGTGGGTGAAGTTCTGCCAGGTGAACCCCCCCGGCCCGAAGTCGCTCTCGACCGCGTCGAATCCCTGCGCGTCGTACCGGCGGCGCTTCTCGGTGTCCGCGAGGACCTCGTACGCCTCGGAGAGCTCCTTGAACTTCTCCTCCGCCGCCTTCGGGTTCTCCTTGGCGACGTCGGGGTGGTACTGGCGGGCGAGCCGCCGGTACGCCTGCTTGATCTCGTCCTCGGATGCCGTCTTCGGCACGCCGAGGACCTCGTAGTAGTCGCGCTTGGCCATGGAACCTGAGAAGCCCTCGGAGCGTGGCGCCGTGGCTATTTACCGATTGAGCCGGCCGGGCGCCAGGCGAAGCTCAGGCGGGTGCCCACGTCCGCGCCGAGGCGCCGCGCCGCGTCGCCCTCGGCGACCGCGATCTCGAGCGATCCGAAGCTCGACCCGAGGACCCCCGTGCGGCCCCGGCCGAGCGCCTCGTAGCTCCGCACGATCGGCCACCGCCGCGAGCGGGATCCGGGACCGCGCACCTCGACCGCTCGGGCGCCGGCCGGAACCCAGTCGGTCGGGATGTTCGTGATCAGGTTCCCGAAGTGGTCGCGGTGGACGACCTCCCCCCGCGCTCCGCGCGCGGATCGGACCGCCGCCGGCAATCGGAACGGATGCGGTCGGATCCTCCGTCCGAGTCGACCGGGGTCCGCCCCCGCGGCCAGGCGCGCCGCGGCCGGGGCGAACACGTCCCGCCCGTCGAAGGTCGTCCCGACGCGCCCCTGGGGCCGGACCCGATCCGCGTCGATCTCGTAGGCCGGCCCTCCGCCGAGGTCGCTCGCGAGCGGCATCAGCACCCCGTTGTCCGGGCCGACCAGGCGCGACCCGTCCCGGGTCGCGACCACGATCGGCGCCCGTCGTCCCCCGACGCCGGGATCGACGACGACCACGTGCACGGTCCCGGGTGGGAAGCCCCGGGCCATCGCCCGCACGAGGAACGCGGCCTCGGCCACGGCGTGGGGCCGCAGGTCGTGCGCGAGGTCGACGATCCCGCCGGGCGGGAGCGCGTACGCGAGCATCGCCTTCATCTGGGCGGCGTAGGCCGAACCGATGTCGGTGGCGAGCGTGACCAGCCGGCGGACCCGCATCGCGACGCGCCCGCCCGGGCGACGGAGGCCCCGCGGCCTACGACTTCATGATCGCGACCAGGAAGATCCCGACCGCGACCAGGGCGCCGATGACCGCCGCGATGATCACGAGGAACGAGTTCAGCAGCAGGCTCCCGAGGTGGCCGCTCGACCCGCCGTTGAACGACCCGTCGTGGTAGAGGAACGCCGTCAGCAGGCCGACGACCAGACCGACCACGAGCAGGACGACCCCGATCGTGCGGCTCTTGCCGCTCCCGAAGTAGGCGGTGAAGATCCCCGCCAGGATGAGGAACAGTCCGAACACGAGCAGGAGGATCGTCAGGAACTGCCAGCCGCCGACCGAGAACTCCGTGGCCAATAGATCGAACATGGGGTACCCTTCAGAACTTGATGCCCGTGAGCGTCTTGGTGTCGATCACGCCCGGCACCGAACGGATCTTGTCGACGACGAGCTGGCCGAGGGCGTTGAAGTCCTCCGCCTCGACCTTGGCGATCAGGTCGTATTCGCCGAAGAGCGGGTGAAGCTCGACGATCCCCTTGACCCGCAGGAGCTCGGTGTACACCTCATGCTCCTTGGCGGGCGCCGTGCTGATGAGCACAAAACCGATTGCCACGACGCGGCCCCCCTGATGGGAACGAGGCGCCCACTACGGGCCCGCTTAATAAGCGTTCTCGGGGACGAGCGGCGCGCGAGACCTCGAACCGTCCCGGGGGCGGCCCGACCTTCGCCACCCCCCCGTGCCGTTGGGGCCATAGCTCCATAAGCCGCCGCCCCGCTCCTCGGCGGCTGACACTCGGATGGCGGCGGCATCGACCGGCTGGGGCTCGCGGCTCCTCACCCGGCCTTGGCTCGCGGCGTTCGTCCCGATCAACGCCGCGACGTCCGGGTTCGGCGTCGCCCTTCCGCTCCTCATCCTCGTCACCCTCCACCGCTCGTGGACGGAGGTCGCGGTCGCGGCGTCGTTCTTCAACACGGCGGTCATCGTCGCCTCCGTCTTCTGGGGGTACGTCTCCGACCACTACCGGAGCCGGCGGAACCTCCTGCTGCTCAACTACGCGGGCTTCGCGGTCCTCTACGTCGCCCTCGCCGAGTCGACCTCGCTGCCGACGCTCTACCTCCTCTACGTCCTCGTCGGCGTCCTGTCGCCGGCCGGGGCGAGCGCGTCGAACC